>CAKVND010000140.1 GCA_934777245.1 uncultured Candidatus Melainabacteria bacterium | reverse complement strand
GAAAGTAATTTTTCATCCCACTTGATAAGCGGTTTAACAATATAAGCTTCTTCAATGTCTTCAATATCTTGTTCATAGTGAGCTTCCTTAGGGAATAATTCCTTAGGTTTCTTAATATGTGTAACTCTCTTGAACAAAGGTTTTAATGTTGATAAGAACAAGCTTACGTAAGATGCGCCTGTATATTGAACATGAGCATTGCCTCTATTATATCCGCAACCCCAAGTTGTATGTTCTGCAACTTTTTTGTGTGCCAACATTTTGTATGCATATAATGCAATGATTAGAACTGCCAAAATAAAGAAGCAAACAGAAAGAATTTGCATCATTGTTAAAACAGTCATTGGAACAATTGCAGTAGGTACTTTAACAAACATACTGATTGGTCCCATAATTAATGCTACAAATACTTGTGGCATCATACCAATTGCAAGAGCAGCAACTGCGAGCAATGCCATTGGTACCCACATGCATTTTGGTACATCTTTTTCTACGTGATTGTAGATTTCTTCATTTCTTGGTTGTCCCAAGAAAGTAATACTTGCAGCTTTAGTGAAGCAAAGCATTGCCATTGTTCCAACCATAGCCAAACCTGCCATCGCTAGAATTAATGTAATCAACAACGCAATATTGCTTCCCAATGTACCTTTTAACATACCAAAGTATATTAAAAATTCACTAATAAAGCCGTTAAATGGTGGCAAACCGCTAATAGCTGCCGCACCAATTATAAATAAAGAAGCTGTGTTAGGCATCTTCTTAATCAAGCCGCCCAAAACTTCCATATCTCTTGTATGAGTTCTGTTATAAACTGAACCTGCACCAAAGAACATTAATTCTTTGAAAATTGAGTGGTTCAAAATGTGTAAAATACCACCGGCAAAACCAAGCATTGCAACAAGTTGGTTTCCATAAGCCAAGCCTATCATACCTAAGCCGATACCTAAGCCGATAATACCGATATTTTCAATTGACGAATAAGCCAAAAGCTTTTTCAAATCTCTTTGAGCCAAAGCATACAAAATACCATACATAGCAGTTACCAAAGCCACTACAAATACAGTATATGCAATACACTTTGAAGGTGTTCCAATAAGGAACAAGATTCTCAAAATTCCGTACAAACCTGTTTTAATCATTACACCTGACATAATTGCTGAAACATGTGAAGGTGCAGCAGGGTGAGCGTCAGGCAACCAATTATGAAACGGAACAAAACCTGCTTTTATACCAAAGCCCAAGAAAGCAAGGAAGAAAACAATATTTGCAAATTGTTCGCTACCTTGAAGAGCAGGTGCAAAATCAGCAAAGTTCAAGCTGTTTGACTGTATGTTTAACATTACAAATGCAGCAATAATAAATATTACTGACAAATGCATATAAACTAAATACTTAATACCTGCAGAAATAACTTCTTTCTTTTCGCCCTCAAATATTACAAGGAAGAATGATGACAATGACATCAATTCCCAAACAATAAGGAAGAACAAAGCATTCTGCACTGTTACAACCATTGTCATTGACATAATCAA
>CAKVND010000139.1 GCA_934777245.1 uncultured Candidatus Melainabacteria bacterium | reverse complement strand
GTAGAAAACGCACTAAAAAGCAAAGCAAATTTTCAAGAATTTGTAGCAAACAATCCATTACCAACGGCTATTGTTGACATTGTGTCAAAATACACAAAAACAAAAGCGGAAAATTTGTGTAAAATAGTTGAACTTACACAAAACTTTGAATCGTTTTTAAATTTATTTGAACCAACAAACCCAAACTCAATGAAAGATGAATCATACATCGTTTGGATAGTTACAAATGAGAAAGAAAAGATTATGAATTTTGTTGAAAAAGTAAATTCTCACATGCACAATTCCGGCATTTTTGTTATTAAAGTTACACCAAACGATGAAGGATACTTGGATTGCACTTGTTTAGCCAAACCGCCAATCAAGAAAAAGCCGATTAAAAACCTCAACAGTCCGGCATCAATAATTCAAAAATCATACTGGGCAAAATATTTTGAAGTTTGCGATGAATTACAAAGTCAAATGCAAATTCCAATGAATAGCAAGCCACAACATTTTCAATACATATCAATCGGAAAAAGCGGAGTGCAAATCGTTCAAACAATTAGTGCAACCGAAAACTATGTTGCTACAGAGTTGTTTATAAACAACGATAAAACAAAATTTGAACACCTGTTGAACTTCAAAACCGAAATCGAAACCGCACTCGGTACACTTGATTGGCATAATAAAGAAGGTGTGAAATCCTCAAGAATCCGTAAAACTGAGCTATTTAATCTATCAGATGACAACAATTTTGAAGAAGCTTGTAAAAAGCACATAAACATGGCGGAAGAATTTAAAGAAACTTTTTGCAAATATTTGTAATCAAAAAAATTGTGGGGAACTAAACATCCCCACTTTTTTAAATGTGTCCGAATGATACAAAACCACCTAAATGAGTTGATATGACACTCATTCAGAGTGATTAATGTCGGTGTAAACAAAAAAAGAAAGGAACACATTATGGCAAAGAAAAATTTGAAAGAATCAGCACTTAGGTATGAAATCAATGTTCACATCGATGAAACTTTAGAGGTTCTTAAAAAGCTTGGTTTTGTAGAAAATTCAGACGTGTTTTACGACAGTCTAGCTTACGATTGGATTGATAATGAACCGTCCGAAAAGGATATGAACAAAGTGTTGAAGGCATTAGGATATTAGGAGGTGAAAATGGATAACAAATTAGAAAAACGATTTTTGCAACAAAATTTGAATGCAACTCCTAAAAATATACTTGAAGATTTGTTTAATTATATGGACGAAAAAAGAATCAAATACGAAGAACAGGAATTCCATTACAAAAGGCTTATCAGTAAGTTTAATCGTAGAATTAACGAATTACAAAAAGAACGTGATGAGGATAAAAGATTATCCAAAAGGGAGGTTAGGAATATAAACGAGTACATTGAAAGTCTAAAAAATGACATAGTTCAAGCAAAAAGGGAAATCCGACTCTTGTACATAAACTGCAACATTCTTTGGAAAAACGAATTGAAAATCGGAAAGATTTTGGGATATGAGCTAGAGGGTTAACCTCTAGCTTTTTAAATGTGT
>CAKVND010000138.1 GCA_934777245.1 uncultured Candidatus Melainabacteria bacterium | reverse complement strand
TCTCCTCTTTTCAACCACGCAGGCTTGTCTTCAATACTTGTTCCGATGTAGCTCGGCATTCCTTTTTCTAATTCTTCTTGAAATTCTAAGAAAAATCGTTCAATAACTTTTGCTCGAGCATTATATGGTTTTGCAAAAACGGAGTGAATGTTTAAATTCGCATACACTCCGTTAAATATATCTTCATCAAAATCGCAATCTTGAAAAAACTTAGCCTTGAATCCTTTTCCGTTATCTTGATATACAACTTTTGGAATCATACCTAAATTAATAATTGCATTACGGAGTGCACTTGCAATGCATTGTGTACTCTCAGTCATCATAATTTCATATCCAACAAGAGCGGTTGATTTCCAATCCAAGAATCCCACCAAGGTCGATCTCGTTGGTTTTCCTGTAAACGGATTAATAACTTGAAAATTCAAAACATGACCATCAGCAACAAGAATATCACCAACCTCAATTTTTGAAATATCACGTTCTATGTATGGTTCAACCTTATCGTGATATGCTTTCATTCCTTCTCGGCGGAGAATCCATTCGGCATAATTATTTTTTCTAAAATTTTCTGCATATCTTTTGAAGGTTAAATCACAAGGTAATGCCTCATATCCTCGTTTTCTCAAAATTTCTTTAGTTAGCTTAATCGCTTTTCCGTAATTATACTTGCTCGGATGCAACAAAAGTGTGAGTAAAATATTTTTCATTTCATCATTTAAAATCGAATTGTACTCGCCTTGCTTTGACCATTTATATTTTGGTTGCAGACATTCTGTTGATTCGTGTTGCTCAAATGCTTTAACCCAACGGTGCAGAGTTCCGATTGAAATACTTCCGATAAAATTGTAGGCTTTCGGAAGATACAAGCCGGAGTTGTATAAATCTAAAAATACGGAGTCGGCTTCTTTTTTGGTTGAATACTGTTTTCTTAATTTTTGTAATGCAACAACAATATTTGCTCTAAAATTTGCCGTAATTCTTGTTTTGTCTGAAACGAAATTTGTTGGTTTGTAATACAAAGGTGCAATTGCGGTTGTTTTATTCTTGGCATCTCTGAGTTTCTGTTGGATTTCAGGTTCTAAACTTGAAAACAATATCTCGTATGATATTCCGCCATTTACTTTAACTTCACGAGAGATGTATTTGCTTTCAGTTTTATTAATCTCTAACCTCAAAGAGCGAGTGCTTTTTAAACCTTTGGCTTCTGCTACCTTTTTAATATTTATATATTTATTATCATCTTTCATCACCGAACACATTAGCTCGGAAGCAAAGGAATTGGAACACCACTTCCGACTTTTATGTCGGTTTTGTATCAATAAAAAAAACGAGGCTATTTCTAACCTCGTTTTTCCTCTTTTGAAAATTCAAAAAACAACTATTTTACAATTTCTTTAAACTTTTTGCCTGCTGAGAAAGTCGGAACTGTCTTAGCTTCTATTTTGATAGCTTCACCGGTTTGAGGGTTGCGACCGTTTCTTGCAGCTCTTTTTCTTGGCTCGAATGTACCAAAACCTACTAGAGTAACTTTTTCCCCTTTTTTAACTGTATCTTGAGTAACATCGATGATAGCTGTTAATACTTCACCAACTGATTTTTGTGTTAATTTTGT
>CAKVND010000137.1 GCA_934777245.1 uncultured Candidatus Melainabacteria bacterium | reverse complement strand
TCATTAAACACGACATTAAATTTTCTAGCAAAGTATTTGTCGTGTTGGATGAAAATTGTCCAACACGACCTACGACTTTAACCACCTTCGTCAATCGTAGTATAACGAGTTTTGAACAACGCATTTAACCTAGTTTGCTTTCTTTATTCTGTACATTTACTTTAAAATGTGCTAAGATTACTTTATGTTTACCGAAATCGTAGAAGAAACAAGAAAAATCCAAACGATCACAAATAAAAATTCAAAAAACTTAAAAAAGAGTGATTTGGTAAATATAGAGGTCGATATCCTAGCTAAATATATTGAAAAATTTTTATCAACGAGTGATAATAGGTCAAGAATAGATCTTGATTTTCTTCAAAGGAATGGTTTTTATTAATATGACAGGCAAGTTTAACACAATTCAAGAAGCTTTAGAGGATTTCAAAGCAGGTAAACCCTTAATTGTTGCAGATGACGAAGACAGGGAAAATGAAGGCGATTTAATTTGTTCTGCTCAATTTGTAACACCTGAGTTTGTAAACTTTATTACTAAAGAATGTCGCGGAATCGTGTGTTTAGCGATTTCTGACAGCATTGCAAAACAACTTGACCTTCCTCAAATGGTAGAAAAAAATACAGAAAGTATGCAAACGGCGTTTTCTCTAAGTATTGACGCTCATCCGAAATATGGTGTTACAACCGGCGTTTCAGCTTTTGATAGAGCAAAAACAATTGAAGTAGCAATTGCGCCTGACGCGCAACCTTCTGATTTGCGCAGACCGGGGCATTTATTCCCTTGTGTTGCAAGAAAAGGCGGAGTATTAAAAAGATGCGGTCATACAGAGGCTGTTGTTGATTTGGCAAGACTTTGCGGACATAGAGAAGCCGGAATTATGTGCGAAATAATGAAAGAAAATGGTGAAATGGCAAGACGCGATGATTTGCATAAATTTGCTGAAAAGCACAATATCAAATTCATTACTGTCGCTGATTTAATCGCATACAGGCTAGAAAAAGAAAAATTTGTAAAACGCGAAGTTGAAGTGTTTTTGCCGACACAATTCGGTGATTTTAATATTGTTGGATATATCGATACAATCACAGGTTGCGAACACGTTGCACTTGTTAAAGATGACGGCTCTGACAAAACACCTTTAATCAGGGTTCATAGCGAATGTTTGACGGGTGATATTTTCCATAGTTTAAAATGCGATTGCAATTGGCAATTACATACAGCTTTAAAAATGATTAATGATTACGGTAAAGGCGCTGTGATTTATATTCGCGACCACGAAGGACGTGGTATCGGACTTATTAACAAGCTTAAAACATATAAACTTCAAGAACAAGGTCAAGATACAGTTGAAGCTAATGTTTCACTAGGTTTTGCACCTGATTTAAGAAATTACGGAGTTGGGGCGCAAATTATTTTAGATTTAGGCTTCAACAACTTTAATTTAATTACAAACAACCCTAAAAAAATCGTTGGATTAAAAGGGTATGGTTTAACAATACACGAAAATATTAACTTGAAATCAGAAGTTAATAAATACAACGAAAGATACATAAACACGAAACGCGAAAAAATGCACCATATTATGTAATTCAGAGTGCAACAAGAGGATATTTTATGGCAGATACATCATACGAAGTGGAATTACTAAACAGCAA
>CAKVND010000136.1 GCA_934777245.1 uncultured Candidatus Melainabacteria bacterium | reverse complement strand
AAGGAGTACATATAGATGAAGAACAAACTGATTATGTTTTGGGCGATTGTCGTAATTGTTATTGCGTCTATAATAACGATTTGCGTTAAGCCTACAAAACTGGGTTTAGACCTTGTAGGCGGTTCAAGACTTGTTCTTGAAGCTCAAACAACAGACACAATCGCACAAATTACACCTGATATGATGGCAAGTTTGCAGTTTGCGATTGAAAACAGAGTTAACAAGCTCGGTGTATCAGAAACAGTGGTACAAAGAGCAGGCGACAAAAGACTTGTTATCGAGATTCCTGACGTTTCTGACTTGAACCAAGCAAAAGAATACTTGGGCGAAACTGCGGAGCTTGATTTCAGAAAACCCGTTATGAAAGATGGCGAAATGGAATGGGTTGCAACAGGTTTGACAGGTAAAGATTTATCAAAAGCTAACTTGAGTACAAATTCTCAAAACGGTCAATGGGTTGTAGACTTGGAATTCAACGGCGAAGGTACAAAGAAATTTGCAGATTTAACAAAAAAACTTGTTGGTCAACAAATGGCAATCTTCTTTAACGGTGAATTACAATCAGCGCCTGTAATTAGAGAACCTATTACAGGCGGTAGAGCGCAAATCTCAGGCGGAGACAGCGGTTTTGCTTATGAAGAAGCAAAGAAAACAGTTGACTTGTTAAATGCAGGTGCTTTACCAGTTCCGGCTAAAATTATTGAAGAAAACACCGTTGGACCAACTCTTGGTGCAGATAGTATCGCAAAATCTAAGATTGCAGGTATTATTGGTTTAGGTTTTGTAATGTTATTTATGGCACTTTATTATAGAGCACCTGGCTTGATTGCCGATTTAGCACTTGTGATTTACGGTTTGATGTTATTTGCTTTATTCAAAGCTATTCCAATTACATTGACTCTTGCCGGTATCGCTGGTTTTATCCTAAGTATCGGCATGGCGGTTGATGCTAATATTCTTATCTTTGAAAGAACAAAAGAAGAATTAAAAGCAGGTAGAACACTATTTACGGCAATTAATTCTGGTTTTGACAGAGCATTTACAAGTATTTTTGACTCAAATATGACAACAATCATTACTTGCGCAATTCTTTATTGCTGCGGTACAAGTATTGTTAAAGGTTTTGCTTTGACTCTTGCAGTAGGTGTAATAGTTTCTATGTTTAGTGCTATCACTATTACAAAGAACTTCATGCACTTAATCTTCGGTACAGGCAAATTAACTCATCCGGCGTTGTTCGGTTTGAAAGCGTCTGATATTAACGAAGGCTTCCAAGCTGTAGAAACAAAGAGAGAAAAAGCGAAGTTTGGAATACTAGATTAGTGGAGAAGAGGAGTAGTTTAGTAGTTTAGAAGAAATTAAAAATAATTTTTAAATTCTCCTAAACTTAAAAACTCCTAAACTCCTAAACTTTAAAGGAAAATATTATATGAAACTAGATATCGTAAAAAACAGATTTATATTTTTGGCACTGTCAGCAGTACTTTTATTGCCTGGGATTGTGTCAATGATTTATTCAACAATTACTTATCCTACACACACGCCATTGAAAGTTGGTATTGACTATACAGGCGGTACAACTCTCCAATACGGCGTTAAAGAGGATATTTCTAACGACAAATTGTCTGATGTTAGAACAAAATTAGAAGAAGGCGGAATTGATAATCCTTATTTACAAATTAT
>CAKVND010000135.1 GCA_934777245.1 uncultured Candidatus Melainabacteria bacterium | reverse complement strand
TTATAAGGAATTACACGAATAACAACTTCCGGCATACCAAGACTACGACAATAGTTTACACGAAATCTTGAACAACCGGGAAGTTCATACATAAAATCAATGTCTTTCATAGCATTGAATTGAGGTAATAACGATTGAGGAGCTATTTCCAACAAAGCATTTGTAAGCTCAACTCTTTCCAATGCCGGATTTGTAACTCTCATCATTTGTCCGTTTTTACGAATAAATGGTGCATCACCTGTCATCAAGTGTATATCAGAAGCTTTTGAAGCAACTGCACGTTTTAGAAAACTCTTAATCTGAAAAATTTTGTCATCCATCTCTACTCTCTCTTTCTAAATTGTCTATTCTATAAATTAAGTAATATACGGTAAAATCCAACACAATAAGTATTGTGTTGTAAGTATGCATAAATTACACCTTGAAACAATTTTACCATATAGTAGCAAATCTTAATCTACTATAAATAGAGTAAATTATCCCCCAAAATACTCGAAATATTACATTATCATGCTCAAATTTCGGTATTATATTATGTAGAGTTATTTTGGGCAACTTTCAATATTTGTTTGAAAAAATAGGCTTTTTACGACTTACAACACAATACTTATAGTGTTGTACCTTAAAATGTGTTGAATTGGGCGTTTTTACTCAATTACAGGATAAAATTATTATAACTTTCATCAATTATATCTTGGTCAATTCCAATGTATCGGAGAGTAACCTGTGGAGAATAGTGATTAAATATTTTCTGCAAAACCGCAACATCCTTGAATTTCTGATAATGGTGATATCCGAAAGTTTTTCTGAGAGTATGTGTCCCAACTCGGTATTCTATCCCTGCTTTTTTGCAAGCAGCATTTATTATTCGATAGCATTGTGTGCGCTCCATTCTGTTACCAAACATAGATAGAAACAACGGCTCATTCAAGGCTCGATTTTTAGTGAAGATTTCAAACAAAGGTTTTAATTTTGCGTTAATCGGAAACCGTTTGTACTTGCTTGTTTTCTTTTCGATAATATTGATATAACTCTTACCCTTAACATCACTAACATCCAAATTCAAAATATCCGAAATTCTTAAACCGCAATTCGTCCCGACTGTAAACATTAATAAATCCCTAAGCCCCTGTTTCCTCAAAATCCCCTCAATTTTTCTTAAATCTTTTTTGCTTCTAATTGGTTCTACAATGTTCATAATTCTTAATTCCTTTCTCTTAATTCCAACACCCCCTTTTTACTTTAAAAAGTCCTCGACTTCAGCAATAATTTCCTCAAAATTATCTTCTGTTAATTTAAGATACGGTCTTGCAGGAATTGTTGTTTTCTTGTTTTTACCTGCTTGACCTCCGAGTTGGTGGATTGCTGCGTAGGCGAGGTTTGAACCGATGACCGCAGAATTGTCATCATATACAGTTGAAACAGAAGAAGCGAGTTGACCTGAAACTTGCAGAATTTGTCCGGGGTATTTGCCGATTTTTTGTCGTTGCTTTTTTGTTGTTTCAGATAAATCAACCCATTTGTCAGGTCTGCCCTCGTCTTTGAAATTATCCTCGGTTGCTGTTGCCATAATTCCTGCAATATTCTTCATCAAAGGACGAAGGTTCTCACCTCGACTTGCAAGTTCCTGCAAGCGTGTCAGAACCTCCTTGTTATCTATTTTTATTTCAATCGGTTTATTGTCTGCCATTTTTAAAATTTTCAGTAATTGGATAATTTGCAATCAATAGTTCTTTATAAATCTTATTTGTCCTATCCGTTCCTTG
>CAKVND010000134.1 GCA_934777245.1 uncultured Candidatus Melainabacteria bacterium | reverse complement strand
AGATTTTGACTTAAAGAATTTATACAATTTTCAACAAGCTTAATCTCATCTTCTTTTAAAATACTTTTAATGAATTGTGGATTTGAGTGCATTGGTTTTTCTAAAGCAATTTCATTATCCAAATTCGTCCATTCATTTTCCAATTTAATTATGCGTTCTGATTCCTTTTCCATATCAGCAATTGTTTTCAGAAGTTTTTCCATATCTGAAACATCGCACAGGATAGAACTTTCAGTACCTTCATCTAAATCTACTTTGTTTGCAAGTAAATCTTGAAGCTGCATACTCAATTCTCTTTGATAATTCAAACGTCCTGCTCTTAAAGCTAAAAATGGTGCACCCAAATCATTCAAACGTTCAGCCACAACGTCAACAGCCTTATCCATTCTTGAAGCTACAAGAACAGTTTTACCGTTAGCAATTAAATGCGCCGCAAGATTTACAATTGTTTGAGATTTACCGGTCCCCGGAGGTCCGAAAACTGACACTAATTTTGCGTTCTCAACATTTTTAACAACATTCAATTGCGCGTCTGATAAAGACAAAGGTGTCACAGGAAAAAAGTCTGCAAGTGTCTTTTGCTGAGTATCAGTAGGTTTTGATTGAGTATACTCTTCATTAATCAAATTCAAAACTGTTTCGCGATAAACACCGCTAGGTTTTTCAGCAATTTGAGTAAGTTCGTGCAAAACACCTGCCGTAACAGACGGACGCTTTGTCAAAATAATTGCGCACTGTTTAGTTAAACTAATCTTATCTAATTTGATTTGCGATTTTTTATTATTCTCTTCCTCTTCAATTATTTCATCAATATTTTCAGAGGTAACTTTTTCATTATAAAAATCTTTTGTAATATTATCTTCTTTAACCAAGTTATCAGGATTCAAAGACACATCAATATCAGGAACAATTGACTTCAACGTTGTTAAGAAAATATCCATTTTTTCTTGTGTAATAGGAACAGTCGGCACTACATCAAGCAAACCTTCTAAAAGCTGTTCTGTTTCATCTTCATCATCAGATTTTTTCATCAATGCAGTCAAAGCACCTGTATTAAGCGACAAAAATTCATCAGTCAACATACAATTGATGTTTACACCGTTACGTTCAAGCTTACAAGGCGCATAAAGCAATGGAGTCAAAAATTCGTTACGTTTTCCGGTTTTAGATTTACCAACCAAAAACAAATAACCATAAATTAAATATTTATCTTTTTGGCTTGTTTCGGATTGAATCATAAGCTCTGTTAATTTAGAATCAGAACCTTCCAGTCGCAAATGTTCAAGCCCTTGCGTAAATAAGGTATCTTCACCATCTAAAAATATCCATTTATTGTCTTTATCAGCCTTTAAGTTTCTGAAAGTTGAACTCTTAACCTCTTCGCGAACACAGTCGTGAAGATATTGGCTCAATTTTTTTATGAAACTGTTGTTGAATGCTGAATTTATTGCTCTTGTTGCTTCTTGTAACATGTACTTTCTCCGTTTAATTTTTTGGTGGAAACCGTTTCGCTTTTCCCACCCTACTTTTTTTCAAGTGAATAAGTTCGTATTAAATTTTATTTTTAACCAAACATATAAGCCTTGGTCATTTCCTCTCCGTTCAAAAGAGTTTTTTATGGATTGCCACGTCACTCTCGTTCCTCGCAATGACTTGGCGTGTGATTTTTAAGCGTGCCGTCATTGCGAAGGCGTTTTGCCTGAAGCAATCCAGCTTTTTAAAAACTATTATATTGTTATTTTAGTTTTTGTTGGGGTGAAACCCCAACCTACATTTTCAATGCGCCCTAAACATCAC
>CAKVND010000133.1 GCA_934777245.1 uncultured Candidatus Melainabacteria bacterium | reverse complement strand
TTTTGCTAGTTTTTATAACGAATTGTAACATTTTTCCCTAATGCCCTAAAGTTTTCTAAAAAATTGCCGATATATAAGATAAGAATAAAATTAAGGACAATTATGGTCGACGGTAGAATTGACGGACATTTTAGAATAGATAAAGGTGGTATAACTCAAGGCATTCAAAAGGAATTAGGCTTGAGTAGTCAGGAATGCAAGCAATTAGGAAGTGTGTGGACTCAAATAATAAACGAGTTTGACGATTCAAATAACATGCAAGTTTCAAACAACAAAAATGAAACACCAAATAAAAACAATAATTATGAAGTTCACAAGGATGCTATTGTGCAATTTTCTAAAGATTGTTGGAAAAGAATTGTTGATTTAGTCAACAAGACTCTGCATAAAAATATTCAAATAGAAGAAGTAGAAAATGTAGAAGAAACGGCTAACACATCACCTAAAAACAATAACGATACTGCAACAACAAATAAACAAAATATTGAAAACGCATATAATGAATTAAAATCAATGACGGGTTTGTTTGTTCAGAAATACAAACTTGATGAAAACAAATTTAGCGAATCGTTAGAACAAGCACGACAAGGAACATTAAACAGTTTGCCCGAAAACATTTGTAATTCGGCAGATTTTGCAATGAGTATGTTGATGGAAGTTTTTAACGAATTAATGCCAAATAATAAAAAAGAAGCAGTTAAAAATGCGTTAATAGAAGTTGCACAACATTATAAAGATATTGAAGGAGCAAATATTGCAAAAGTTTCTTGTAAAGACATTATTGAAAATCCAGAAAAAATTGATGAATTAACAAATATGTATGTTCCTATTAATACAGAGAAATTTACCCAAGTTGCAAAAGATGCAATTAGTGAATTAATCAACAATTTTGACAAAATGACTTTCCCTAAAGAAGTAGATAAACAAGAAGTTTTAAACAAACTAAAAAATTATAATCCGGAAAATATTCAAAACCTTGACGGGCATTATAGATTTGGCTTAAAACTTGATGAAAATCCATCTAAGGCTGATATTGCAGTTGCAATTTTAAGCGATATTTTGGGCATGAATGGAGCTAAAGAAGATAGAGAAATAAAATCAGAAATAACTTTACGCCAAACCGCAGTTAATAATGTTATGAATATGTATGACGATAATATGACATTAAGAGGAACAAAATTCAGTGAAGTTAAAAATAGAGCAGAACAACATCAACAGGCGATTGATGAAGCCAGAAACTACATAAAATCAAACTTTAAAGCTTCCGGTTTAGATAAACAAGTTGACGAAAAATTGTTTATGGAATGTTTAAATAGCATTACACTTGATATTGAAAGCAAGGGGGCAGGCAGGGTTGAAGACGGTATTTTAGCGATTGAAACGAACGATACTGATATTTCAGAATGGACAGAAGACGGAACAGTGCAAGCTAATATGGTTAAATTATTAGTCCACGAAGCTTACCACTTATACCTTGAAAAAGATGGTAAGCACACTAAGGAAGCCACAAAAGAAGAAGAAGCGACTGCTGAAATGTTGGCACTAAGAACAATGGCAAACTTGTGCAAGAATGATTCTTCTTTGAAACCGTTTGAAATCTACGGACAATCAATTAGCGATTTTACTTCCAACGAAACAATTGCCAATAATCAAAAATTCAATTCTGACTTTTTAGCAAGTTATACAAAACACACAGGCACGGTAGAAGATGCTATCAGAAAAGCGAAAGAGAATGTAAGATTGTAGAATCAGTAGGTAGGTCGTGTTTAACATTTTTCATTAAACACGACATTAAATTTTCTAGCAAAGTATTTGTCGTGTTGGATG
>CAKVND010000132.1 GCA_934777245.1 uncultured Candidatus Melainabacteria bacterium | reverse complement strand
ATCTTCTTTAACTATTTTCATCGTTTCCATCCTTTAAATTAATAAAAGGCGAAAGAAACCTTCCGCCTGAGAGCAATTAGTTAATATTTATTTTATGATTTCCGGTAATGGAAGCTTAAATGCTTCTTTATCAACAGCTGTAAATGCTTTTACTGAAATCACGATATTAAACAAACTTAGTATTGAATTAACAACAAATCCGTATGGTATTAAACACAAAATAATTCCGACTACTATCAATAAGATTTCTAAATTTACAATTGTTCGTAGAGTTTCTCTATTATTACCCTTAAGTTCGCTTCCACCGATAAACCAAGCGATAATCGGTAGAATTCCTATAATACCGCCTAATGTACCTAATAACATCAAAGTTTTTTCGTTCATACTTTTTCCTTTCTCATTAATATGTTCTATATTTTACTTTCCAACTTTATTCCAACGAGGGAGATAAAAAATCTTTTCTTCCATATTTTGTTTTATATCTTTTGGAGCTGAAACCGCAAAAGAGGTTATATCTGAAATAGTCAATCCATAAACCTTGTTATCTTTGGTTTGAATTGTAATATGACCGCAAGATATTCCTCTTAGCACTTCACCTTTTGTCATATAAAGACCTTCGACATTTTCAAACGGAATTGCTAAAACTTGATTATTTTTTGCTGTTAATAAAAAGCGAGCATTAGTATCATCAATAGTAATATCTTTGAAGGGATCTCCATTAATTGCTAAAAAGACTAACAGTTCATAAACTCCAAATGCTAACAAGAAAATACTTAAAGCCACAGAAATGATATCAAAACTGTTAATGAAAATCACAAATATCGCTACAGCTATTGGTATTAGAATAAACAAAGCAAGATACCATTTAACATAAAATGCTAAATCGAATACTTTTTCTGCTAACTCACCCTTATTTTTGTTCTTAAGACTTGAAATAAACGCATATGCAAAAATACATAGCGGAATTCCAATTTTTAAAATTGCTTTTAATGATAATACTGCTTCTCTATCCATATTATTTTTCCTTTCTTTTTAGTAAGCTCCTCTGAATTTCTTCGCCAATTCATCAGGATCTGACGAAGCATCCATTGCTTCTTCTTGGGTAATTTTTTCTTCTTCCACAAGTTTTGCCAACGAACCATTCATAGAAATCATCCCGTCGTTAGTGTTGTGAGCAACAAGTTCATAAATTTCTTCTAAATTATCTTTTACGATATAGTCTTTAATCGTTGATGTTACAACCATAATTTCACATGCCGGATAGCGTTTTTGGTCTTTTTCAGAGTAAACCAATTGTTGTGCTACAGTTGCTCGAAGTGTTTCCGCAACCTGTTTTCTTACTAAATCACGATTAGAGATATCAAACATGTTAATAATTCTATTAATAGACTGAACTGCATCGTTTGTGTGCAAAGTAGCTAATACCAAGTGACCTGTTTCAGCGGCTTTTAAAGCGATTTCCATTGTTTCTCTATCTCTGATTTCACCAACCAAAATTACATCCGGGTCTTGACGAAGTGCGTATTTTAAACCGTCAGCAAAAGATTGAGTATCAGTGCCGACTGCTCTTTGTGTTATACGGCTTTTTTTAGATTTATAAACATATTCAATAGGCTCTTCGATTGTAATAATATGTTTTGCAGTCTGAGTATTAATCTCTTCAATCAAAGAGGCTAAAGTTGTTGATTTACCGCTGCCTGTCGGGCCTGTAACAAGAACTATACCGTTTTTAAGCTTTTTAAAATTTGCTATTGTTTCAGGCAAACATAATTCAGCGAGACTTGGAATATTATAAGGAATTACACGAATAACAACTTCCGGCATACCAAGACTACGACAATAGTTTACACGAAATCTTGAACAACC
>CAKVND010000131.1 GCA_934777245.1 uncultured Candidatus Melainabacteria bacterium | reverse complement strand
AAGTTTCGGGCTTTGTGTGTTATACGGCTTATAACGGAGAGGACGGCTTGAAGCTTGCAAAGGAGATAATGCCAGATTTAATTATCCTTGATGTTATGATGCCAAAAATCAACGGTTATAAAATCAGCCGACTCCTTAAGTATGACAGCAAATATAAAGATATTCCGATAATTATGGTAACAGCGCGTTCTCAATTGGAAGACAAAATGATTGGTGAAGAAACCGGAGTTAACGAATACATTACCAAACCATTTGAATTGGATGCGATTGTGAAAAAGGTGGAAGAATATTTGAAATAGTTGAGAAGATGAGGAGTTTAGAAGTTTAGAAGAAATTTTTGAATATTTTTATAACTTCTTCTCAACTACTAAACCACTAAACTTCTAAACTTAGGAACAGACATGGAAACAGTAAACAACAAAACATTAGAAAAACTTAAGTACGAGCTTGTTCGAGATGGCGTGGTTTCTTATGAAACCTTGGAAAAAGCAGAAGAACTTGCTAACGTACAAAGTATAAATATCGGTCAAGCACTTATAAATTCAGGAATTTTGGCGGAAGATACTTTGTTGAAATTTTTGGAAAGCAAGTTGCACATTCCTTATGTTAATTTGGAAGATTATGAACCCGATACAAAATGTTTTAAATATGTTTCTTTTGCGGATGCAAGAAGATATCGCATAATTCCTTTGTTTAAAATAGAAGATGTTTTAACTGTTGCAATGTCTGACCCGTTGGATTTATTTGCGATAGACAAGGTTATTGAAACAGCAGAATGTTCTATTGAGCCGGTTATAGCTTCAGAAGCAAGTATTATTAAGAAAATTGATGAATACTACAAAGTTGCTGATACGGTTGACAGCATTACTTTGACTCCTGATGATGAAAAAGAATTTGATTGGACAGAAGAACTTCATAAAGAAGAAGCTGGCGAAGAACATATTCAGCACGTTATTAGAGCGATTTTAAAACAAGCTATTATTGAAGATATTCATGAGCTTAACTTTGAACAGGTTGAAGAAGGTCTAAAAGTTGTATTCAAGAAAGATGGTGAAATATTTGATAAAGGTACAATTCCTGCAATTTTGAACTCAGCTTTTGTTTCCAAATTAAAAACGCTTTCAAATTTGGATGCTACCGTTTGTGAAATTCCGCAACTCGGTAAACTTTGTTTTAAAGTTGAAAACACAATGCTTATTGCGTCAGTTTCATCATTCCCAACGATTATGGGCGAAAGAATTTCTTTAAAAATTTATAAACCCCCTCGTCATTTAGATAAAATTATTACAGATGAAAAACAGAGAAGTATTATTGCACATGCACTTGATAATCCTGGAATAATTCTTGTTTGCGGTTCACCTTTGAGCGGAAAAACCCACGTAATTTACTCGCTTTTATCAGAGGTGGCTAAATCAGAAAAAAATATTATGACAATTGAATCAATTGCTAAATACGAACTCAAGGGCGTTAATCAGTGCGAACTTAACGAAAATATCGGTTTTAATATGGATAAAGCACTCAGATATGTTGAGTTTCAATCCCCTGATATTATTTATTTGGAAGGCGTTAAAACTCGTGATGCATTTGAATTTTTGTCAGAACTTTTCTATAACGACAAAATTGTTTTAACTGAATTTATGGCAAACAATATGACTGATTTAAGACAAAAACTTGCTTTTGATGATTTTCAGTCTTTCAAATCATTGATTTCTTGCCTGATTTTTATTCACTCAAAAGACAGCGTAGAAGTGTTTGATAAAGCGACTTTGCAGAAATACTTGGCGTAAGGTCAATAATGTGTTTTAGACTCATACACTCCCTCTCTTAGGGCACTACTACCCGAAATAATTTTAATAAAATAAAAAAATTATTAAAAGGCTGGATTGTTTCGTTTTACAATACACTTCCAAGTTGGT
>CAKVND010000130.1 GCA_934777245.1 uncultured Candidatus Melainabacteria bacterium | reverse complement strand
GCATTACCTTCACGGAACAGCCATACTCTTTTTTGAGTCATTAGTTTCTCCTTTTTTAAATAAGTAATACGCTCTTTTTTTAATTCTTTTTCAGTAATATAAGCGTAACATGAAGAAAGCATGATGTATATATTAAAATGTTAAGTTTTGTATCGTGTGATGTGATTTTTTAGCAATTTTTAAATTTGAGTTGTTTTAATAGAAATGTAGCGTAATAAAGTGTGAGGTCATAATATGTCATCAATCAATCCTATAGAAACTCAAGTTCAAGCCCCTGCGTTTAAGGGCTTTAAAAAATGTTTAAAAGCGATTACTGAACATAAGGAAGAAATTAAACAACTTGGTGATAGAGTTAATAAACAAAATGCAGTGATGGAGCGTATTGCAGGTGCAACTTGCGCATTCCAAACAAAAGATCCTGCTGTGTTGAAAGAAATTGTTATGAGAGAATCTATGCTTGGTCATTTTGATTTTGTTAGGGGTATAAATGAGTATTTGGCAAAAAATGCGTCTAAAGAGATTTATAAGAAATAGTTTTTAGCGCAAAATTGTTTGCACAATTAAGTTGATAAAACCTCTCCTGCCTTCGGCACCCTGTCTTGGATTGTTCGGGCGAGCATAACATTCCAATAACAACAAATCCTTACGGATTTTTCTTGTTATTTCCATGTTATTAGCTCTTACGGGCTTGCTCGCTTACGCTCGACATCGCCCTCCCGAAAATCCGCTCCCCCAAGGTGGTATTATCGTTTGGTAAAAGCAAACTCTTTTTAACCTCCATGGATAGGGAGGTCGCAGCTGTTAGCGAAGCTATGCTGAGCTTTACAGATGCGGGTGGGTTGTAGAAAATATGTTTTAGATAATTCCCTACGGGTTAATACCCATCCCATCCTTCCCTAACAAGGGAAGGAGATTGTGTCACTTATTTTTACCGAACAGTAGTGCCAAGGGAGGAAACTAAAGTCGTTCGATTAATGCAGGTTATTTCCTCTCCAAGGGGGAGGGTAGAAAATCAAGTTGAGCTTTGCGAAACTTAGATTTTCGGGTGTGGGTTTAAGTTGTATGTGATATTTAATTAACACCTCGCTCCAATTTTATTGTAAAATATTTCTATGGCACTTATAGAAATCAAAAATATTGTAAAAACTTACAAAACAGGCGATGATTGTTTTAATGCCCTAAACGGCGTATCTTTTTCTGTGGAAAAAGGTGAGTTTGTAGCAATTATGGGAACATCCGGTTCAGGTAAATCAACTTGTATGAATACTCTAGGCACGCTAGATAGACCAACAAGCGGAAGCTATTATCTTGATGGAGTTGATGTGTTTTCACTTAATCAGGAAAAGTTATCTGAAATTCGAAATCAAAAAATTGGTTTTGTATTCCAAGGCTTTAATTTGGTATCAAGAACTTCTGCAATTGAAAATGTTGAACTCCCAATGATTTATAAAGGTATTCCTGAAGAAGAGCGTCATAGACGAGCAAAAGAGGCTTTAGAGATTGTTGGTTTGAAAAATCGTGAAACTCATATGCCGAATCAAATGTCAGGCGGTCAGCAACAACGTGTTGCAATTGCAAGAGCGTTGGTAAATGATGCGCCTTTGATTTTAGCGGATGAACCGACAGGTAATTTGGATACTAAAACCAGTATTGAGGTTATGGAATTTTTTGTACGCCTAAATCAAGGTTTTGGTGATAAAGAAGGTAAAACAATCGTTTTGGTAACACACGAACCCGATATTGCGGAATATTGTTCAAGAGTAATTCGATTTAAGGATGGAAATATTGTTTCGGATTTGCCAAAAGATGAATGGATGAAGACAAGAAACAGAGAAACTTAAGAATCTCTATTAACCAAAAGAAAAGCCCCAAATGGGGCTGAAACTTTTTGTAAGATGTAAGATTATATAAGAGAGTGTTTATGTTTTTTTGAAGTGG
>CAKVND010000129.1 GCA_934777245.1 uncultured Candidatus Melainabacteria bacterium | reverse complement strand
GGACTTACGATGCAAGTACATATTCAGGTGGTATTTACAGCTTCACGATGAACGGCACAACATATTACACAACTTACTATGATTTGGCAGAAGCTGCAAACAGTGGCGAAGGTATAAATCATATTGATAATCAACAAAAGTTACCATATTATAATGCAAGTTATGTTTCTACAAATATTAATAAGACTGACAAGGCTTTGTTAGAAACAGACAGTAATGGTCGTTTCGTATCAGTAAGAATTGGTGATGATACTGTAAAATATACGCTTAATGCTGAAACAATTACTGATGATGCGGCTTATCAAGACGCTATGAATCAGTATTATTACGAAAATGCACAATACGATAAAATGGTGCAAGATATTAACGCTAAAACTTCTTTAATACAACAAGAAGACCAGCAGTTAGAATTAAGACTTAAGCAGCTTGATACAGAACAAAACGCGCTTGCAACCGAAATCGATGCTGTATCTAAGGTTGTTAAAGATAACGTCGAAAAATCATTTAAGACATTCGGCGGGTAGTAGTTTAGTAGCGTAGCTACTAATAGTAGTTGAACAGTTGAAAGGTTAAAAAGAAAAAAGTTTGTTAAATTCGCAACGCTCATAATTATTTATACAAACCATTCAGCTATTCCACTTTTCAACTGTTCAACTCAAAAAAAAGAGGTACAAAATGTCATACAAAAACGATGGATATTTAGTAATGGCTAACAGATTTGGCGCAGCATCCGCTGATGCTAAAGTTATGCTATATGAAACTTATGACAGATTAAGAGATTTAACCGTTTCAGGCTCTGCAAGTTCAGGAACAGGTTTTGAAGCGGCAGGCGGTTTCTTATATCAATTAGCAAGTTTATTTGCGCCATCCGCTTTTATGACAACATTAGGCGGAACTTCTGCAATGAATATTCCCGGTACTTCTTACTGGTCACAATATACAGGTGGCACAGGAGGAACAACAGGAACTTATTCATCATTTGGCGTAAACAGTTTGGGAAATTATTCGGGATTTCCTAGCGGTTACGCATCAAACTTCGGTTATCGCCAAAGTGGAACAACAACCGGTGGAGCTTCAGGAATTCAAAATCTTTTAACAGGTTTTGGTTCTTCTGACGGTGCAACAACCGGCTTTGCTTCAGGTATCGGAAGTATTGCAGATATCGCAAGTACGGCTGCTTACGGTATAGGAACAGCCAACGGATACGGAATCGGAGCTTCAAATATACTAATGCCACTAGCAGGGCTTGTTTCAGGTTGGGGCGGTATTATGACCGCAGCTGCACCTTATTTGGGAGAATTCGGTTTGCCTGCGGTTGTTATGGGTAACTTAATGCAGGGAACAACATCGGCTGCATTATCTGCTTATCAGACTGTTTCCAGCAATATTGTGGCAAATGCCGATACAATACTTTCTCAAAAAGTTGCAAACATTGAAACTGTTTGTAAAATGTTAGATACACAAGGTGACATTGTAAGAAAAATGCTTAAAGATGATATTGAATCTGCAAGCAAAGATATTCAGGATTTGTAGGATGAGAGGTTGGTAACGCCTTAACGACCTAAGACTTAACGACTAAAGAAAAGATGCAAACACGAACATTTTTACGAAAAATTTTAGACTTGTTTTTTGATAACGCTATAGTAAAAACGATAGCGTCATTTGTAAATTTTTGTAACGAACAACGCTATTATAACCAAAAAGAATTAAAGTTTTTGAAAAAAATGCCGTTAAATAATAATGTAGTAAAAAATGAATATTATAAAAATCGATTTATTTTCAACAGTATTACTTCAAATAGGACCGGTTCAAAATAATATGTTAACTAATGTAACAAATATCCTTAATAATAGGCAATTTTTTGGCTTAACATGTTTTATAATACATGTAGGCTTAGAATGCATAGGAGAAAATGCTTATGCGTGAAGAACTACAAGATAAT
>CAKVND010000128.1 GCA_934777245.1 uncultured Candidatus Melainabacteria bacterium | reverse complement strand
GGTTTTGCCATCGTTCATATCAAATTTTAAAGTTTTACCGTTTTCTTGAACAACTTCATACAAAGGTTTGCCGTCTTTTTCAACAGTCTTAATTTTTGCACCCAACAAATTGTTTACAGGCTTTGGAACCGCTTGACCGGCTAATCTTGCAGCTTGGAATCTGCGCAAAGCTAAACTTACACCTTCAATTGTAGTCATACCTTCCAATTGAGCTTGGAAATTGCGTTTTACAAACTCAGCCTTCAATTCAAAAGAATTCATCGCCGAAATACGAACTCGTTCTTCTTGAGTCTTTGCATTATGGAGCAACTGCTCTCTGAAGTTATCTTCATTGTAGCTATTATCACCGTTTGATAGAAAAGCTTTTGCTGAATCTATTCCTGTAAAACCAGGAATCATTACAGGTAATGACACGCCTAAGTGCAAACCTTCTTGTGCAATTTTACCTCTTGTTGTTTGAATGCAATCATCGTAAACTTTAGAAATATCTTCTAAAGACATTTCTCCGTTCTTTTTCAACAATTCTTTTATCTTAGAAGAAGCGCCCGTCATTTTGCCTAAAACAGGTGATAATTTATTCATAATCGGTGCAATTGCAAAAGCTTGTAAACCTGCCATTTCAACGCCCATTTCAGCGCCACCGATAAATCCATCAATTGTGCGAGAAAGAATTTCATCAGCGGTTAAATCTTCGCTATTTGTTGTAGAATTAATTAAAGCTTTACTACCTTCAAAAGCTGACATTGTCGGAGCGGAATGTGCTGCGCCTGCCATAAAAGATGATAACTTCGGCAATTGTGCAATTGCTTCTTTGTAATTCTTTTTACCGATATTTTCAATAAAGAATTTGGAGCTGTTTGCAAAACCTTTCATTGAAGCCTTGCCTAAAGTTCCGCCAATTCCACCGGTTGCCCAAAACATTACCAAAATATCCGCAACTGAATCACAAAGTTTTGTCACAGTGTCTAAAGATTTAGTGACAAAATTACCTTCTAAATATTTGGTGACTTTATTATCAGGATACATTTCATTAAAATCTTCAACAGTCTTGTTGTATCTTATTGTGTCATCTTTTTCGTTTTCTTTGTTGTGGCAAGTTTCTCTCAATTTGTCGAAATTCATGTCACTAAAATTGCTACCTACCAATTTGGAGAATTCGTCAGAAAAACCTGATGGATTATCTAATTGTTTTTCTAATGCGTCACAAATTTTATCACGTTCTTCAACCATTCGCTCAATTTTTTTAGCTGTAGTTGCCGTAATAGCTTTTTGGTCTGCATCAATAGAATCCGCAATTTTTTGAATTCCCATGCCCAAGCCTTCTCGCCATAAGCTTGCGTTAAGCAGTCCTAATTGTTCCAGCATGTTTTGGTTTTCAACAATAACTTTATCATACATAGAGCGAATAAGAGCAATCGCAAATCTTCTGTTTGTTCTTTGAAAATTTTCGCCTTCTATAGCTTCAAACCCGCCTTGTACATTGTCTACCGTAGAGTCAATTTCTAAATCGGTAGAAAAATCGAATTTTATAGGATTTCCCAGTGAATCTTTTAGAACTTTGCCGTCTTTATCTAAAATTGTTACAACACCTTTATTAAAATTCCCAAATTTTCCGGCGTTGGGATATTTGCTAATTGTATCTTGTGAAAGTTCAACTTTGCCTTCTTGTGAGCCGGCTCCGGCATAAAACTCCAATGTGCCTTGTTTGCTTTTATACGCATTTTGAATAACAATAATATCTCCGATATGTCCCGGAGTATTAGCTAGTTGGCGTGACAATTCAGCTTGATCCTCCGCAGAAAATTCTTGGAATTCTTCTGCGTAAATTTTCTTATCAGCTATTGCTTTTTCAAACTTTGCTTTAAAGTCTTGACTAAATTTTGAAAAATCAATTCCTGCCACTGTAACGCCCTTTTACCTAAATCTTACATGTAAGTTATCGGCACAAATTCTTAAAACTTTAGGG
>CAKVND010000127.1 GCA_934777245.1 uncultured Candidatus Melainabacteria bacterium | reverse complement strand
TTTGGAAAAACGAATTGAAAATCGGAAAGATTTTGGGATATGAGCTAGAGGGTTAACCTCTAGCTTTTTAAATGTGTCGGAATGATACAAAAGGGGGCAAATGGGCTGATATGTCGTTGATTGAGAGTGATTAATACCGGTGTACAAGCTAAATCGAAAGGAGCAACAAAATGATGGTATGGATTATTTCAGCAGGTGCAAGAATTTACAAAATTCAAAGGAATTACACAACAGAAGAATTTGAAACCGTTAAATATGCCGTTCTAAAGAATTTAAGGTTTGTAAAATATGACGATGAACAAGAGGCATTTATTTGTGAAAACAAGTTGACGGCAGAACTTGCATATTACTTATTCTCACATAAAATATTTTAATTTTTAATCACATCCAAGGTCGGATTTTAAGTCCGACTTTGAATGTGTCCGAATGATACGAAATGATTTAAATGGCTTGATATGACATTCATTCAGAGTGATTAATACTGGTGTAGAACATAACATAAGGAGACAACATTATGACAACAAAAAAAGAACAAGAACAAAGAGCTAAATTAGAAACAAAAATCGAAAAGGCTATTAACAAAATCTGCGCTGGCAAGCCTTCAAACATCCGTCCTAAAAAATGGGGTTTTTCAAATGACAATGAAATAACATTAGTTTACTGGTTTTGGTATTACGAAAATAAAAAAGTTGAAAAACTTATGGATAAAATTATGGATAAAATCGAAAAGCAATTTGGCGTTGAAGTTACGGCTTGTGCAGATACAACCGAAAAACTAAATTGGCATTATATCTAAAGATTTAAAAGAACCGAGTATCAAGCTAAATGCTTGATATTCGGTTTTATATAAAAAGGATTAATTTATGAAAATAATTATACGAAATAGGCGAAAATACGACGAAAAGCAAGAATTAAGTTTGGATGAATTTAAACTAAAATTCAGAAATGAATTAGCTTGTGCGATTCAAATATATTCAAATCAACAAATGCAAAAGGATATGCTAATGCCACCGTTTATGACGATGAATACCGATTATCATGCAGATTTTTATAACGACCTGCGTTGGAATTTCAATAATTTTGTTCAATCAGAATGGTACATCGATAGAATTCAATAAATGTGTCCGAATGATACAAAACCCTTTGAATGAGTTGATATGAAACTCATTCAGAGTGATTAATGTGTGTGTGTAAAACAAAACAAAGAAAGGACAAAACAATGGGCATTGAAACAACAGAAAAAGAAGAACGTAACTATCAAAAATTCATTAATGAATTAGAAAAAATTTCTAAAAAGTACGGAATCGGATTAATAGCTTGCGGATGCTTTGATTACTGGGATGAAAATGGGTTTAAGAGTATTGAATACTCAAGGGATTCTTCAAGCGGAGACTTAATGATAAGAGAATTAACATTTAGCGATGGTACAAAGGCAATAGGATAGGAGGGGACAAAATGAAAACAATTGATAAAATTGAAAAAATTAAAAATATGAATGTATTACTTGAAGATGTCGGAATTAACGGAACATTTTACTGGGCATACATTAAAACTCAAGAAACAACAAACGAAAATTTAGATTTTGAAGATGTTATATGGGAAAGCGATGTTGAAGGCATAATCAAAAATTGCAAAGAGTTTGGATTGAAAGAAATTACTATATCATCTAGGTTTGCAAGTTTGATTGATATATTAGCTGAATTTGAAAAGCAAGGAGCAAAACTAGCAGGATTAACTCAAGTAACAAGTAGATTCTATGCTTGTGGAACTAATAACTACGAACTTATAAATGCCGTTAAAATCGAAATTTAGAATGTGTCCGAATGATACGAAACAGGTGCAATAGACTTGAATAGTCGTTGCATCTATTCGATTAATGTCAATGTAAATAAACAGAAAGGACAAAATTATGGCATTAGAAAATTTAAAAGATTTAGACAGAACATTATTTGGAACAAAGGTTTTAAATTG
>CAKVND010000126.1 GCA_934777245.1 uncultured Candidatus Melainabacteria bacterium | reverse complement strand
ACCAACGACTGCAATTGATTTTGGTTTCATGATTTTGTCTAAAACGTTCATGAGTCTCTTCCTTTCTTTTAATTACATGAAAATTATATTACAAACACTATATAGGGGGTAGTTT
Source organism: uncultured Candidatus Melainabacteria bacterium (assembly GCA_934777245.1). The sequence goes on along the minus strand of CAKVND010000126.1, from coordinate 1,861 downwards.
TTGTTAAAAATTCTTAAGCAACAAAAACATATTCCTTTTTATTTGTAAAAAGAAAAAAAGAAAGAAAATATAAAAAGACCTTATTGTCAAATAAATTAAAACTTTATTTTAGCTGGTTATTTTAGTAAGTAATCTTTGCCAAAAAGACGGTCTTTTAGAGCTTTCAGCTATTTGCATATAAGGTTTTGGGAACTCATAAGGATAAGGCTGTTTTCTAAAACAATCTTCGCAACCGTATTTACTTTGAAAATTTTGAAATACATTACCGGATACTCCCATAGAATTTCCTCCAATCATTGGATTCATCCCACCCATCATTGAGTAACCACCGCCAATATTCATTGCCATAACTAAACACCTTTTTCACTACACTTACTTATATAAAGTTTTTTCGTAGTCAAAAATTGCTTATATGTAACAAATTGTAACGTAAATCATGAAAAATTTTCGCCGTGAAAATCAGTACCACCGGTTTTTATTAGTTGTGGATATTTATCTGCAATTTTTCTAACATCTTTAGAAGAATGAAATTTAACGATTTTTCTAAACCGTGGATACGGATAATAAACTTCTATACCATCCAAACCGTAGGACATGAGTTTTTTTACCAATCCTTCCAAACTTATTGCCCAATAGCAAGCCGGATGTGCAAGAACTGCAATTCCACCTGCTTTATGAATAGCTTCAATAAGTTTAGGGACATTTCGTTTTGAAAACAAACGTATAAAATCACCTTCTGTTTCTGCTTTAGTTTTTGCCAAAAACGGTTTTAAGAATTCTGAATTCACATCAATTCCGTAAGCAAGCAAATGAATAAAAACATAACCACACCAACAATCAAATTCAACGCCCGTTAAAAGAATATCGTCTTGAATTTTTTTGTGACCTTCAACTGTGTTGTGATCAGTAATTGCAATCAACTCATAACCGTTTACTTTTGCTTTTCTTACAACATCCTCAAATTCAGCTTTTCCGTCTGAATAAGTTGTATGGATGTGCAAATTTATTTTACTAAAGTCTTCTTCTTTTAAATCTCTTAAATCTTTCATAGATAATATTTTAATATATAAATGAAGATGGACAAGTTGTTTGTATAATACATTGAATATGTGGGATGCTTATACGAAAAAAGTCGTGTTGGATGAAAATTGTCCAACACGACCTACACACTTGTAACTTGTTATAACCCCATTTCAGGAGGCTGTTTAGTACCATCTTCAGTTTTATTTTCTAAAGCTTCTTTCTGATTTTTTGCTTTATTTTGTGCTTCTTGTACAGAATAAGTTGTTATAGAATTCATTGCATCATTAACGCTTATTTCTTTTTTTATAGTTTTGCCACCATGTTCTTTAGCATACTTATTCCACACCGATGCGGATATTTTACCATCCTCTACTCCATCAGCCTTATCAACCTCTTTTGCTTTTTGACCGGCGGAGGTAGTTTCCAAGTTGTATAAACTGGCGGCTTCTTTTAAAACCTCATTCTTTTTAGCATTTAAATTGTAGTACATTACTTCTCCATGAGTTTGTTTAGGTAGCTTAAAAAATTTTGAACGCATCACTACTACTGCATTTGCGCCAATTGTAACAATTTTTTTATTTTCTTAATAATTGGATATATATTAAAATAATTATTTATATTTCTTAATAGTATTATTTGTGTATTTAATCAATCATTAATGGATTGCTTCGATGCTCAAAATAATATAAAACTCTCTTTCACGGCACTGGTGTCAGAGATAAATTTATTTATAATTTACAAAAAGTAGTTAATTCAAGTTATTTTAATAAAATTTGTACTGTATAGACTAAAAATAATAGTTAATAAAAAGCTGGATTGCTTCAGGCTAATCGCCTTC
>CAKVND010000125.1 GCA_934777245.1 uncultured Candidatus Melainabacteria bacterium | reverse complement strand
TTATTTCGTATGTGATTTTATTATCAATTGCCGATAACCAAGTTTTAAATGCAGTATTTATCATTTTCTTGTACTTGGTTTGAATAGTTTCATTATGCACAAAATCAATATGAGCAATATACACTTTCAAATGATTAGTTTCCCACTTGGGTTGAGTTGATGGAGAAACTTTTTGTTTATTTTCTTCTGCCACCTCATCAATATTAGAATGCGTTAGAGCTTCTTCAAAAATTTCTTTTGTAATCGCATTGCTGTTACAAAGTTCTTCTAACTTTGTTTTGTAGCATTCGTTTACTTGTTTTTCTACGTCTTCTAAAAATTCAGCTTGATCAAAATTTCCATTCATAGTTTTTTTGCCAAACTCAAAAATCTTAAAAGCAATGTATTGCAAAATATTATCCCAATGTTCTTTTGGGACTTGCGAACGAACCAAATCACAAGTTTTGTGGAATGTCCATTCTGAAATTATTTGTACCAACATAATTGCATCATTTTCCTTTAATTCGCCTTCTTTAGCGAGTGTTTGACCTGACATTAAAGTGAAATTATAAAGCATGTCTGCAAGATACTGTTTGTTTTCTTTGCTAAATTCTTTCGGCACAATATTTTCTGCTTGCTCTTTCATGCTTTGTGCAAATGCTTTGTAGTCAAAATCAGCACAAGATTTATTAGCTTCTTCAGCCATTTCGTCGATACAGGAATTAGCTAAGGCTTTGTCCATAATTCCTTTAGAAATAGCATTTTTGCTATATAAGTTTTCTAATGCATCTTTATAACATTTTTCTACATTCTGTTCGATTTTGTCTAATATTTCTTTTTGTTCTAAATTTCTTTCAAATACTTCTTTTCCAACTTGAAAAATTGTAAATGCAATATTCTGTAAAATATTATCCCAATATCCTTGTGGTACTTGAGATTGTATTAAGTTACAAGATTTATTAAATGTCCATTCTGCGATAATTTGTATTAAAAGTTGCACTTGATTTTCATCTAATTTGTTTTCTTTAACAAGTACCTCACCTGACATCAACGCAAAATTGTAGAGTGTATTTAGAAGATACGTTTTATCTTCTTCGCTAAACTCTTGTGGCACAAGGTCTTGTGCTTGCTCTTTCATGCTTTCTGCAAATGCTTTGTAGTCAAAATTTGTCATGTTTTTGTTCCTTTATGTTTTGTTCTTATTATTTTTGTTGTATTTTTTTAGATATCCCAATCGTCAAAAAAATCGTCCTCTTCATCATCGATTACCCAATTTTTAGGGGTATAATCAGGATTTCTTGCTTTCATCGTTTCGTCATAATTAGAATAAGTTAAAGCTTCTTCTAAAACACTTTCCGATATTGAATTGTTACGGCAGAGTGCTGATAATGATTTTTTGTAGGATTTTACGACCTGATACTCAATTTTATCCATCAACGGCTCTTTTTCTAAATTTTCCATAAAAGCCCGTTTGCCTGTTTCGTAGATAACAAAGGCAATTTCTCTTAAAATTTCATCCCAATACTCTCTTGGAACTTGTGAACGAATCAAATCGCAAGACTTATGAACCGTCCATCTTGCAATAAGCAAAACGAGTGTAGCCATATTGTCACCATTCAGGCTTTCCGATTCATTTTCAATAAGCCCTTCCCAAGCCGAAATTGAATTGTTGTAAACTTTATCAACAAGGTATTTTTTATCTTCTTCGCTGAATTCTTGCGGCACAAGCTCTTGTGCTTGTGTTTTCATGTGTTCTGCAAATTCTTTGTAGTCAAAATCAGTCATTTCTGTTCCTTTATTTTATTTATAATAGTTTTTTAGTTGTTGTCGTGTTTAATGTCAATTGTTGAACACGACCTACGATGCTCCTTCCCTTGTTAGGGAAGGTTGGGATGGGTATCAATTAAAATGAATACGGAAATAAAAATTTTTAAATTATTTAAAACAATTTTCCATTTTCAACTTTCCATTTTCCATTAATCGCAACCCACCCGCATCTGTACGGCTCGGCGAA
>CAKVND010000124.1 GCA_934777245.1 uncultured Candidatus Melainabacteria bacterium | reverse complement strand
TTCGCCGAGCCGTACAGATGCGGGTGGGTTGCGATTAATGGAAAATGGAAAGTTGAAAATGGAAAATTGTTTTAAATTTTGAAATTTTCATTTCCGCATTTCTTTCAATTGATACACCCCTCACCCCCAACCCCTCTCCCACAAGGGGCGAGGGGAGAACAGTCCGTAGGTCGTGTTCAACGGTTGTCATTGAACACGACAACAATTAAAAAATAAATAAAATAAAGGAACAAAAATGACAGATTTTGATTACAAAGAATTTGCAGAACACATGAAAAAACAAGCACAAGAACTTGTGCCACAAGAGTTTAGTGAAGAAAACAAAAAGTATGTTGTCGATAAAGTTTATGATAACGCAATTTTGGCTTGGGAAGGGCTTATTGAAAATGAATCGGAAAACCTGAATTGTGACAATATGGCAACGCTCGTTTTGCTTATTGCAAGATGGACGGTTCATAAGTCTTGCGATTTGATTCGTTCGCAAGTTCCAAGAGAGTATTGGGATGAAATTTTAAGAGAAATTGCATTTGTTATCTACGAAACAGGCAAACAGGCTTTTATGGAAGGACTAGAAGAAGAAGAACCGTTGATGGATAAAATCGAGTATCAGGTTGTAAAATCCTATAAAAAATCATTATCAGAATTATGCCGTAATAATTCAATATCAGAAAGTGTTTTAGAAGAAGCTTTAACTTATTCTAATTATGACGAAACGATGAAATCAAGAAATCCTGATTATGTCCCTAAAAACTGGGTAATTGAAGATGATGAAGATGACGATTTTTTTGACGATTGGGATATCTAAAAAAATACAACAAAAATAATAAGAACAAAACATAAAGGAACAAAAACATGACAAATTTTGACTACAAAGCATTTGCAGAAAGCATGAAAGAGCAAGCACAAGACCTTGTGCCACAAGAATTCAGCGAAGAGGATAAAACATATCTTTTAAATACACTCTACAATTTTGCGTTAATGTCAGGAGAAGCACTTGTTAAACAATATGATTTGGAAGACGAGCAAGCTATATCTTTAACTCAAATTGTTTCAGAATGGACATTTCACAAATCTTGTGATTTGATTCGCTCACAAGTCCCAAAAAACTGTTGGGATAATATTCTGCAAAAAATCGCATTTACGGTTTTTGAAGTCGGCAGACAATCTTTTGAAAGAAATATCTCACAGGAAGATATGTTGACTGCAATTGAACATCATGTAAACAAATGCTACAAATCAACCCTAGACGAGTTGCAGAGCAAAAATGCTATGTCAGAAGACGTTATGGCAGAAGCTTTAACGTATTCTAATATCGATGATATGGCGGAAGAAGCTAATAAATCTTGTGCTGATTTTGACTACCAAGCATTTGCGCAAAGCATGAAAGAGCAAGCGCAAGAAATTGTGCCAAAAGAGTTTAGCAAAGAAAACAAACAGTATCTTGCCGACACCCTTTATAATTTTGCTTTAATGTCAGGTGAAACACTTGCTAAGGAAGGCGAATTAAAGGAAAAGGATGCAATTATACTTGTACAAGTTATTGCAGAATGGACATTTAATAAATCTTGCAACTTGATACAATCTCAAGTGCCACAAGGATATTGGGACAATATTTTACAGAACATTGCATTTACAATTTTTCAAGTTGGAAAAGAAGTGTTTGAAAGAAATTTAGAACAAAAAGAAATATTAGACAAAATCGAACAAAATGTAGAAAAATGTTACAAAGATGCATTAGAAAACTTATATAGCAAAAATGCTATTCCAAAAGAAATTATGGACAAAGCCTTAGCTAATTCAAGTATCGATAAAGTAGAACAACATACACAAAAAGTTTCTCCATCGACTCAACCCAAGTGGGAAACTAATCATTTGAAAGTGTATATTGCTCATATTGATTTTGTGCATAATGAATCTATCCAAAACAAGTACAAGAAAATGATAAATACTGCATTTAAAACTTGGTTATCGGCAATTGATAATAAAATCACATACGAAATAA
>CAKVND010000123.1 GCA_934777245.1 uncultured Candidatus Melainabacteria bacterium | reverse complement strand
AAAATGAGCTCAGAAGGGGCTTGTAAATCAGTTTTCTCTTCAGAAACTTTTTCTGCTTGTCCTTCTTCTTTTTGAGAACAAGAGTTTTCGGAAACCGTTTCCGGCTCTTGCACATTTTCTAAAATTTCTTCCATAAATTTCCTTTCTTTTTTATAAATTTTCTTCCCTCGCTCCTTGCGGAAGAGGAAGCTTGCAATGAAGTCAATAAATTAATAGGTGAATGAGTGAATAAGTTCGTATTAAAATTTTTGATTAGTCACTCCATAGATAGCACTACTGTCCGAAATAAATTTAATAAAATAAAAAAAGTTATTAAAAGGCTGGATTGTTTCGTTTTGCAACACACTTCCAAGTTGGTAGTTAAGACTACAAGTATGGAAGATAAGCGTAAAAATCGCACCTCACAATGACGCCCAACCGGTAGTCTTACGCCCCGTCATTGCGAAGGCGATTAGCCTGAAGCAATCCAGCCTTTTATTAACTATTATTTTTAGTCTATACAGTACAAATTTTATTAAAAAGCCTTGACTTAACTACTTTTTGTAAATTATAGATAAATTTATCTCGGACACTAGTGTCATAGATAGTGAGGTCACAGCCGTTGGCGAGGTTGCACCGAGTCTTGCGGAAGTGGGTGGGTTTCAGTCAATGGAAAATTGAAAGTGGAAAATTGTTTTAAATATTTTTTAACATTCTAAAGCTCAATATTGAACGCATTTTATCTAAAAAATGTAGGGTGCAATTTTTTGCACCATTAACTACCTCGAGATTTGCTTTTAAATTATTGTCGTGCTCAATGAAAACGTTGAGCACGACCTACAAACTAATATTATTTATATAAAAACAAACATTCTTGGTTATTCCCTCTTCTTGGGAGAGGGTTTTATAAAGCATTAAGCCGTAAGTCGTGTTCAATGAGAACGTTAAACACGACTTACACCAAACCAAACGCAAACAACTCCCCAAGCCCCTTAAACAAACCTATTCACATATTGATCTTTTAAAACAATTTTCCACTTTCCACTTTCCACTTTCCATTTTCAATTTTCCATTCCTCAAACCCTACTGCGCGCCACCTTCATTCACCGCGCCTAAAAACCTTTCCGGACTATCAACCCCTTTTTGCTCAAAATACCAAATAAATATTTCTTGCAAATTCAAAGGAATTAAGGACGAAAATTTCTCAATCGCTTGTATCACAATGTCCGCTTGTTCGAATTTTTGCGTTGTCATAGAAGAATCCGCATACATGTATTTATAATCGCCTTGACGAACAAAATCATCAATCTCAATCACTTCTTGCTTGTTTTCATGATTTACAAAAACGGTTTCAATGCCTGATTTAAAATCCGCGCACAATTTTGCGACTTTTTCCACATTCGGAATAATCAAATCCTGATTAATCGTATCAACGAGCATTGCAAGACGTATCATTTGACCTTGTGTTTTTGTGTTAATTTCTGTTGCGGTTTTTGTGCCACTTGTTTCAACAGAGCCAATCATATTAGGGAAAATTCCTGAAACTTCTGCCATCAAATCGTTTAAGAATTCAATATCTTGTAAGAAAATATTTGAATTAAATGTCAATTGCTGAAAAGCGCCGCTCGGGGTCAAATTGTCACCATATTCGATAATTTTCCCCGGATAAAGATTGATTTCATCCTCATCAAAAAATCCTTCCGGTGCAAGAAGAGGCGGATTTTCATTAAGCGTTTGCAAGTTGCAAGTTCTGTTCATTAATTCCTCTTGCAAATGCGCCAAAGATAAAACAGAGTACAACGGACTTATACCGCGCTTAGTTTCGGGGTCAGTGATAAACGCACCATAAGAAAATGGGTTAATAATGCTTTCATTTTTACCGAAAAATGCCAAATACTTACGCGCAACAACCACTGCATGCCAGTTATGCAATATTACTCCGTCTGGCAATTTTAAGTCACCCCAATGCTCTAAAACTTCTATTGTTGAACCGTTTACAACATCTTTTATTTTCGGATTTTGACTTGCGCTTGT
>CAKVND010000122.1 GCA_934777245.1 uncultured Candidatus Melainabacteria bacterium | reverse complement strand
ACCTCTCACAATTTACGGTGAACCCTATATATTATGAAATCGAAGATTTAATTCGTACTATGGGATTGACTGACAAAGTCGAAATTTGTATTCCAGATATTGTTTGGTTTGAACTTCAAGAGCATTTAGTAAATCATTTCAAAGCAGAAAAAAAATCTATGGAAGCCAAAATAGATGCCTTTCGTAAATCTTTTGGCAATTTAGCAGAAGTATATTACGAATTTAAAGATTGTCGTACAGAATCAGAATATTTAGATTATGCTAATGATATAGCTCAAGATTTTTTATCCAATCCTCGTGTGCATGCAAAAATAATTTCTTGTCCTAAAGATGAAGAAACAATAAAACAAATAATTCACCAAGCAATCCATTCAGCAAGACCGTTCAGAACTGCCAAAGTTGGTGGAAAAGAATATACAGATGCAGGCTTTAAAGATGCCTTGATTTTTAACACCATAGTCACCAATACCAAGAACCATCTAGGGATATTTGTTTCAAATGATAACGACTTTTTAGACCTTTTTAATAACATACGAACAAATAATCTTAAAATGTGTAATAATGTTAAAGAGGTTCGATTTACTTTATTGCAAGAATTTAATGTTGTGTCTGCTGATATAATAGAATTACTTTTGAAGTCGAACGATTATTTGATGCAACGAATACTTTCGGAGTGTGAACTCGACACAAACTCTCGCGTGACGGTTTTAAAAATTATATCGTGCGAAACTGTTGAGGATAGTATTAGCGTTAATTTTATAGCATCGATAAACGGAGAAACGCAATCTTTTAATATTATATACAATATAAATGCTAACGAATTGTTGGAAGCTTCTTGCGAAATTTTCGATGAAATGGAGGGCGAATAAATGTCTACAAATGCGCGTTTATTTGAATATATAGATGTTAATCCAAAAGAGATACTTACTAAAGGCACACTTGCAAAGAAAATATCAATGGACAAGCTCCAGCCTTTTTGTCGTGATATTCCAGAGTATGAATTAGCTGAATATACTGGAGGAACTAAGTTTCGCAATGGTGATACAATTATGGCTCGAATTACCCCTTGTCTTGAGAATGGGAAAACAGCTATGGTAAATATCTTGGATGAAAACGAGGTGGGATTTGGCTCGACTGAATACATTGTATTTAGGGCAAAAAAGGAATTAACAATACCTGATTTTGTTTACTACCTTGTACGTAGTTCGTTTGTACGGGAGCTAGCAATAAAGTCGATGGTTGGTTCATCTGGACGACAAAGAGTACAAACGAATGTTGTAGAAAATCTTGAAATTGATTTTCCTTCACTTACTGAACAAACCCAAATTGCGAGCGTACTGAAATCCTTAGATGACAAAATTGCTCTCAATAATAAGATAAACAATAATTTAGAGCAACAAGCAATGGCTCTTTTTAAATCGTGGTTTATAGACTTTGAACCATTTGACAGGCAAGTACCTAAAACTTGGATAAATGGTATACTTGGCGATTTTGTTGAAATAAAACGTGGTGGTTCACCTCGACCTATCCAAAACTTTTTGTCAGATAGTGGATTCCATTGGCTGAAAATATCTGATGCAACTGGTATTAGTTCTCCATTCATCAATGAAATTAAAGAATACATCATTGAGGCTGGTTTGAAAAAGACTGTTTACCTTAAATCAGGAAGTTTGGTTTTATCAAATAGCGCCACACCCGGTTTACCTAAGATACTTGATATAGATACTTGCATACACGACGGCTGGCTCTATTTTCCGTCATCAAAGTTTTCAAATGAATATCTGTATCTTTATTTCAAACACATTCGAGACAATCTAATTGCACTTGGTAATGGTAGTGTTTTCACAAATTTGAAAACGGATATTCTAAAGAACTATCCAACATATTTGCCTACCGAGGATGTCTTGAAAAAATTTGACGGATTAGTACAGCCTATTTTCTCTATGATTCTTTCAAAAACAAGAGAAATAAAGAGATTAGCTGAAATCAGAGACACGCTATTACCTAAACTTATGTCCGGCGAATTGGATGTCTCCGACACCGAACTCTAAGCCGCTAAATTATTGTTTATGGCATTATTCATTTCTATTTTCTCATCAACAGAACTTAGAATATTTACTATTCT
>CAKVND010000121.1 GCA_934777245.1 uncultured Candidatus Melainabacteria bacterium | reverse complement strand
GCTATTTCTCTTTGCAGATATGTAGTCATTATTATCCCGGCTGCATTTTTATTGAGCCGGATTCGCGGAGCAGAAGGCGTGTTCTTCGCATTTCCGGTGGCAGAAGTGGTAACGGCAGTGATTGCATTTGCCATTTATAAAAGAAACAGTAATAATTAACAAAACTTTAGGACAATGTCAGAATATATTGGCATTGTTCTTTTTATATTTGGCTGTCTGCGTTAAATTGACATGGTTCTAAGATTTGGTTATACTATGGATAAGAAAAAGCTGATTTCAAAACGGAGGATGTCTTGATGGAGAAAATGATGTCGGTTAAGGAAACTGCAAAATTGCCATTACCAGTCGGTGTGTCTGATTATTGTCTTGCGTCATCGGAATATTACTATATTGATAAAACCATGATGATAAAAGATTTTATTGATGAGCGTCCGTTGGTTACGCTTTTTACACGTCCACGACGGTTTGGAAAAACTCTTAATATGGATATGCTCCGTACATTTTTTGAAAAAACGGATAAGGACACATCGATTTATTTTAAAGATAAAAAAATATGGGCATGTGGAGAAAAATATCAGCAGTATCAAGGCAAATATCCAGTTATATTTCTGACTTTCAAGGATGTGAAATATGATACCTGGGCAGAAACCTTTGATGCAATCAAGAATATTTTTGCAAAAGAAGTGCAACGTCATGCAGAGTTGCGGACAAGTGAAAAATGTGATGAATATGATAAACAGCTTTATGAAAATCTGGCTGTTGGCAATGTGAATGAAGTAAAGCTTTCTTCTGCACTTTTGGATCTTTCCGATATGCTTCATAAACATTATGAAATTGCACCGATTATTATAATTGATGAATATGATACACCTATCCAACAAGGTTATATGAAAGATTATTATGATAAAATTATTCTGTTTATGCGGAATCTGTTTTCGGGGGGATTTAAAGATAATAAACACCTTTCGTTTGGATTCCTGACAGGAATTTTGCGGGTATCGAAAGAGAGTATTTTCAGTGGAATGAATAATCTGGTTATCAATTCGGTGTTGGATAATAAATATAGCACTTATTTTGGATTTATCTCTGATGAAGTGAAAGAAATGGCAGAATATTATGGCGCTGCAGATAAATATGATGAGATTTGCAAATGGTATGATGGATATCAATTTGGAAAAACTGAAATTTTTAATCCGTGGTCCGTTATCAACTATTTCAGTAATGAATGCGAACCAAGAGCTTTTTGGGTATCTACAGGAAGCAATGATATTATAGGACAGGTGATTGAAGAAGCAGACGCTGAAATTTATAATCGTCTGACATCGTTGGTAAATGGTGGAACTTTTACTACTTATATTGATACAGGGGTTATCTATCCGCAGATTAAGAGCAATCCTTCTACAATCTACAGTTTCCTGTTGATGACAGGATATTTGAAAGTACTGAAAACGACGTCAGTTTTTAATGGCGATTTTATGTGTGAGGTCGCTTTGCCGAATAGAGAAATTTCATATGTATATCATAAAGAAATTTTGAACCGGTTAGAAAATATGATTCCACAGTCTACAGCTATTTCTATTCAGGAAGCAATTTTCTCCGGAAATAATGAAAAACTGAAGGAACTGATTCAGACATTGCTTATACAATCAGTAAGTACATTTGATACAGCCGGAGAAAATTTTTATCATGGATTTATGCTTGGTATATGCGCTTTAGTGGGTGGCTTCTTTGTGACGTCTAACAGGGAATCGGGAAATGGGCGATATGACATTCAGTTGAAACCAATGAAAGAAGGTCTTCCGGGTATATTAATAGAGTTGAAAGCGGAGAAAAAATGTACGGAAGAAAGACTGAAAGAATTATCTGAAATTGCTTTAAAACAAATCATCGATAAAAAGTATGATACAGAATTAATGGCAGATGGTGTGAAAATCATTTACAAATATGGGGTAGCGTTTAGTGGAAAAATGGTAGAAATAACAGTTGGATAAGAATCAAATAGAATTCAAGAGAATTGGTAAGCATTCATAAAAATCACTTGCGAAAGCCTGTAAGTTGTGATATGATTAGTTTGCTTATTTTCAGGAGGTGTAAATAAATGGAAATTTTAAAGACAGTTCTTTTAATTATTTTTGCAATAGATTGTA
>CAKVND010000120.1 GCA_934777245.1 uncultured Candidatus Melainabacteria bacterium | reverse complement strand
GCATTTTACAGAAAATGCAATGGTCTGTCAGAGTTTACTCAGAGCGAAATTCAAGCGATAATTGATTATTTAGGTTTGGAATCACCCATGGGGATTTTTTTTGCAGAAAAAGTGTCTTAAAAGACACAAAACAACTAAGATATCCAGGAGAGGAGATGGCTGGTATTAATAAAAAAGATGTACTTGAAACAATAGTTCCAATTTTAGTAAGTCTCATTACTGCACTGTTGGTAGTTAAATTTAAACACTAACCAGTAAAGCGGTAAGAAAAGCAACAATAATAGGAACCAAGATTGATTTCAAAAGAAAAGACATCAAAGCATTTAATGAAACTTGAAAATAGTGAAGCCCCTTGTGAGTTAAACGATAGTTTTGGTCATTTAGCCCCTGAGAAGGTAGTAAAACAATATAACCTTCATCTGCTAAAGAAGATTCTAAACTGGATATTTCAGTAGATAATTCTTCACAAGGTTGTTTGACAGAACTGTTTTCATATAAATGCAAAGAATGATCAAACTCATCATAATAAAAACTTTGCTCAGTTTTAGATGTCAATTTATGGATCAGTCTTAAAAATTTAATTTCTTGTAACGTCATGTGATCACCTCGTTTTTACAAATTTTACCAGTGATTTTTATGATATGCAAGCAGGAAAGAGAGGTGAACTAAAATGGACATCCTCAAACATAAAGAGAAAAAGAAGGAAAAAACCACGCAAAAACTTCGTACAAATTTTTGCGTGGTAGATAGAACAGTTCTTATAACCTATAGGAAAGATGTTAATTTTCAAAATAATCATTAAAAACAGAGAGTAGTTTACGGATGGTAAATAAACTATTACGGCATTTAGTTTTAGAGTCTTCGTCAGCAGCTATATTGCCACTGATAATTCCATCAGCTATCTGAAGTGCTAAGTGAATAGTAGCCAGTTGATTATTGGAAATACGAGTACTATGAGTTGAAAGAGTTTCAGCAACCTGTTCTCCATAGTATAGAGCTTGTTCAACAGATGCAGGAGAAACTAAATCGGAATCAGGAAGTACAGTAACCATGACAGACAAAACATTCATAATGGTAACGATGTCATCTCCTGATAATGGATAAGTGAATTTTTTCATAAGAAATCTCCTTCCTTAAAAAATGTTACATAGATATTGGTAATACAAGGATAGGAGAAAATGTAACAAATGTCAATTGAAAGTGTAACAAATCATGGAACATTTGGTGTCAGATCAGAAGGAGGCGAGAGAAATAACAATATTAAAATTTGAAGAAATTACAGAGGGGGAACGAAACGAGATTATGAAAGCACTTAGTCAGATTAATCGAAGAAGAAAAAGAAGTGGGATAGAGCCGGTTAAATATGAATTAAAAGAGCTCCTGACTGTAAAAGCAATCAGGAGCAAATGATATTAAAGTGTGTAATTTACTTTAACATGATACAAAGAAGATTCTTCAGAGGAATAGTTTTCGGGAACTTTCGTACTATTGACTTCTTCGTAATCAACAGAACAGTTGTTGTATTCGATTGCATTGAATGATAAGCAGGTTGGGAGATCACCATCTTCTTCCAATTCCATGATTTCTACAAGTTCGTAGCCATCATTCATGATTTCTGCGAGTTTATCAATAAGACTGCTTATTCTGTATGTAGCCATAAAATATCTCCTTTCTCTTGAACTCAGGCATGCCAGCACCTTGTATCTACAGAATAGGAGAAATACAACGAAAAGTCAATATAGTTCAGGACAAGAAAGTGGGGTGAGAGAAAGGTGATCGAAAACGTTGATAAAACTATCGAAGCTTTGTGTATCAGAATTCAGAATGAAGCTGAAACTTCCTTGTGTATTGATGAGAACATAACAAATATGGTGAAAGCCCTGGCAGAGCTGATATCTGCCAGGACAAAAATGGAAGCTATTATTTCTTTTCAATAGCATTACCAAGTTTTTCTACAATCGTATTATAGAAAGTAGCAACTTCTGTTGCAGTTTCAGTTGCAGTAGCACATTTACGAATCAAATCATTCTGCATAGCTACTTCAGTGAATGATTTTGCAACTTGGTTTTTCCATGTTTCGTTAATAGCCATATCTATATGTCTCCTTTCTCAATACTCGGCATGGCAGTGCCTGTAACATAAGAATAGGAGCGTAAGGAAGGAAAGTCAACCAAAACGCAGCAGATCAGAAGAAA
>CAKVND010000119.1 GCA_934777245.1 uncultured Candidatus Melainabacteria bacterium | reverse complement strand
TACCCAGTATCATGAGCCATTTTAGAAGTCTAAAGAAATTTTCTTTTTGTCGTTCTTTCATGAATTCTAAAATTTTATCGGCTTGAACATCAGTAATAAGTTCATTCTTTTGCCATAGTTTTAATTGTTTTTTTAGTTTTCTGTTTAGCATAATCATTCCTTTTTGGTTTGTATTTTCTCCCCTCGCCCCTTTGTGGGAGCGTCCTGAGAGCAGAGAGTGAAAGCGTGAGCGGTACTCGTTTAATACGAACAGGACAAGAGAGAGAGGGGGTGGGGGTGAGGGGGATTTCAGTTAAGGTGGATTATTTCCCTTTAAAAATATTCCTAAAGCAAGTATTGCTAGTAGCATCATAGCATCCTCAAATGGTGCAGCAATCACACCACCAATGGCTTTAAGTGTTGAAGTTGCATCATCTTTAGAAGTTTCGTTACTTTTTGCTTGAGTATTTTTTGCTTGAGTGCCTTTTGCAATTGCAGAATAATCAATAGTTGGAACACTAGGCACAATTGGTAAGTTTACAGAATATAGTTTGTTATCTAATGAACAACTTCTGATTTCACCATCAACTGTATATACAAATGCCGCTTTGTGTTTATCACCATATAGTAACATAATGTGTGTTAATTTAAGATTCATTATGTCATTTATGTCAATTCGATATTCATAAAATGCAAATGTTGTAGCATCATATTGTACAATTTTTATAACACCTTTACAGACATTGTTTTTATCATATTCCGTAGCATATTGAGTATTTACAACATTAACGTTTTCTATATATGAAGATGCTGTATCCCAAAGAATGTAATCACCGCCTAAAAGTGGGATTTTGTACGTTTTATCTGATATTTGTTTCCAATCAGTTTTTTTGGGGAAATTATCCCAATGTCTTTTTTTCTTTTCTTTGTTAATAAGTTGCAAATTCTTCTTTTGGTAAGGTTTTGCAAGTTCCTGTATCTTTTCAGATGTCACTTGTTCAACATTCCGATTCAGACTTTGATTATCATTAATTGATTTTGCGTTTTGATTTGTTTGATTATCCATTCTAATATCCTTCTTATTTACAACTTGTATTTTTTGATTAGAATATCTCGCCTGACCGTTTGCTCCGACAATAACTTCTTCCGCCCAACAAATCGGTTCGATGGTAAAAATACAAAGTAATAATGTTGTTAGGAGTTTTTTATTCATGTTTATTTTCCTTGTTTTTGTTTTATTTATGGATTGCTTCGTCACCTGTTTTTGTTGTCGTGTTCAATGTCAATTGTTGAACACGACCTACGAAACTTACGAAACAGGCTTTGCTTCTTGATTTAAATCTAATTCTTTAACACTTATGCATTTTGCTACAAGGTACGCGCAAACAAACATTGAATATGTTCCAATAATTGAAGTTAAAATAATCGGCAACAAATCGTTTATAGCTAAAGTTGTTTGAGTAGCTTGACCACTTATGTGAATAAAATATGGATTTGATACAATACCAATAGCAACTAATGTTAATATAAAGCCTAAAACACCGACGCCGATTGTATCTAAATAACGGCTTCTGTTTCTATTAATCAAAGTAAATACATCTTTAAATCTTACAAATGAAGTCCAATATCCTTTGTTAGTAAACAACCAAAACATAGCAAAAGAATAAAAGCAGAAGAAACACAAAGCAATTAACATAATTACACAAAGTATTACCCAAACATATTGGTATTCAGGATTTGTTCCCACTGTAAATAGAACTATTACCGCAGGAATAATAAAAACAGGAATAACAAAAAGTGCTAATGCTATATTAAATTTGATAAATTGACCAATACTCTGCCAAAATTTAAACCTTGGCATTGTATAAGTTTTTTGTTGAACAGATAAAGACTTAATGAAAGGAAATAGATAACCATAGACAAGAGAATATCCTAATGTTGCCAAAAAACTAATGCCTACAACATTTGACATTGATGAAGTTGCTAATCGGCTATATCCTGCAAGAGCAGTTTTTGCAAATATTGATAAAAATGTAACAACTGCATATATCCAAAGATTTTTCACTTTGAACATATAAGAAAAACAATTCCAAACTCTGTCTTCATCATCGCTATTAACCTGAATTTTACCGTTTTCTTTCCAGCCAACGCCATCGCTATCCATCATTGATTTCATAAATTTTGAAACTTGTACATCTTTTTCTTCCATTGTTATTCCTTTCTAATTGTTACCCATAAATCGCAAAATCAATATTTTTCTGCGATTTATCCATATACGGATGGTTCAAAAAATCTTCTCTCATTTTATCTGTAATAATTCCACTTAATTGAAGTTCTGCAAGCATTTTCTTGATCTGATTCATCACGTGATATTCAACAGTCGCATTGATTTGCTCGTCAGAAATCTCATCAACGGCATTTACGTCTTTTGA
>CAKVND010000118.1 GCA_934777245.1 uncultured Candidatus Melainabacteria bacterium | reverse complement strand
ATTCACAAGAAAGCACTGATTTGAAATCAATTCTTTCAATTAGAACTAAGTTTATCGAAGAAGGTTCAGCTGATCAGGATAAAATTACAGGGATTATTTCTCAAGAATTCTCTGCACCTGAATTGGTTCAAGTGTCTTCTGTAGGCCCTACTTTGGGTATGGAATTGTTCAAAAACTCTTTGATAGCTTTATCTTTGGCACTTGTGGGTATTATTGCTTATTTGACATTCAGATTCCAATTTGATTATGCGCTTGCAGCGATTTTAGGGCTTGTTCATGACGCATTGTTTGTATGCGGTGTATTCTCAATCTTGGGATTATTCTATGACGTGCAAATTGACGCATTGTTTGTAACAGCACTTTTGACAGTAATCGGTTTTTCTGTTCACGACACAATTGTTGTATTTGACAGAGTTCGTGAAAACTTAAAATACTATTCTAAGAAAATGACTTTCGGCGAAATTATGAACGCAAGTATTAACCAAACTCTTGCAAGAAGTATTAATACTTCTTTAACAACTTTGATTACATTGCTTGCATTGTATTTCTTGGGCGGTGTTACAACGAGAGATTTCGTTCTTGCTATGATTTTGGGTATCGCAATCGGTACTTATTCAAGTATCTTCTTCTGCTCAACACTTGTTGATGTTTGGGAAGATAATAAGAATTCGAATAAAGTTGCAGCATAAAAAAATCCCGCTTGAAAATGCTTTCAAGCGGGATTTTTTAAAATATATTTATTTACGCTTCAATCCTTCATAACCATTTTTTAAAGCAAAATCAAATTTAGTATACTGGTCAATCATTTCTTGTTTGAAGCCTTCATTTTCGTATATTTCTAAGCCAGCTCTCAATTGTTCTCTTTCATTTTCTGTTAAGTTTGTATAAGTTGACAAATCTGCACCATACAAATCTTCTAGTTTAATATCACCGTACTGACTTTTTAACTTCGCAATAATAGTATTAGCATTCATTGTTTTCATACGATTTTCTTTTGTCAAAGGTTGCGTTCCTGATAAAATGCCCATAGCTTCTTGTGCAGTTTTCCATTCATCAAACGTAATATCATCTGCAGTTTTGCCTTCTTTCCCGTCATTAATTTTTGACATTGCCCATAAATATGCAGCTATTTCGTCTTCATCAAGTTTTCCATCATTGTTTTGGTCAAGAATTGCAACTCTATCTACAGATTCTTGTTGTAACATTTTGATTTCATCAGAAGTTAACTTTCTTCCTTGTTCTTTAGCTTCCATTCTGATGAATTCATTGACATCAATTTTTCCATCACCGTCTGCACTATCATATAGTTCAATGTATTCTTTTGCAGCTTGATGAAATGCAGCATTAAATTCTTCTTGACTTTGATGTTGCAATGCTGTCGTCACGGCTTCATTTTCTAATTTTGTATCGCAAGTAATACCAGCTTGCCATGCATCAGCAAATCTAGTCTCTTGAGCATGTGCTTTCAAACCTTTAGCATAGTTAACAATACGATTTTCTAATACTGTCTGGTTAGTAGTAATTCCATTTTTATTATTGTAATCAAGGATTGTTTTGTATTTATTAACAACATCATTCACATCAATATCAGATGTATCAATTTCACATTTTTTCAAGATTTCTTCAACTTGCGCTTTAGCAAAATCTATATTAGTGGTATTTGAAGTTTCAGGAGTTGTTGCTGCTGTTTGCATTGCAGTAGATGCTGTTTGACCTGCAGGTTGTTCTTGTGCGGATTGAGTTTCTTGCGTCTGTGTAGTGCTTCCCAATGCTTGTAGTGCAATTTTTTTAATTTCATTCCAAGCATTTTGCGTTAGATTATAAATTTGTCCTTTTTGAACTATGAAATTTTTACCATTATTAATATCAGTATCGCCGCCATTATATTGTGGTTTTGTGGTAGCTGTATCATTCTTTACGATATTAAAGACAGATTGCCATTGCTTTAGATTTAAGCAGACATCTTTATTCAATTCTTTTTTCAATTGAGTATCAATCGTATAAGATAAACTTCTATCAATTTTTAAATTTATAAAATTTCCTTGCGTCATATATATACTAAGTATATCTTTTAGCGGATAATTTCACAATTCTAAATTTTTTTTACAAAAATTTACAAAAGTTTTCTTTTTTCTTTTCATTTCACCTATTTCTGTGTATAATTAAGTGTAAAATTTACAATAGAAGGAATTAAAAATGGCGCTAAATTTTCAAGATTTGATACTTAATCTATCACGTTATTGGTCAGAATACGGATGTATTATTCAACAACCTTATGATATTGAGAAAGGTGCTTCTACAATGAATCCGGCAACTTTCTTAAGAGCATTGGGCCCTGAACCTTGGTCAACAGCTATGGTTGAACCTTGCAGACGTCCGACTGACGCAAGATACGGTGAAAACCCAAACAGATTGGGACATTATTTCCAATACCAAGTTATACTTAA
>CAKVND010000117.1 GCA_934777245.1 uncultured Candidatus Melainabacteria bacterium | reverse complement strand
TGTGGGTGGTTGAACATCCAGATGTTGTGGAAGTGGTAGTGGTGAGAGTATAGGTGAAAAGCGGGTGGATGAAGAGGGTTTGTGACTTTTTGTTGCCTGCTTTTTTGATTATAGAATTTGAAAAAATTGATGTATAGGGGTTGAAGAGTTGCTATAATTGAATTAAAGAAAAGAAGTGTTGTATGTATGATCTACAAAGGAGAAGTTTATGGAAAAACGAACATTCGAAGATATAAAAAAATATGTTGAATGGCAAAATCATGGAGAAAGTTCTGTGTTGAGTGCAAAAACGGAACAGCATTTTGATGATTTGGGAATTAATGTTAATGTGTGGAATGTTAAGACAGATACCGATGGTGATTGGTGGGTAGTAGAAGGAGAAGGGGTACCAATGAATTTGTATCCGCAAAGTGCATACTATTTTGGTGCAGATGAAGTATATTCATTTCATATGGGATTAATGCAAAGAATGCGGGCGGCACAAGATGAGTATAATCCTGAGGATTTTATAAATGCAGTTACCCTTGAAGCAGAAATAGCACCACAACTTTTTAGAAAACTGAAGAATATTGCGATATTAATTGATACAGCTAAGGAGATAGAAGATTTTCAAGCAATAGGTGTTCAATGTAGAGAAACACTTATTGAACTTGGAAATTATATATATAAGCCTATGATGTCAGGTGATAAGGAACAACCCAAAGCATCAGATTTTAAACATAAAGCAGAGTATTTTGTACAGTTTTATTTGAAAGGATCAGATAATGCTGACTATCGAAGCATTATCAAAAAGATAACAGAAGCAACTTGGGATTGTGCGAACAAAATTACTCATTCACGAAGTACTACATATTATGAAGCATCAACGTGCGTTACTTTATGTATTTCACTTGTTGGAGTATATGAAAATATACTTCAGAAAGTATTTGATCCGCTTTCACAGTATTATTGTTCAACTTGTAAAAGTAAAAAAGTTAGTATAGAGGACGATATATCTGATGAGAATGGCATAGTTCAGAAACTTTATTTGCATTGTGAAGAATGTGGTTCTAGAACGGAAGTGGTTTTTGAGAAAAGAAGTGATGATATTTTAGATTATATTACCGGAAAGGTTAATGAAAAATAATATCACTAAAAAGCGACAGTTTTTTATGATTTATGTGTTATAAATTATAGAAACGTTTTTGGATATAGAGGTTGAATAAATGGGACAAGTAAATTTATATAAGATTGATGAAAAAAAGACAAATGACTTTTTAAATAAACTTGATGAAAAATTTGAATGTTTGGGAGAACAGAATTATCCGTATGGAAAAGACAAAAAGAATCAATGGACTGTAACAACTTATGCAAGTAAAACAGAAAACAGAAAATTACCGGAATGGAAATGGATATTAGATGAATATGATTTTGAAATACCAGAGAGTTCCACAGCAATCAGAGCAATATTGGTTATCGAAATAAAGGATATTATGTATGCGGTAACTTATGGAATGGCTTTTTTTGCGGTAGATAAGTATTGTGATACAAAATTTGCGTTTGATTTTGCAAGACGGGTCAAGTTTAAACAAATAAAAACAACTACATTAACAACGCCTAATTCCCAAAGGAATAAAACAGTTAATGTATATTTAAATTATAATAATATTTTTTACGATAGCGGGGAAGCATACGCAAAAATAAAGGCTAAAATGGATATTGAAGAAAATGGAGCATTTCGAGAAGAGATAATTGAAATAGGACATTCAATAAAAACAAGGATTCCAGAAAATAATATTGATGGAATTTTAAGGTTCATTCTCTTTGTTGAAAAAGTTATGACTCAAAAAGAAATTCAAAAAATACCAGTGTTTTATAAAGTAAAAGATGAAGAAAAGATTCAAGAATTAGATAATCGTTTGAGTGAAAAAATAGAGGACAATATTGATTGCATTAATATATCGGAGTTAGATATTATTGGAGTTACGGAGATTTTTAACAATAATGACACTTCGTTTACCATTAAGTATGATAGAAAGCATAAAAACATACAACAGCTAACAAAAGAGAATATTTTGCAATTCATGGAAGAGAAGCATTTGAATTTAAAAAATACATTCTTAAACATAAAAGTTGTAAGTAACAAGGATGGTGATCCGGTATGTACAGATACAATGAAAAGACTGATTGATTATACGGATGATGAAAAAAAGTGTTTATTATTAAAGGGAGAATGGTATTATTACAATGATGATTATATAGATTACTTAAGAGATTCAATTAAAGAATTAGATGTAATATATGATCCACAATATGATTTCGGGAAAAAACAATTGAAAGAGTATCAAAAGCAACAATATCAAAAGCAAAAAAATTTGCCAGAATATGTAAATCTTTCACCGAGTGAAATAAAAAAGAAAATAAAAAAGAAATATTATGCAGAAAGTGCATTTAATCATTATATTTCAGAAAAATATGGTTTTGAAATATATGATAGGGATTTAGAACAAATTAA
>CAKVND010000116.1 GCA_934777245.1 uncultured Candidatus Melainabacteria bacterium | reverse complement strand
TGGTCAAACAGCATAGAATTTGAACGGTTTATATATGCTAAATTGCTAAATTAGGAATAGCGGTTTACGGGTCATATGTAGCTTTTATATGATTTGGTTGCCAAACTCCTCAAAAAATTTGATTTTTTGAGCAAAATGTGATAAAATAAAAAATGTGTGTTTTTTAAAAACACTAAATTTACGGCATTATCATATTTTGCCGATATGAGGAGAGAGATAAAAGTGAAAAGGTTTTTAATAGTATCCGTTCTTGCGTTATCGGTTGCCATGAGTGGTTTCGGTATCGTTTTTGCGGAAAATACCGTTACGGAAAATCTGGCATGGACCATTCCCGCTTTTTCGGCCCGGGAGAAAGGGTTCCTGACGTTTCCTACGAAGTTTGATTTTGTGGAACCCCTTTTGCCGTTGCACCACCGCGGGCGCATATTGTTTCGTATGAGTGTCAATCCGGAACAGATCATCCGACAGGCAGAGTTCGGGACCGCCTCGCTGGAAAAGCGGATTCGAGCAGTTAATGCCATGCGGGAGGCCGACTATCCCGTAGGAATTCTGGTGGCCCCCGTAATTCTTACGGAAGGCTGGAAGCCCTTGTATGAAACCCTTTTTACCCGGCTGGCGGAGGGTCTTTCCGAAAAAGTAAAAAAACGGCTGACCCTGGAAATTATTTTTATGACATACAGCAGTATTCACCGCTTTATCAATGGGGAAGCCTTCCCGAATGCCGTGCCGTTATATGATAGGGAAACAATGACGGGCCGCGGACGCGGGAAATACACCTATAAACCGGCAGTCCGGCAGGAGGCGGAATCGTTTCTCCGTTCCCAAGCGGCCCGAAAACTGCCCGGAGCGGAGATTGCTTATGTGACTTGATAAATAGGGGTTCGGCGGGACAATCCCTTTACGGGGTTGACAAAAAAGCCCATAGCGACTAGACTTACATCCGTAGGTATTTTTTCAATTTTTAATGAGGGGGTGGGCCTGCATGAAACGGGATATAAAAATCGCAGAAGGGTCCGCACTCTTTATTTTTTTCGAAAGTTTTTTTCATTATCCGATTGACTACGGCCAGCCCTATCGAGAACAGACGGCCACGCACAGGTAGCGAAAGTTTCCTTTTTTTTGTTGGATAAAATTTCGTGAAAAGGTCGTGGCACTGATGAAAAACGGTTTTTACAAGTGCTGTCTTTTTGACCTGGACGGAACCTTGCTGGACACCTCTGCCGGGTTACTGCGCAGCCTTGATTATGCGGTAGAGAAACAGGGGCTTCCGGCTTTTCCCGAAGATAAGCGGTTATCCATTATCGGTCCGCCGGTACGGGTTTCTCTGAAAAATCAATATCATTTAACGGAAAAAGAAGCGGATGCGGCAGTTTCTGCATTTCGGTCATACTATGAGGGAGAGGCGCTTTTTCTCGCGGAGGTATATGCGGGGATTCCCGCTGTGCTGAAAGATCTGAAAGCGGCGGGCTATCAAATTGCGCTGGCAACCTATAAGCGGATTGATTATGCGGAACGGCTGTTGAACCATTTTGCTTTAGCCGAATACTTTGATTATATCGGCGGTGCCGATTTTGCGGGAATTTTGACAAAAGCGGATATTATAGATCTGTGCACGGAAAAATTAAACGTGAAAAAGCAGGCAGCCCTGATGCTGGGAGACAGTCGGTTTGATGCGGAAGGCGCGGCAGAGGCCGGGGTTGATTTTCTGGGGCTGACCTACGGGTTCGGTTTTAAAAAGAAAGAGGACCTGGCGAGTTATCGGCATGTCGGGTGCTGTGCCTCGCCGGAGGAAATAAAAAAATTTTTACTGTAAAAGGAGGTACGGATGATGGAAGATATGGAACTGATTCAGGAGCAGGTTGAAGCGCTTTTAAAGGAACGGAAATTTGCGGCCATGAGTAAAATTTTACGGGACTTGAATCCGCAGGACATAGCCGTGTTAATGGAGTCCGTACCGCCGGAGGATTTACCGCTGGTATTTCGTATTTTACCGAAAGAGCTGGCGGCGGAAGCATTTGCGGAATTGGACGGAGACGTACAGGAGCTTCTGATAAAAGCTTTCAGCGATAAAGAGCTGCGGGCCGTGGTAGACGAAATGTTTGTGGACGATGTTGTGGATATGATTGAAGAAATGCCCGCAAACGTTGTCTCCCGAATTCTGCGCAATACGGATCAGGACACGCGGAAAATAATTAACACGCTGCTGAAATATCCGGAGGACAGCGCAGGCAGCATTATGACGGTAGAATTTGTCTACCTGCGCAAAAATATGACGGTGGCGGAGGCCTTTCAGAGAATCCGACAGGTTGGGGTGGACAAGGAAACGATTTATACCTGCTATGTAACCGAAAACAGGAAGCTTTTGGGGCTTGTGACGGTAAAAGATCTGCTGCTCGCCGCGGACGACTGCGTGATTGAAGAGATTATGGATTCTCATGTGGTTTTTGTAGATGCCTATGAAGATAAGGAAGTTGTGGCCGAGCAGTTCCGGAAATACGACCTTCTGGCATTGCCGGTTGTAGATAAAGAAGAGCGGCTGGTGGGAATCGTAACCTTTGA
>CAKVND010000115.1 GCA_934777245.1 uncultured Candidatus Melainabacteria bacterium | reverse complement strand
TTTCTTTGTGAGTTACAAGGAAGGAACGATGGATTAGATGAATAAACTTACCCTTGAAGAATTAGCACTAAAAAAGAATTTTCTTAAACAAAGACAAAATCTTCCGCTAAATCTGAAAATAGAATTAACAAAAAGAAGAATCCGAGAATTTTACGAATATTTTGACGGACAAGTATATGTGTCCTTTTCAGGTGGCAAAGATTCTACCGTATTATTGGATATTGTAAGAAGTCTTTATCCGAATGTTTTAGCTGTTTTTGTCGATACAGGTTTAGAATATCCTGAAGTACGACAATTTGTAAAATCAATAGAAAACATAAAAATCCTTCGCCCCAAAACACCATTTCACCAAGTAATCGAAAAATACGGATATCCTGTAATCAGCAAAGAAGTCGCAGGAGTAATTGAAGATAACCGCAAAAATCCAAACGGATACACCGCCAAAAAATTTGATTCCAACAGCGAATACGTGAAAAAATACGGTTCAAGGTATGATTTATCAAAATGGAAGTTTTTGCTAGAGAGCGATATAAAAATCTCAAACAAGTGTTGCAAAATTATGAAAAAAGAACCGTCATTCAAGTTTGAAAAAGAAAACAACCTAAAACCCTTTATAGCAACAATGGCAGCGGAAAGCAACCTTAGAAAACAAGAATACTTAAAACACGGTTGTAATGCATTTGACACAAAACGTCCATCTTCAACACCAATGGGATTTTGGACTGAACAAGATGTGCTTCAATACATAAAGGAAAAGAATATTCCATACTGTTCCGTTTACGGTGAAATTCTGCAAGACAAAAAAGGTAAATGGTATACAACAGGAGTGAACCGCACAGGATGTATGTTTTGTATGTTTGGTATTCAATGCGAAAAATCTCCGAACAAATTCGAAAAAATGAAAAAATCTCACCCAATACAATATGATTATTGCATTTATAAATTAGGTTGCGGCAAAGTCCTTGATTTTATCGGAGTTAAATACTGATGATAGAACTTAAATCATTATTTAAACTACAACCTGCCCTTGCAATAAAATATTTCAGAAATAAAAAGAACGTAACAAGTTGGGATTGGTACGAAATTTGGCAAGATGCACACAAAAAGAGTTTTACGGTTGCTAAAGCTATGAACACCAAAGTCCTTAACGATATTCGTGATGCATTGGATAAATCCCTATCTGAAGGTAAAACTTTCCACGAATTTCAAAAAGACTTAAAACCACTACTACAAAAACGTGGTTGGTGGGGTGAACAGATTGTTGTTGATGCAGAAGGTAACGCAGAAAAAGTTCAGCTTGGCTCTATGTATCGACTGAAAAATATTTATAGGGTGAATATGCAAACTGCCTATATGACGGGACGATACCAAACTCAACTTGATAATGTCGATAATCGACCATACTGGGAATACGTTGCTGTTATGGATTCATCTACTCGTCCTGAACACGCAATGCTTAATGGTTTAGTTTTCAGATACGATGATCCGTTTTGGAGTGCATTTTACCCACCGAACGGTTGGAATTGCAGATGCAGAGTAGTTGCTCGCTCTCAGAAAAATCTTGATTCACTTGATATTTTGCCAAATTCTTCCGATGGGACTTTGAGTGATGAAATGCATCTTGTTTCAAAGAAATCAGGCGAATACAAACCAGTTACTGTTTATACAGACCCGCTTACAGGCAAAAAGATTGCCCCTGATGTCGGTTGGAGTCACAATCCTGCATCAGGTTTAGTAGATTAAAACACTTTTTGAACGGCTATTGAATAATATTTAGGAGTTAATATGACTATTGATAAAAAATCATTAATTAATTGGGTTGGTGGTAAAAGATTATTGAGAAAAACAATCGCACCGCTAATTCCGAAAGATATAAAATCATACGTTGAACCTTTTGGCGGTGGTGCTTGGGTTTTGTTTTATAAAGATAAATGGGCAGATTTAGAAATCTACAACGACCTTGATGGCAGACTTGTAAACCTTTTCAGAATAGTAAAATATCACCCCAATGCCTTTAAGGAAGAATTTAAGTATTTGTTAGGTTCGCGAGAATTATTTTTTCAATTCTTGAACGGAACATTTATTACAGATATTCAACGAGCAGTCCAATTTTATTTTCTGATTACACGCTCTTTTGGTGGTCGTGGCGATACATTTGGAACAGTAAAACGCTCTAGTGGCGGAGCTTGCAAATCTCTAAAAAATGTTCTAGCAAAAATCGATGCAATCCATGAACGCTTAGACAAAGTAATGATAGAAAATAGGGATTTTGAAAAACTAATTAAACAATACGACTGCGAGGAAGCATTTTTCTATTGTGATCCACCGTATTCAAAAGGTTGCGGCTATGCTGTAACTTCAACAGAAGATTTTGAACACGAGCGTTTAAGAGATGTTTTAAAAGGTATCAAAGGTCGTTTTCTACTGTCTTACGATGATTCACCAAAAATACGAGAATTGTACAAAGACTTTGAAATGGTTGAAGTTGAACGTCAAAACGGCATCAATAACCGACAAGGAACGGATAGGACAAATAAGATTTATAAAGAACTATTGATTGCAAATTATCCAATTACTGAAAATTTTAAAAA
>CAKVND010000114.1 GCA_934777245.1 uncultured Candidatus Melainabacteria bacterium | reverse complement strand
ATTTAAAACAATTTTCCATTTTCAACTTTCCATTTTCCATTAATCGCAACCCACCCGCATCTGTACGGCTCGGCGAAGCCTCGCCTACATCTGCGACCTCCCTAATCAGGGCGGTTGTCTGAGTCTTCTCCTATCGTTGCTACTTTTTCGACCTTTACATTATCAGCGACTTCGAGATAAGACATCACAACTACTGTCGGAATATGCCGTTTTAGCAACTTGTAAATCGGCATTCTATTCTTTGGTGCGCATAGAATTACTGGCACATGTCCAACGCATTTGTCGACCAACTTCAATTGCGTTGCAACAGTTTCTACAAATTCCATAATCTGTTCTGATTCCATAATCAAAACATAGCCTAAAGCCGTTCTTTCAAGATGATCTTCCAGAGTTTTTTCCCACTCTTTAGAAAGATTAACCGCATAAAGAACATTGTCAGACTCTGCGTTAGCCAAAGAAATTTGCACCTTCAAATCCTCTCTTATGCGTTCGGATAAAATATCAGGCTCGGCGGATTTTCTTGCATAATCTGCTAAACGTTCAAAAATGTAGCAAATATCTTTAACCGAAACTTTTTCTGTTATCAGATTCGCAAAAACTTGTCTAATGTCTTCTATACTCAAACGTTTATTCAACTTTTCTAATGTCGGAATAATATCTTTATTAATGGTTTTGGCTTGTTCAATGTATCTTCCGACATCAACAATTGTAATCAAATCGTTTGCATACTTGATAGCAATTTCTTGCAAATGGTTTTTGACAACGTCTGTCGGACTGATAGCCTTAATATATTTTTTGTTTTTGTCGGCTGTTTCTTTATCTATCCAATAAACTTGAGTTTGCCAAATCGGATCAACTCCGACAATTGCATTTTCGGGAATTTCATCATGGCGACTATCCCATTCACTTGCAATCACCATGTATTTATCAGGATAAACATAGCCACTTGCAACGACGTTATCTCTAACTAAAATTCTGTATTCAGAAGGTTCTAAATTTGCGGACTCAGGAAGTCCAAATGCCGGTAGTGCATTTAACGGTATTATATACCCCAATTCATCGGCAATTTCTGAACGCAAAGAAATTACTCCTTCAACACCTCCATATACATCTGTCATAAACTCAATTAAATCATCACTAACTTGGAGTCTAAATAAATCAACACCTAATCTGGCAAGAAAATTGCTGGGGTCATGTTTTACTTCTTGTTCAAGCTTTGTTTCGTTCAACATTGAATTCACAGATTGCTTTGTATATATCATCCCTGTTATAAGAACCAATAAACCCATATATACGTAATGTGGATTAAAAGGATAATTGAATACAAAACGTACAATTAGTAGAAATATTAATGTGCAAATTACTGGCGGAGCAATTGCTATTATACTCATTAGTCCCTTTGCAAAGCTAAACAAATAATCATCGTTTTTCATTATCTTATTTCCTTCTTTTTGTTATCATATTTTATGCTTCGCCCCTTGTGGGAGAAGCTGAGCGGAGCTCTGATGAGGGGTTCAGCTAGAAAGCCGTTTCTGTAACTTAATGAATTTATACAACATTGAATAAAACATTCCTCCAAACACCACTACAAAAAACTTACTCGTCAAAATATAGAAAATATCAAACTTGTAGCCGAAAACGTGTTGATAAATTGCCGTCCAAACAATTGAAAACACAAGCGAATAAATCGTTATAAACGCAAACGGATACCAACTTTGAGATTTCAACCAACGATGCAAACGGTTGTACCAACGCTCATCACGAAGTTTGTTTTTCAGTGATTTTATCCTATCTTGGATTTCTTTTTTAGCATCTGCTGAAATATCCAATTTAAAAGCTTCTTTGCAACACATTATGGCATCTTTGTATCGCTTTGCAAAATTTTCACAATAACAAATGTAGTCACCATAAGCATAACAGTAATTCGGAACAAGTTCTATTATTTTTTTGCTGTCAGCTATGGCTTTTTCATCATCGCCTATAAAATAATAAAGTTTCGCACGTTGCCTATATGCATAAAAATCTTTATCATCGAGCTCAATTGCTTTCGTACAGCTATCTATTGCTTCTTTATAAAAATGAGTTAAGTTATAAATATCAGCTTTACAAATATAGCCGTCAACATTTTTAGGTGATATCTCAAGTGCTTTATTTACATAATAAAGAGCTTCTTCATACTCTTTGTTACACTTTAGAGAATCCGCCAGATTAAAGAAGTCAATCGGATATTGAGAACCTAGTTTTATCACCATTTTAAAATCTTTAATTGCAGAAACATAATCCTTTATTTGAAAGAAGCACACTCCTCTACGGTTATATAAAATTGCTATCTTAGGTTCTAATTCTATTGCTTTTGAAAAACATTCAATTGCCTCATTATATCTTGATAACTCTTTTAAAATAATTCCCTTATCAACAAAAATTTGCAACTCATCGACGTGCAATTCTATAGTTTTGTCAATATCTTCTAATGCCTTTTCGAACATATTTAAACTATAATAACCCTTTGCTCGATCATAGTAGCAATACGGATTTTTCGGATTTTTTTCAATTTCTTCCGTAAGCTTTTTTATATCCACTTCAGAATTAACAGCTTCCGGCGGTGCAAAGCTGTT
>CAKVND010000113.1 GCA_934777245.1 uncultured Candidatus Melainabacteria bacterium | reverse complement strand
CTAATATTGGTACAACAATAACTGCATGGATTTTGAGCTTATCAGGAATTGAAAGCTCAAATTTTTTTGTTAGACTTTTAAAACCTGAATCATTCTCACCAATAATGGCATTGGTTGGTATTATTTTTATAATGGCATCAAAAAGTAACAGACGAAAAAGCGTTGGTGCTGTGCTTGTTGGTTTTGCAATTTTGATGTTCGGCATGGAAGTTATGACAGATGCAATGGCGCCATTGGCTGACATGCCTCAATTTACGCATATATTGACAGCGTTTACAAATCCTATTTTAGGGGTTGTAGTCGGAACTGTTGTTACGGCTGTTATACAAAGTTCAGCAGCGTCTATCGGTATTTTGCAAGCTTTATCAATGGTTGGTGGCATGACTTACGCAATGGCAATTCCAATAATTATGGGACAAAATATCGGTACTTGTGTTTCTGCAATGCTTTCCAGTATTGGTGTTAACACAAATGCAAAGAGAGTTGCCGCTGTTCACGTATTATTTAACGTAATTGGTGTTATTGTTTGTTTATCTGTTTTTGAATTCGGATATATTCTTTTCCACTTCAAATTTGCGACCAATAATATTTCGCCATTTGGAATTGCAATTGTTCACTCAATTTTCAACATTGTTACAACAATTTTATTGTTCCCATTCACTAAGTTGCTTGAAAAGATGGCAATGAGATTAGTGCCTGATAAAAAACAATCAAGCAAAAATGTTTTATTGGACGAAAGACTTTTACTTGCACCGACATTTGCAATTGCAGAATGTTACAGACAAACAATTAAAATGGCTGAACTTGTAGAATACAATTTTATAAACTCAACGAAAATGCTTAAAAGTTTCCATGCTAAAAAAGCAGACCAAATTAGAGAAAATGAAATTAAAATTGATACTTACGAAGATAAATTAGATGCTTTCTTGTTAAAACTTTCAAACAAAGAGTTAACAGAAGAAGACAGCAACAGAATTTCTCAGCTATTGTTAGTAATCGGTGATTACGAAAGAATAGGTGACCACGCTGCATACATATTAAAAATTGCAGAAACAATGAAAAATGATGACAAACGTCTTTCTGCTGATGCAGTAGAAGAACTTAAGGTTATTGTAAAAGCTGTTTCAGAAATTTTTGCAATGACATTAGAAGCATTTAGAACTGATAATACTACTCTTGCGCAGGAAGTAGAACCTCTTGAAGCTGTTATTAAAAAGATTATAAGAAAAGTTAAAAATCGTCATATACAAAGGCTAAAAGATGGTAATTGTACTGCAGAATTGAGCTTTATGTTCTCAGATTTATTAAACGACTTCAGAAGAGTTGCAGCACACTGCGGAAACATTGCAACAAGCGTAATGCAACTTCAAGATACATCTCTTGATAAACACGAATACAATCACAGAAATAAAGGCGAAGACATTCAGTTTGTCAGCCGTTATGAGGATTACAAATCAAGATATTCTGTATCTAAAAAATCTTCAGTAGAACATGTTTAAGACAAATTTAAAATGGAAATAACAACAAATCTTAACGGATTTTCACTGTTATTTCCATTTTCTTAATACAAATTGACATTACCTCATTTT
This sequence comes from uncultured Candidatus Melainabacteria bacterium, assembly GCA_934777245.1. The sequence goes on along the minus strand of CAKVND010000113.1, from coordinate 1,138 downwards.
CTTATTCACTTTCCAAATCAATTATAGTAATATATTGTTATGAAAAGAAAACTTTTAATTTGTTGTTTAGCTATATGTGCAGTTTTGGGGCAAAACCCAGTTTTTGCTGCGCCAAACGGAGCTTTTGCAGAGCATTATAACGCAGGTCAAAATTACTTGATGTCTAGCCAGTATTCTTCATCCATTGTTGAATTTAGAAAAGCTCTAAGAATTAATTACCTTGATAACTCCGCAAGAATAGGACTTATCAATGCTTATTTGGCAAGAGCTACTTATTATGCTAATCAAGATAAAAATTATGATAAAGCGGCAAATGATTTTAGAAGCGCGCTTTTCTATCTGAAAATTTATCCGAACAAAGAACAAACTGTTCAAAATTCAGCAGGCATGATTGCTTCAGCTTCAGAGAATTTGAATCAATGTTTAAAAGTAATTAGTTTTGATTCAACACCGAGCGGAAGATATAAACGAGGAGAAGAACTGCGTGCAATGGGAAATTTATCTGCTGCAGCGTATGAATTTTCTAGAGCGACTCAAAGTGATAAAATGGCATCAGATGCTAACATGCAAGTTGCAGATTTGCTTAAACTTTTAGGTAATGAACCTCGTTCTGCCGATTATTACAAAATCGCACTAGATTTAAATCCAAACAACGGCGTGCTTAGAATGAAATATGCAAGAACTTTGGATAAATTAGGACGCTATGATGATGCAGTTGCCCAGTATAACGAAGCTTTAGCGAATTCAAAAGGCGACATGGAAGTTTTGTATGCCTTAGAAAGAATTTATCTGAAAAAGCTTGCCGTAACTCCATCAGATGCCGAGCTTAACGCAAACTTAGGTGCAATCAAGCAAGCACAAGGTGATTACGAAACAGCTTTAAGTTATTACGGAAAAGCTGAACAAATTAATCCTTCAAATGTTACAACGCGTTTGAACGTCGGAACACTTTTTCAACAAAGAAAAGAATACCAAAAAGCAATTCAGTCGTACGATTCTGTTTTGACTTTGTACCCAAACAACACTCAAGCACTTTTATATAAATCGCAAGTGTTTAAAGATATGGGTGATAATAAAACTGCTTTAAATTTATATAAACGTATTCTTGCAATCGACCCTAATAATGCAGGTGCGAAGG
>CAKVND010000112.1 GCA_934777245.1 uncultured Candidatus Melainabacteria bacterium | reverse complement strand
GACAAAGAAAAAGATATCAAAGCGTATGTTATCCAGTTTTCAAACGGAACAAAAATCCACGCACTTTCTTCAAACCCAAAAGGTTTTCGTTCTAAAGGCGGGAAAGTAGTTCTTGATGAATTTGCATTTCACAATAATCCTGCCGAACTTTGGAAAGCTGCACGACCATGTATCACTTGGGGATATCCTTTGAGGATACTTTCAACACACAACGGTCAAAGTTGTCTTTATTACAAATTCTTAGACCAAGTTGAGCGAGGCAAATTAAAATGGAGTCATCACAAAACACCAATTCAACTTGCAGTAGCTGAAGGTTTGGTTGATAAAATTTTCGGAAGAAAAACAACCCAAGCAGAACAGGAAGAATGGTTAGAAGAAGAACGCAAAAATTGTTTTGACGAGTACACTTGGTTGCAGGAATATTGCTGTGTTGCAATAGATGAAGCTTGTGCATTTTTACCGTATGAATTAATCACTCCTTGTGAGATGACAGATATTTTAAAATCACTTGAAACAATAAAAGGTGATTTGTACGTAGGAGTTGATATCGGCAGAAGAAAAGATTTAACTGTAATTTGGTGTTTGGAAAGATTTGAGAATTCCAAATACACAAGAAAAGTTAAAGTCTTGGAAAAAACTCCGTTTCATATTCAATATGAAATAATTTCTGCAATTTTGAGGCATCCAAAATTAAGACGTTGTTGTATTGATAGTACAGGAATCGGAATGCAACTCGCTGAAACGGCACAAAAAGATTTCGGCAAATACCGAGTCGAAATGGTTATGTTCACCAACAAATCCAAAGAAGAAATGGCTTACAATTTGAGGACAAATTTTGAAGATAAATCGGTATTTATCCCAAACGACCACGATATTCGAGAGGATTTGCATTCAATTAGAAGAGTTGCAACCAAAGCAGGTAATATTCGTTTTGATGCGGACTCATCAGAAGTAAACGGACACGCAGACAGATTTTGGGCATTAGCACTTGCTCTTATTGCTTGTTCAATTCCGTATTCATCCGTAGATATTACAACTCGAAAAAAATATGAAAGTTTAAAAATGACAGAAAATTTTTAAAATCGATTTTAAGACCTGTAAAAACATATTGAATGATAATTTATACCAATGTACCCCATAAAATTTAATACAGCCGTTTTTGAACACTTTTTGAACGGTATGTGGTAGCAACTAAAATACTAAAAATTTATTAGGAGAAAAAATATGACAAAAGAACTTACACTTCCGTCAGGTAAAATTGCAATGATTAAAAAAGGCAAAGGGATTGATTTATTGAATGCTCAAAAGAATTCCAATTCATCGGATGAAATTCCATACGCTTTAATCGCACAACTAACGGAAATTGATGGTCAAAGTATCGTGTATGAAGATGTTTTAGAAATGGATTTGGAGGATGTTTTAGCTATCCAAACAGAAATTACAGGTGGTTCAAAAAAGGGAGCAACCTCCCTGACAGCCAAACAATAATTTATTTGTGCAAAATTACAGGTTGGCAATATTCAGAGCTTGCTCAAATGTCGATTGATGATTTGATTTATTGGTGCAAGCAAGCAATAAAATACGGACTAAATAGTCGAAACACATTGGAACAGGACGAATGCTAGACGAAGCGATGAAAGTATCATTAACCCTTGTAGCTTTTGATAAGATGTCAAAGGTTATTCGTGATGCAGTTCAAAAATCGAATGATGACTTTAATAAAATGCAAGCCAAAATTAAAGATACATCAGAAAGATTGGAAAAGTTTGGTAAAACAGCTTCGCTTGTGGGTGGTGCTTTAGTCGGTTTTGGTGCAGTTAACCTAAAAATGGCTGCGGATTTTGAAGCAGGTATGTCCAATGTTTCCACGTTGATTGATACAAATATCGAGAATTTTGGTGCTATGAAAGATGAAGTTTTAGAAATTGCAAAAAGAACACCTGTGGCTTTAGAAGGTTTGACTTCTGCTTTGTATGATATTCGTTCAGCCGGAATTAGTGCTGATATGCAGTTTAAAGTTTTAGAACGTTCTGCACAATTAGGTTTAACAGGTTTAGGTTCAACTTCGGAGGCGGTTGACTTGGTAACATCATCTTTAAATGCTTTTCAACTGAAAGGTGAAAAAGCGGACAAAGTGTATGACACGATTTTCAAAACCGTTAAATACGGTAAAACTACAATTTCAGGAATCGCACAAGGTTTTGGTTCTGTTGCCGGAACGGTTGCAGCAGCAGGAATCGAGTTGGACGATTATTTAGCCGCAGTTGCTGCTCTAACGACAACAGGTCAACCTGCCGCTCAAGCACACCACCAATTAAAAGCAGCAATTGCAGGTATGACTCGAGAGTCTGAAGATTCTGCAAAAGTTTTTAATTCTTTAGGTGTTAAAAGTTTTAAAGAATTAATACAAAAATCAGGCGGTATGGTTAATGCGTTTAAAGCAATTACAAATAAAGTAAACGGCAATGATTCTGCAATTTTGGGATTATTTGGTTCTACTATGGCATACAATGCTGTTTTAGGTTTAACCACAAAACAAAGCCAAAGCTATATCGATACACTTCAATCAATGAGATACGGTGTTTCATTAATTGATGAAGGCTATCAAAAACAATACAACACAGAACATGCAAGACTTCAGAGAATGAAAAACCTTACTCAAACTATTGGAATTGAACTCGGAGAAGCCATATCTCCTCTATTTGGAAAACTTTTGGATTTAACTGAATATGGAATAAATATGTTCGGTAAATTATC
>CAKVND010000111.1 GCA_934777245.1 uncultured Candidatus Melainabacteria bacterium | reverse complement strand
TCCAATTTATATTTTTAACTAAATAACTTTCTACCTACTCTAATAATTGTTGCACCTTCTCTAATCGCAATTTTGTAATCGTTGCTCATTCCCATTGATAATTCCGGAAGCTTTATGTCGAATTCTCGTTCAAGCTCATCTCTAAATAAACGGATATCTTTGAATAATCCTTCCAATTCATTATCATTTAAATTAAGCGGTGCAATATTCATCAAACCGATTATCTCAAGCCCTTCCAATTTAAGAAGTTCTTGCATATCAGTTTTCAAAACATCTTTTGCATAACCAAACTTTTGTTCTTCTTCTGCATTATTGACTTGTAATAAAACCTTCTCTCTCTTATTTAATTGACAAGCCGCATTTGATATAGCTTTTGCAACTTTTAATGAATCCACTGAGTGAATAACATCAAAATGTTTTACAACTTTTTCGACTTTATTCGTTTGCAAGTGTCCGATAAAATGAAATGTTGAATTTTGTTTAATTTCTTCCGGCAAAGCTTCAATCTTGTTAATTGCATCAATTGCTCTAGATTCGCCAAAATCTCTTATCCCAACCTCAAACCCTGCTTTTATGGAATCAAGCCCGAAATATTTTGTTACTGCGATTATTTTAATTTTAGAATGTGCGATACTTTTTTGGATTTCCTCAAGATTTGCTTTTACCTTAGCGCGGTCAATATGAACATCCTCGCCCCAAATTTGTGATGGTATCAACATTTCCTTCAATCCCTTTACTGTATTATATAATACAAAACATGTTCTGCACAAGTCTTTGTTTGTAACAACTTTCAAGCTATTTTTAGAACATGCTGAAACCCATGTTTCACATGGATTTCAACCATGTTTTAAAATGTTAAGTTTTGTAAAGTTGCATTGTTTTGTTAAGAATTTGACATGATTTTTGCGACTTGTGCTTACAAAAGGCATGCCTTTTTTTAAAGTGAATAAGTGAATTTGATTTTTATGAATAAATTGAAAATGGAAAGTTGAAAATGGAAAATTGTATTAATTTTTTATTTGTTATATACGTCATATTCAGCAAATTTTATTTTAAACATTGTTTTAAATAATTTTCCACTTTCCATTTTCCATTTTTAATTCATTTTTTACCTATTCACTTTCTATTTATTGTCCTAAGTAGCTCAAAGTTTCCATCACGCTACTAGCAGTCGAGAACACTCTTGAGTTCATCTGAATCATTCTCTGCGCTGTAATCATGTTAGAAAGTTCTGCCGCAATATCAACGTTAGAGCCTTCATAACCGCCTGATTCTATTGAACCGAAAGAAACTTCGCCTGCCATACCATAATAAACTTCACCAACGTCAGCGCCCCATTCCCAAAGGTTATTGTTAATAGAAACCAAGCCCTCTTCATTTACCATTGTAGCAAGTTCAATAACAAAGTTTGAATTTTCAATACTTGAACCTGCTGCTTGAACATCACCGCTTCTGATTGTAACACCTTGCGGAGTTGTGTATTTCCATTGTGTTGTATAAGTATCATCAACATATTGAGTCAAAATTGAACCATCGCTGTAAGTTGCAGCAATAATACCATTTTCATCAACGGTTGTTGACTTTAATGTAATACCGTTTTGATCATTATAATTAACCATTTCTTGTAAAGCTACTGTTTGGTTAATTTGCTTTGTCGATGGATTATTATTACTAATACCGGTTTGCCCTACGAAATTACTTGTTGCAGAATCAAACGAAATTGCTGCCCCTTTTGTATATGATACAACGCCGTTTGCTACGTCAAACGTAACATCGTCAATACCGGCAGCTTTAATTTGTTCATTGAATTTTGCAATTACAGCACCCATTGTAGGATCGCCTTTTTCAACCGTCAAAGTTACTTTTGTACCATTAATTGTTACATTTATATCACCATCTGTAATACTTGCATTATTCAATTCGCTTAATTTTTTATTAGCAATATTTGCATCACCCGATACAACAGCAGCTAAGTTTTTAGGAATTTGAACTGTTTTTCCTGAACTTGCATTAGAATACGGAGTTCCCGCAGCTACAACTTTCATGCCGGACTGGTTTACAACATTTCCTTCCGAATCAGTTGAGAATACGCCATCACGCGTATAATACAGTTTGCCATCAGAATCTTGTACAACAAAGAAGCCGTTACCGGAAATCATTAAGTCCATATCACGTCCTGTGCTTACAAAATCACCGGCAGTAAAATCTCTTGTGATGCCACCAACTTTTACACCAAGACCAATTTGTTTAGGGTTTGTACCACCGCCATCTTTTGTAGCTGCGCTACCATAAGACAGGTTCCTTGAATATAATGTTTCAAAAGTCATATTCGCAGACTTGTATGCTGTCGTATTGATGTTTGCAACGTTATTTGCTACAACGTTGATTTGTGATTGTCCGGCATTTATACCGGTACTGGCTGTGTGTAATGCTTGTGACATTTATGTCGTCCTCCTGTTGTTGTCTGGGTTTGAATTTAAATTTATTGTAGGTTGGATTTACCAATCCAACAATATAAATTGTAGGTTGGGCTTTCAGCCCAACATTAACTTTTTGCTGTGCTACTTTCGCCTTTTTCTCTAATAGAAGTAATATTAGAAATTGAATAATATTCACCGTTAACTTTAACTTTACCTGTGCCGTCTTTAAAGTTAGCTTCAGTAACTTTACCTGTGATTTCAGTTGTTTTTGAACTGTCTTTTTCATCAGGAACAGTAATTGTAACTTCTTTTCCGACCATTGAAAGCGTTTGAGTAATTTCGGCATTCATCGCCATATCTTTGTACATTGCAGAAATATAGTTCATACAATTTGTTAAACCTGTATTCATTTGAGTCATTTGCTCAAGAG
>CAKVND010000110.1 GCA_934777245.1 uncultured Candidatus Melainabacteria bacterium | reverse complement strand
TCAACTTTAGGTTTTGTACCGACAGTATAAAACGCTTTTGCTTGGTCGTAAAACGCAGAATATTTAGCAACCATATCTTCTGCAACCTTCTTTGCTTCAATCGCGTATTGAAGACTGTAATAAGACTTTTTAACTTCACAAATCACATCATTTACGGTGCCTGTCAAAGTGATTTTATAGCCTTGATTATCTAACTTTCTGATTGTAACTTGGTTTTGAGTTACGCCAAAGTCATAAAGCATTTGAGATGCACTTATTTGCCCTAATACAAAATAGTTAAACACTAAATTTTGTCTGAACACGTCTGATAATTGAAGTTGTCTTATTCTGGTGTAACCTGTTTGCCAACCAAATTGTGGGAAATAAGATGCCCATGCCTGCCTTATTCTATAATCAGATGCGAATACATCCTGCATAGCCGCTTGTATTCGAGGATTGTTCCCTAAAGCAAATTTTAAACATTCTTCTAGTGAAATATCAATTGAGTTTTCTACTCCACCTTTTATTACAGCAACTTCATCAGCTTTTGGCTCAACATCTTTACTGTCAGGATATTCCTCTTGTTTGATTTTATTACCCAAATCATCTTTATGCCAAAAAGCAGCGTAAGAAGGTACTTGAGCTAATATCAATTGTATTATAAAAAATATTACTAATATTTTTTTCACGTTGTTTTAACCTTTACTAACTAAATATTCTATTTAATAAATACATCAAGTTATCCAAACCAATAAATAACCACACAGGTATCATTATTATTAAGAATAGCATGAATGCGAATCTTATACCGTCTTTAAATAGTTCAACTCGTTCTTTTTTGTCATTCTTTATAACGTTTATCATAACAAAAAATGCCGGAACTAATATACTACCCAAGAAGGCAACTGCCATCATACCACCGAATACGGAAACCCCGATAGAGTGACGGCTACCTGCACCTGCACCTTTTGCAAACACAAGAGGTAATAAACCTAAGATGAACGCAATATTTGTCATCATAACCGCTCTGAAACGAAGTTTTGCAGCTTGCATCGCAGCTTCAATATAATTTAATCCATCCTTCTCCATCGCATCTTTTGCAAACTCTACAATCAAGATTGCTTGTTTTGTACTCAAACCGATTAACATAACCAAACCAACTTGAGCGTAAATATCAAGCGATAGGCCTGATATATATTGGAAGAACAATGCGCCTAAAAGAGCAACCGGCGAAATTAAAAGAACGGCAATCGGTAATGTCCAGCTTTCGTATAACGCTACAAGGAACAAATAAACGAAAGTTAATGCCATTGCTAATATTGGCCCGATTTGACCTGCGGATTTTTGTTCTTGTAAAGAAGTACCTGACCAAGCATAGTCCATATCTTTAGGTAAAACTTTATCAGAAATTTCTGACATAGCTTTCATAGCGTCACCTGAACTTACACCGCTTGCAGGGTTCCCGTTAATAGTTATAGCAGGATACATGTTAAAACGAGAAAGCATATAAGGCCCAACAATGTTTTCTGTTGTTATTACAGAAGATATAGGAAGCATTTTACCCGAATTGTTTTTAACATAAATCTTGCTTATATCACCCAATGTAGCACGATATGGCGCATCAGCCTGCATGTATACACGATAAACTCTACCAAACTTGTTAAAGTCGTTTACATAAGTCGCACCGAATTGAGCCGCTAAAGTGCTATAGATTTCAGTTATTGAAACTCCTTGAGCTAAAGCTTTTTCTTCATTAATTCTTACTACAACTTGCGGTAGCGAAGAAGTAAATGACGTATATAAGCTGGAGAAAGCAGAATCTTGTCTTGCAACTTGTAATAATGATTGAACCTGTGCAAACAATTCGTCTGCGGTTCTATCACCCTTATCTAAAAGTTGATATTCAAAACCGCCATACATGCCCATGCCGGAAATTGCAGGTGGTTGTGAAACAAACGAAGTTGCTTCCGGATATTTACCGATAATTTTATTTGCTTGTGAAGTTATACTGCTTACGGATAACTTTGAAGATTTTCTCTTAGACCATGGTTCTAATTTCAAAATCATAAATGCCGAATTTTCGCCCTTCATACCGTTAATTTGCATTATTGAAGCAATCCCAGGTATATTTGCAAACTCTTTGCTCATTTTATCAACAACGTTAGCTGTTCTTGTCAAAGTTGCACCATCTTGTAATTGAACCATTACAAACAAAGCGCCTCTGTCTTCATCCGGCAAAAATCCTGTTGGAGTCAATTTAAACATGATAAATATTGCAAAAATAACACTAATAAGAACTCTTAAAGTCTTTTTTGGTGAAGCAACAAAATAATGTACGGTTTCTAAATATTTGGTTCTGACCCCGTTAAACCAATCCTCAAATTTTTGAATAAATTCAAAGTCTGTTTTTTCTTCACCTGATTTTAGAATCAGTGAACAAAGAGCAGGAGAAAGAGTTAAAGCAACGACGGTTGATAAGCCGATTGAAGTTGCAATACAAACCGCAAACTGTCTGTACATCTGTCCTGTAATACCACTCATAAAGGATACGGGAACGAATACCGCCATTAATACAAGAGAAGTTGCTACTACCGCGCCGAAAACTTCTTGCATAGTTATTTCAGTAGCATCTTTCGGCGATTTACCTTCTTGAATGTGTCTTTGCGTGTTTTCCAATACTACAATAGCATCATCAACAACCAAACCTACCGCAAGTACCAAGCCAAACAGGATTAACAAGTTAATTGAGAATCCCATTAATGCCATAAATATAAACACACCAATCAATGAAACAGGAATTGCACAGAATGGAATGAATGCAGCACGTGCAGTTCCCAAGAATAAATACGTTACTGCACTTACCAGAGCAATCGCAAGTATAATTGCACTAACTACCTCGTGAATAGATTCTCTTACGAATTCTGTTGTATCATATTGAGTTGCATACTCCATGTCACTTGGGAATTTTTTACTCAA
>CAKVND010000109.1 GCA_934777245.1 uncultured Candidatus Melainabacteria bacterium | reverse complement strand
CGTTTTGCAAACTCAAACGACCTTGCAACAGCAATGTTAGAAGCCGTTGCCGGTAAATACGAAAAATTATTTAATGCAGCAAAAGGTGAAGGCTCAAAAAGTGATACTTCAACGAAAACAGAAGCTTCCCCAAAACCAACCTCCCCTCAAGCTGCTCCACAAGATAAGGAAGTACAGGGGGTGAGAACAGAAAAGTTTGACAAAAAGGCATATGAAAAACCTGAAATAGCTGATATCGAGGATGTTTTACCAGCAGATATCGCACAATATCTAAAATCTGTTGCTAAAAATTCAATATTAAAGAACGCTGGTATTACTCCAGATGTTGCCGATAAAATGAGAATTGAATCATCAGGTACTTATGATTTATTGTTGCCAAGTACATTGAAAATGATTGAACATTTTGAAAACAAATTGGCAAAAGGTGAAAAAATCACACCTGATGATATTTATAAAGCTATTCAAGAATTTGACAGTTATTGGGCAAAACAAGGTTATGGTCGTGAATTCCAAGAAACACAACGCGACTTAATTTCTAAATACTGGAAAAATGCCGATAAAGATTTTGCAGATAAATTTAATATTGCTATGACAAGAACTCCTGAAATAATGGAATTCAGAACAAGTGTTGCACAAAATTCTGCCTTAAAAAACGGTGGCATAACTCCAGATATTGCTACTCAAATGTTGTGTGAAACATCGGGTACTTACGGTGCATTGGTACCGCGTACATTAGATATGATTAGTTACATGCAAGCAAAAATTGAGAGTGGTGCAAAATTATCTTCAATCCTTGTGAATGAAGCTTTTAATAAATTTAATAAGGAATATACGCAAGGTGGTTATGGAGATAAATTTCAAAATTTACAACGTGATTTAATTTCTAAATATTGGAAAAATGCAGGTGAAAATTTTGGTAAAATTTATGATGTGGCTAAAAATCTTGATATAGACACTCCTGTTCAAGAAATTAGAACTGAATATAAAAATGCGTTTGAAACCATAGATAAAAATGTTCGTGCAATGGGTTTGGATAAAATCGGTAAAATGACCATCAGACTCAAAGGTCAACAGAGTTTGCATGATAAAATTGCAAATTATTTAATTGATCATCCGGGAGCTACCGTTGCAGACGCAGTTAAAGATGTGCGTGATGCAATCGGTGCAAGAACGGTTGTTGAATCAGGGAAATTTGCGAATCACCCTGAAGTAAAAGCGTTATTAGACGCAGGAAAAGAACGTGAAGCAATACTTAGAGCTGCGGAATTACAATCCGAACCAGCCGTAGAATCCTTGAAATCTGAAATTCTAAAACAAAAACAAAATAATAATCATTTAGTGACAGCAAGAATTAGCAATTATGTTTCACCTGATGGAATTCCATATTTTTCTGAAAATCAACTTGCGAATTTGAAACAATTTGCTGCAAATCATGGTGTAAAACTTAATATAAATTTAAGAATTGACCCTAGCGACCCGAATTTTTCAAAAATTGATGAAAACTACAAACCTACAACAAAATCTCAACCTTCGGGTTATACCGCATTGCAAGTTAATTTTATTACACAAGACGGTAAAACAATCGAATGGCAATTCAGAGGCGACAAGGTCAATGAATTTGCAGAAGGCGAACACATCCCTTATGATTTAAGAACCGGCAAGAATATTATCGGCGAGCATAAGGAATTGGAAGAGCTTTATAATCCATTTATTGACATGTTATCTAAAAAGAACATGAATAAAGAAACATACAAAGAGTATAACCGCTATTTGAGCGATTATTATACACACTTGAGAAAGCTTGAATTAGGTTTTGACAGTGTTGAACCTAAACTTGAAGATTATGGCAAAGGCTTTAAATTTGACGAACGTTTGAGTGCAAAAAATCTTATTGTGTTGCATGAAACTGCAGAAAAAATTAAAAATAAAGTTTTGTCAGTAAAAGACGCAATAAATGAGTATAACTCAAAAATAAACATCAACAGAATCGAAAAATTTGCAGGTTCTGTACAACCTTATACAGATTTTGTTGTTAAAAATCAAGAAAAAATCAAAGAGTTGAATAAAATTCAAGATATAGAAGAATTTTGCAAACAAAGTTTTGAACTCATTAAAAATGAAATGGGTTTAAAAGACAGCGGTGTAAAATTGGCATTCGCAAAAGGTAATGAAGGTGGTTATTATGATCTAGAATCAAATACGGTTTATGTAAACAAAAATTGGAATGGCACAAAATGCGTTGATGGTCAAGGTAACAAAGCCGAAATATTTGGTGATATTGCCCACGAATTAACTCATCATATCCAATGGATTGAAATTATGAGAAACGGATGGTTTGAAGACGATTTAGGTTCTGCATACAAACAACAACTTTTGAAATCAAAAGAGGGTAAATATATTTACAATTATGCTTCAAAAATCGGCTCAAATGATAATTCATTTGAAACATCAATGAGCCAATTATGGAACTGGTTGAATTATAAGGAACCTTATAAAAAAGGACAAAATGGATTTGTATCAGACAGAAATGGAAATCCTATTGTTGATGAAAATTCTTCAGAATACAAAGAATACATAAATCAACCTGTTGAAAAAGATGCGTTTGAAAAAGGCGAGGCCGTTATAAAAAAATACAAAGAGTTGATTGACTAAGTGAAAATAACAATGTTAAAATAGGTATACAATGAATAAAATTAATCCGATACAACAAAATAAAACAAAATTTCATGGAGCAAAAGCTCCTCACAAAGAGGTAAAAACAATGGAAGAAGCATTCAAAAAAATTGCCAAAATAATTCGAGACAGAGCTGAAAGAGAAGTTCCTGAATACGGTGATTTTGCACCGGTATACGAACAATTTGCTAACCCTAAAAAGGAATTATCGGCAACAGACTTTATGCTAAAGATTTCTAAACCTCCAAAATCTGTTGAAAATAATGAAAAAATTCGTAACTTAGAAG
>CAKVND010000108.1 GCA_934777245.1 uncultured Candidatus Melainabacteria bacterium | reverse complement strand
GGATTTTTTTCAATTTCTTCCGTAAGCTTTTTTATATCCACTTCAGAATTAACAGCTTCCGGCGGTGCAAAGCTGTTCTCTTTATCATCAACACCTTTAGGCATCGATGCTCTATTTATCGGATTATTACTTAAATTTTTGTTTTCTTCGTTCATTTATGTTTTCCTTTTAACTTTTCTCCCCTCGCCCCTTGTGGGAGAGGGGTTGGGGGTGAGGGGTAACTACCTCACTTATTAGGGAGGTCGCAGCTGTTGGTGAGGCTATGCCGAACCTTACAGATGCGGGTGGGTTTCAATAAGTTGAAAGTTGTTTTAAATCTTTTATCATATTTCAATTGATACCCATCCCAACCTTCCCTAACAAGGGAAGGAGTGACAGTTGGGGTACTTGTAATACCTGTATAACGAATCTTTTTTATTTTTGTTCATAATTTATTAAGAACTGTAAACTTGTTCTTCCTTTCTTGTTTTTTGTCGTGTTCAATGGCAATTGCATATCATTTTACCCCGGCTCGTTCTGAAACTCTTCTTCTGTTTTCAACTTCTTATCTTGTGGAATTTCTAAAGTCGAAAAATCAAACCTGTAGCCGTCCTTAAATTTGTCTTTCAACTCGGTTACAGTCGTTTCGTGGATTACTTCTTCGTTCGGTGCTGTTGTTTTTTGTTTGTAATAAGTCGCAATACCGTATTCTTTGCTTACGCAAGCCTCCCGATTTTCACTAAATTTTATGTACACGCAGTCTTTCGTAACCTTCGTGATTTTAGGAGTTTCGTTTTTGTCCCAATAATTGTAATTTGCATCACAAGTCGAATCGTACCAATGAATCAAGCAATTGCCCAAATAATTTCGGCGATTTACTGACTGCTCTAAAGTCGTGTCTTTATCGTGTTTCAAATCCTCTTGATAATCTAAATTGCCTTCGCCATAAATAACACCATCAGGACCGAACAAATGCGGTTTCTTTTCATCAGCATTTACCAAATAAGTGTACAAATTCGGTCTATCATAGAATGCAACAATTTTGTCAGGCGAAATAGTGTCTTTATCCAAATATTCTCGTGATTCAAAATACCACAAATCGCTGTTATAGATATTTTTGAAACTGTTTTTCTCAAAAATACTGCTTTCAGGATTTCTTGTCGTAAAAGTTTCACCTTCAATATAGTAAGTATTAGCAATTTGTTTTTGCTTAGCGTCTTGTGTAAATTGGTCGATATCAACTAACATTGACGGAATCGCTTCGCACGAAACCTTGATAATACCGATTAGCAAAAGAACTCCTATCGGCAAAACTAAATCTTTTAATTTCAAATTAAAATCCAGTTTTTCTTTAGATTGCATTTCTTGAAGCAATTTGTCTTGTTTTTTCAGTTTCCATTTTCTTTTAGCCATTATAAATTCCTTATTTAGAATATTTTATGTTGTAGCGGTTTGCCCTCAATCCCTCGCCCCTTGCGGGTGAGGGGTAAATACTCTTACCATTGTTTTTTTAATACTTTCAATCTGTAATAATCAAATGGTGCAAGGTATGCAAAAATAAATGCATACGCATATCCATGAGAAATTTTTCCTAATGGTGGAATAACATGAGTTAGAGCAATATCAAAACAGGTAAGCAAAAGAGTATACACAATTGCTTTTAGCCACATACCTTTAAATAAGTAGTAAAATGCACTAAATGCAAATGCTGCCAAAAAGCTCCAAAATCCTCCAATTTTAATCAAAATTCCTTTGTTTACAGCTCCTCTTTCTTTTGCAGTCATTGATTTAAATTCTGCGGTTTCTTTAAAAGGAGAACCATTTTCAAAATATTTTTGTATCAATTTGAATCTTTCTTTCCAAGATTCTTCAACCTTTAATTCTTCAATTGGTGTTAATTCGTTTGTCATAATTTTTCCTTTCTTATTTGTACAAAATATTTTTACACTTAAATATTAAAATTAATCTTCACATCAGTTTGACCACCTGCCGGAATTTCCCATACGTAAGTATTTTTTTCTAAGTCAAAGAAATTTGCGTTATGAGATTCTGCTTGGTTTGGTAACTTCATGATTAAAACATATGGTTCTAAGTCATCATAAGTCAAACCATTTTCAGCCAACAATTTTTCCAAATCTTTATTTTTTAGGTTTATATTGAAATCAGCCTTGCAAGAAACGACTTTCTTTTCTTTTTGGCAATTGATATTTTTTGTTCCCTCGTTTGGCTTAAAGAAACTTTCTATTGCTAAAACATCATTATCAATAACATTACCGGGTTTAAGAATTGCAATATAACCCATATCTTCATCAGTCTTATATTTCTGCAAAGAAACAGGGTTTTGCGCTTTAACTCCATTCAAAAAATACTCTGCGGCTTTTTTTGACAACTCATCGGATGCATAAGTTGAACCATAACTAAATTTCTTTTCAACAGTAGCATTAGCTTTTTTATCTATTGTAACGGTGCTTTGCTGACTTACACAGCCTGTCAAAAGCACTGCTGACATTACTAATAATAAAATTTTCTTTTTCATCTTGCATTATTCCTTTCTTGTTTGTCGATTTTCTCCCCTCGCCCCTTGCGGGAGAGGGAGCAGTCGTTGGTGAAGCCTTGCTGAACCTTACGAATGCGGGTGAGGGGTGTAATTACTGTCTGATATAAGTTTCGTACGCATCTCTGTAAGCTTGTGTATCATATCCTTGAGAAATGTATTGCGGATATTTTTGTTTTACATAATTGTAAACTGTTTGACATCTCTTATCAGTAGATGGGTGATCTGCAAATAAATCAGGATAAGCAACGCCGATTTTGCTCAAAATTGAAACACCTGCAAGAGGGTTATAACCACACTTAACCATATAATCTACGGCTTTTAAGTCGGCATCGTTTTCGTGTGCTTTAGAATAAGTTGCAGTACCAAGTTCTTGAGTTTTGCTTACCGCAACATTAGACCAAGTAGTTTTTCCACCTAAGCCAAATCCATTTAACCTACTTGAAATACTATTGTTAAGAATACTTGATGCTTGTTCAGCACCCATACTTAAGCC
>CAKVND010000107.1 GCA_934777245.1 uncultured Candidatus Melainabacteria bacterium | reverse complement strand
GGTATTGGTACAAAAATGGGTCTTGCACCTGTTCACTTTTGGTTACCTGATGCTCACGCAGAAGCACCATCACCAATTTCAGCTTTACTTTCAGCAACTTTGTTAAATTCAGCATTTTTGATGATTGTAAACGTATTTAGAATTATGGTGCTTTCAGGCTGTGACAGTTTTGCAAGATTAATGCTTTTGGCAATGGGCTTTTTGTCATTGTTCATTACAGCAGTTTTTGTTTACCATATCAATAATTATAAGAGAATGTTAGCATACTCATCTATTGAAAATATGGGTATTTTGGCTATCGGTACTGCTTTAGGCGGTGTTGGTATGTTGGCTGCTATAATTCACTTAATCGGTCACTCATTGATTAAAGCATCTTTCTTCTTAACTTCAGGAAACGTTCTTGAAATTTATGGAACAAAGAAAATTAAATCAATAACAGGGCTTATGAAAACTGATAGAAAAACAGCTTGGTTATGGGTTGCATCATTCTTGGGAATAGTTGCATTTCCACCATCAGTTTTATTTATAAGTGAATTTTTAATGGTTAAGACAATGTTCTTGAAAGGTCACTTTATTATGTGCGCATTGTTCTTGCTATTATTAACAATTGTTCTTTATGGTTTGGGTAAAGCTGTTGTTAAGATGTCTTTCTCAGCACCAACTCATGAAGTTGAGTCTGTTAAACTAAGTTGGACAATGTATTTGCCACAAGTTGTAATGCTTATTTTGGCATTTGTAATCGGCATTTATATGCCACAAGGTTTGACTCAAGCAATTCTTGCAACTGTTGCAGGATTTTAATACTTAATTACCCTCTCCTAGGGAGAGGGTAGAATTTTAAGTTGAGCTTCGCGAAACTTAGAAATTCGGGTGAGGGTTTATCCTCTTAATGATAATATTAAAAGAAGGTAATTATGAATTGGATAATAACTGAAAACAACAAAAAGATAAATGCGTTTGATATTCCGACTATTTCGATAGACGAAATTAGAGCAGACGTTGAGAAAATGAAAATGAGAGTTGTTGGTTTCTTCGGAAAACAAGAATTCGAGAACGTAAGATTATATGTTGTAATGGCTGATGATAAGGTTGGCAAATTGTATGTAACATCAACATTGTTTACACCTGATGTTAAATCTTATGAGTCTATTACACAAAAAGTTCCTGCTTTTCATATTTTTGAAAGAGAATTTTATGAAGAGTTTGGAATTGAACCATTGCATCACCCTTGGTTAAAACCATTGAGAAAGAATCAAGACAAATACCCATTCTTTGAAATGCAAGGCGAAGATGTTCACCAAGTAGCAGTTGGACCTATTCACGCAGGTGTTATTGAACCAGGTCATTTTAGATTTATGTGCCAAGGTGAAAAGGTTTATGATTTGGAAATCATGCTTGGTTACCAACACAGAGGCGTTGAAGAATTATTCTTGAAGGGTAAAGGTTATAATAATAGATTGGCTGAGTCAGTTTGCGGTGATTCTGTAATCGGTTATAACATGGCTTACTCTCAAGCAATGGAAGCTTTGTCAGATTCTGCAGTTTCTAATAAAGCACAAATAATAAGACGTGTAGCGTTAGAAATGGAAAGAATGGCAATCCATATCGGTGATATGGGTGCAATCGGCGGTGACATGGCATATCTGATGGGCGCATCAATTTTTGGTATCACAAGAACTTTAGTAATTAACACAATGTTGGAAATCTCAGGAAGCCGTTTCGGTAGAGGTTTGATTAATGTTGGCGGTGTTAATTTTGATATTGATGAAAAAATGTCAGACAAGATTGTTGAAATGCTTGACGGTGTAGCAAAAACAGTTGATAGAACAACAAAAGTTATGTTAAGAACTCCATCTTGTATTTCAAGAATGGAAAGAACGGGTGTTGTTTCTCAAGAAAGCGCAAAATCATTGGGCGCTGTTGGTATGGCTGCTCGTTCATCAGGTGTCGATATTGATACAAGATTTGATTTCAACGATAAGTGGTATACATCTCTTGATGTTGTTAAACCATTTAAAGCGACAGGTGATGTTCACTCAAGATTTAAGTTAAGATACAAAGAAGTTAAACAATCAATGCAAATCGTTAAGAAGTTGCTTGCTAAACTTAAGGAATACAAGGCAGAACCTATCAAGGTTACACCTAACAAGAACTTAACTCCAAACTCTTTTGTAGTATCTATGACAGAAGGTTGGAGAGGTGAAATTGTTCATATCGCTGTAACAGGCGCAAATGGTGAGTTATTGAGATATAAGATGAAAGATCCTTCTTTCAACAACTGGTATATGCTTGCAATGGCTGTTAGAAACAACGGCGTTTCAGACTTCCCATTGTGTAACAAGAGCTTTAACTTGTCTTATTGCGGAAATGACTTATAAGAAGATTAGTTTAGAAGTTGAGTAGTTTAGGAGAAATTTTAACTTCTTCTCAACTTCTAAACTCCAAACTAATAAACTTAAAAAAGGAATTTATTATGCTAGATACACTTAAATTAAAATATTTTCAAGGAAAACAATTCATTCCTGATATTCCAAACGCACCAATGCGTAGCCAATTTAGAGGTTTTCCTATCTTAAAAAACTGTGAAGGCTGTACTGTAGATGAATCTATTTGTCCGACTGGTGCTTTGAAAGCTGACCCGTTGTCAATCGATTTGGGTAAATGTACACTCTGCGGTCAATGTGAATGCGGTGCAATTCATTTTAGTAATTATTACAAATTATCATCAACAGATAGAAATAAACTAATAATTACAGAAAACATGACACCTGAAGATTTTGAAAAAACTGCTGTGACAGTAAGAAAAGAAATCAAAAAAGTTTTTGGAAAATCTTTGAAACTCAGACAGGTTTCTGCTGCGGGTTGTAACGGTTGCGAAATGGAATTGAACGCTTGCTCAAACTGTAACTTTGATATGGGCAGATTTGGTATCAACTTTGTAGCATCACCAAGACACGCTGATGGCTTGGTTGTTACAGGCCCTATTTCTGAAAACATGGCTTGGGCATTGGAAGACGCTTATAAAGCGACTCCTGACCCTA
>CAKVND010000106.1 GCA_934777245.1 uncultured Candidatus Melainabacteria bacterium | reverse complement strand
GGAGAAGCCATATCTCCTCTATTTGGAAAACTTTTGGATTTAACTGAATATGGAATAAATATGTTCGGTAAATTATCACCTCAAGCAAAAAGCTTTTTTGCGATATCTTTAGTCGGTTTTGGAGCTATTGCATCAACTGTTGGTGTTGCAAGCTTGATGGGAAGTAAACTTTTAGGATTCTACGGTGATTTTTTGAATAATGCAAGGAAATTGACTCCTGTACTTATACAAAATTCTGCAAATCTTCTAAAATTCTTCGGTTTAACTTCAACTGCTCAAACCTTCACGCTTGGAGCGTTATTTAGTGATATTAAAAGAATTGATACAGAATTAAGATATGGAATTGTGAACACATTTAAAACACTTCCGGCAAACATTGCAGAATCAACTGTTGCTTTAAAAAATTGGGTGGTAACATCAGCAAAAGCCGTTCCATCAATATTTATTAATGGCTTAAATAATTTAAAAACTGCATTTTTAAATATTCCAAATCTGATAAAGAATGCAATCGTATCTTTTAGAGCGTTTTCTTTAACCCTTCTAACTTCACCAATCGGTTGGATAGCCTTAGCAATCGGAACAGCAGCTTTATTAATCTACAAATATTGGAAACCGATTAGCGGATTTTTTAAAGGAATGTGGCAAGGTTTGGTTGAAGGTTTACAGCCTGTTTTACCGATATTCAAGCGTATGGGTGAAGCTTTAAGTCCTCTATTTGCACCGATAAAATCTTTAATAAATTGGTTCAAGCAAATAATCAAGCCTGTTGATGATGTTGGTGGAGCTGCCAAAAATATGGGTGTCCGATTTGGTAAAGCTATCGCAAGCATTATTCTAAAAGTAACTCAATTTGTTTCAAAAATATTTGAATGCGGATTAAAAATTCCGACAATGATAGCAAACGGAATAATGT
This sequence comes from uncultured Candidatus Melainabacteria bacterium, assembly GCA_934777245.1. The sequence continues at coordinate 2,252 of CAKVND010000106.1, read as the reverse complement.
CAGGTGTTGGAAAAGTATCAGACGCAATAAAAAAAGTTACTCAAACCATCAGAGATTTTTTACCGCACTCACCTGCCAAAACCGGTCCGTTAAAAGATTTAAACAAAGTAAAAATTATTGAAACGGTAGCTCAAACGATAAAGCCTGCACCGATAGTTTCAGCTATGAACAAGACTCTTGGTGTGTTTAATACAGGATTTAAGGCAAATGTTCCGAATTCAAATTTTGTAACACAAAACCATTCTGCCCCTGTTACAATCCACTACAATCCCATTATTACTTTATCAGGAACTCCATCAAAAGAAGATTTTGCACAAATGTTAAAGCAACACAAAGATGAGATTTTGAGGATTTTCAAGCAAGAAAACGAACGCAGATTAAGAATGGCTTACTAAACAAGGATTAAAATATGTTTGCACAACTTGGTGACATTAAATTTGAATTAATAACTTACTTTAACGGTTTAACAGAAACGGTTTCATACAATTACGCAGAGCACGAACGGATTGAAAACAAATCAGTTTTACAATTTATGGGCAAAAATTTGTTACAAGAAAATTTAAAATTAAATTTTCACAAGAATTTTTGTGAGCCGGAGAAAGAATTAAAAAAGCTGACTGAAGTCGCTGACAAAGCAAAACCGCTCAAATTTATTAAAGGTAATGGTGAATACGTAGGAGTTTTTGTTATAGAAGAAATTGCAAAAACAACCGAGCAAGCTTCAGCGCAAGGTGATTTGATTTCAATTCAGGTAGAAATCCGGCTAAAGGAATATACAGGAAAAATTGCAGAAGATGACAAAAGTCAAGACAAAGGATTTAAGCGTAAATGACGGGATTTTATTCATACATTACTGTTGATGGTGACAGGTGGGACAAAATTTCAAACAAATTCTACAAAACACCGAAATTGTATGAGCAAATAATAAAAGCCAATCCTGACGTAAAAAGAACACCTATATTATTGAGTGGAATAAAATTAAATATTCCAATAATTGAAGAAAATCAAACTATACAATTTGAACTTCCCCCATGGAAGAAATAACCCCAAAAAACGTTTGTACTTTGAAAATTAAATAATTACTGAATTTGCTGTTTAGTGTATAATCTATGTATGATTAATTCCGAGGAACTTAAGAAATTTATACCTACATATAGTTTGGATAGAATAGAATCTTTTATTTATTCTTCTGATGACACTATTGATGATATTATTGAACGATATCAGGATAATATAAAAATATCTCAGGCGTTATATCCTGAATTGGCAACATTGGAAGTGATACTCAGAAATTCTATTAATGCTGCGCTATGTAAACATATTTCTGAAACTTGGTTAGAAGATGAGATTGCTAATAATACTTTATTAGAAGAAAATGATTACAATTTATTAATTAGTGCATATAACACAACTAAAAAAGAATGTTTATCTAGCAAAAAAGAACTTACATCAGGCAGAGTAATTGCAAACCTGAATTTTGGTTTTTGGACTAATCTTTGTATGAAAAAGTACAACTCTAAAATTTGGAACAAAATATACTTTTTTAAAGGTATATTTGTTAATTACCCAAGTAAAACGCAAGCAATTGGTGTTATTTCTCAAAAATTATATGCAATAAGAAAATTAAGAAATCGAGTCTTTCATTACGAACAAATTTTTAGATATCCAAAGAAAACACTAAAATTGTATAACGAAATTTTAGAATTATTGTCATATTTACCAAAAGACAATCTAAATGTTATTCAAGACACATCCTCTTTTTTAGATTTATATAATCAACTTGCTATTAAAGCAAAATAAAGCAACAAAAAAACCTAGGCTTCTATGCATGCTAAGTGCAGGAAGAACTTCCTAGGTTACTCATTTATTATTATTTACGAAAAAGCTCTATTTGTCAAGTGTATGGTGTTCTAATTCAGATTTAACAACACATTCAGTAATTATTTAATCCCCAATTTGAAAGATTAAATAATGCTAACCCCAATTTTTGAACTATTCTATGAAAAGAAAAATATCACCAAAGACGTATCGCCGTACGTGACCTCAATCAGCTACACAGACGTTGAACATGGCGAGTCGGACGAATTGGAAATCACGTTTGAAGATTCCACTAAACTGTGGCAAGATGCGTGGCTTCCGACTAAAGGCGATTCCTTGCGTTTGTATCTTGGCTACAAAGATGAAAAACTTTTAAATTGCGGTTGTTTTGAAATTGACGAACTGGAATACAATGCTCCGCCTGATACTATTAC
>CAKVND010000105.1 GCA_934777245.1 uncultured Candidatus Melainabacteria bacterium | reverse complement strand
ATCTGAAAATGGATGAATAAATACAAATTCATAATGAAAGACTGCTGCCATTATTAACGGATGGACTTTTCCTTCATTTTCCCTCACCCATAATAATAAATCTTCCATTAAATTATTTACCATATCAGGCGGTGGTGCAATAAAAATGCATTTATCCCCTGCAAACACCCCTTCATTTCCTCCTCTGAATTTTCCTGATTCGTCTATAATTCCATTGGTCATAATCCCATGCAATCTTTTCAAATCTGCCATACAAGACGGATTAATTTCCGGTATTTTACTATATGCCAAATACGCATTTTTCACCTCTTGAATTTCTATCCGGTCACCTAACACCATATGTCCGTTAATAACATCTCTTACATTAGACAAGGAAAGCGAATTCGCTTCAATCTTTAATGAAGAATGAATAGACCGAATCCTGTTATTCTTCCTTAAATGCGGCTTCGACTCTAATTCTCTATGCGTAGTAATTTGTCCAACTTTTTCTGATATGTCCGAAACAAGTTCAAGCATTTTATTAGAAATTGTATATGGTGGCTCGTAGCTGCTCACTTTTATCACCTCATCTTGCTTATTATCTTGCTTATTATCTTACCCTTTTTTTATAAAATTTGCAAACAATGCCCTTTATAAATATGTATGAAACGTATGATGTCTAATGATTCATTCTGTTTTCAGCTTCTGCCAGCCGGGCAAATCTCTATATTCTCGTCGGATTATCCAATACATAATATAATGAAAGATGTTCTTCCCCGTTCGTCATAACCCGGGAACTTTCTTTTACAAACTGGAATCCGCATTTTTCAATCACTCTTTTCGATTGGTTATTTGTAACAGAATGGCTACATATTAAATAATCATATTTTTGTTTTTGGAAGCAGTATGCAATCACGGCTTTAACGGCTTCTGGCATGAGACCGCGTCCCCAATACGCTTTGCTTAAAACATAGCCGATTTCTCTCCCGGCAAGTTTGTCATACTCTCCACCTAATGAAAGACTCATTTTCTCAAGCCCCAATGAACCTATCACCTTATGATTTTCTTTCAGTTCCAGTGCAAATTCATTCTTGCCTTTTATAAACATTTCCAAAATGGTTTTTGATTCCTGAACAGACTGATGTGGATTCCAACCTGCCATCTGCCCCACACCATCTACTTTTGCATACTCATAAAAATCTTCTAAATCCGTTTCTTTCCACGCTCTGATGATTAATCTTTCTGTTTCAAGCACAACATTTGTCAAATCAACTTCTGCATTTATCACTTCATCCTTCTCCTATTTATTCTTCTTCAATCAATATTCTTCAGGAACTCATCCACTGCCTGATTAAACTCATCTGGGCACTTATTAGCAATAAAATGATTTCCTTTGATTATTTTCAGTTGCGAATCAGGAATATTTTCTGCTATTTTTTTCGTATGAGATTCTTTTATCATATCCTTCGTTCCACATATGACAAGAGTTGGAACGGTAATCTTCGCCAACTCCTCCGGCTTCACATTCGGCTCATTCACCATCAATCCTAGCAGTTCCATCTTTTTCTTAGCATCCGGTGATTTGGACGCAAATCGTTTCGCTATTTGATAACCTATCTCGATTGGAATCTGCGTTCCTCGCTTTACACCTTTCGGATTTAGGTTTCCGCCATTCAGGATTAATGCCTTTACCTTCTCCGGATATTTCATTACAAATTTCATCGCAATATTAGCACCATCTGAAAAGCCCAGAATCACTGCCTCTGGAATTTCCATCATTTCCATAAAGTTATATAAATCATCTGCAAACTGCTCAATCGTAAAAGGTGCCGTGCCTCTTGGTGACTTTCCATGTCCCCTTGTATCTACTGCAATAACCCGGTACTGCTTGTTGAAATACGCAATTTGATGCACGAAATAAATCCCATCTTCTCCATTTCCATGCAGAAGAATAAGCGGCATACCCTTTCCTTTCTCTTGATGATGCAATGTAATATCCATGATTCTTCTCCTATAAATGTCGTTTTCTTTCAAAGCTTTTAATCCAGTTTCATATATAGCAGCGGATATGGATTTCATTTTCTAAATTTTGGTAGTTGATTAATTAACAATTTTATTTCTTCATCATCGGTTACTCCGCTATCTACCAAAATAATAACATCATAATAATCTTTATTTTTGAAACTTTTTAATCCACCAAGTTCATTGCAAACATAACAATCCTCAATCTCATTTGCTTTCTTCTGGTTGTAGTTAATTCCAAATTGTAATATAGCTACTGCTCTTTGCTTATATTTATCCAAATGTTGTAAAGCATGTCTTAAACAATTATTGATAATCGGATTAATGGAATGATATGTAACAGAATCAACCTGTTTTCTTCTTTCAGTATTTCCTAATTTCAGTGTATATGGCTTTATCTCAAATATAGAATTAAATAAATTATCGTTATCCAATATTAATTCCAAATATTCTTTTTGACAAAAAATACACTCATCACTGCCATAATGATCATTTGTAAAAAACATATGATAAGAGTCATAAATATCATTGAATAAATCAACGTCATTCATACTCGCCACAAGACGTGCAAATGCGATACTATTTTCAAAGTGAACCCAGGTAAATTCTTTTGTTTTACGAAATTCAAACTGATTATGATACCATTTTAATTTTATTCCGTATTCTTCATGCAGATATCTGACCCCATTCACGGAATGATATTCAACTACATAATCAAGAAATGTTTTACCGAATTCGTCGGTTTGAGTGAGGATAGATTTGCCATCCTTTGTAGGTAATAAATCAAATTCCTCTCTATATAATTTGGGGTCATCTAAATATGCGTAATATCGAAATCCTTTATCAAACGGCACATTTTCCTTTTCCACAGGCAATTTATATGCTTCTTCATCTAAAAGTCTTGCCAATGAAATGCCAAATATTTTTTCCAAAGGAATAATAAAATCATATTTAAGCGGTCTTTCGCCTTTTAGCATTTTTGAAAAGTTGGATTTTTCTTTCTCCGCAAACGTATACACTTCTTGTCCACTAAGTCCTGATTCTTTAGCAATGGCAAGTAACAGATGACTGTATTTCTTTATTCCTTTCAGTTCCATATAGTGGTCAATATTGTCTTTTAAATTTCCCATGATTCTGCCTCCACGACTTTTTTTCATAATAGCATAATCATTTCTCTTTTTGTAGTCATTTTTGACTACTTTTGTTGTCTATTTTGACTCATACAAAAATTCATTTCAAAACCATACCATCCGATTTCTGACAACTTCCTGTTTCCAAACAACATTGTTCTTT
>CAKVND010000104.1 GCA_934777245.1 uncultured Candidatus Melainabacteria bacterium | reverse complement strand
AATCAAATCTAAACCTTTATTTGTAATAATTGAATAGAATTCCATTAAACCGTTAGTTCCTCAAAGGTTATTACTGCGCTAGCAAATACCAGTTTGTTTTTGGTAATCAGATGCAAAATCAAACATTCTAGAACCGAGCGCACATTTTTGTTTTCATTTATTAAATCCAAAACTTCTTTTTCAAAAACTTGTTCAAAGATTTTGTCTGTATCAAACTGCACCTTAAAATGATATGGAGCTCCACCGTATTCAAACCATTCGCTAATTTTTCCGTTTAAATTTAGTGTTTTAAATATTTCTAAAAGTGCAAATTTTGTACCTTTAAAACGATGTATTTTTATTGCTGATTTTATTAATGCTCGTTTTTCTGATTCGCTTGAGGCGTGAAGCCAACCTTCATTTCCCATAATGTGATATTGTTCGGCTAAATGCGGTAACGCACTTGTTGGGACATTATCGACAATTGTTACAAGCACCGCATCTATATTTAATTTCTTGAAACGTTCTTCGCAAATTTCATCAAAAATTTGAAGGTTAATGTCATTTATTGGTGCTAAATCACTCATTGGCATATCCTCCAACTGATATGTTCCAATTTGTAAGATTTGCCCATTGAGATTCAGATATTTCTATATCATTTGGAGTTTTTAATTCAACTTTGAACACTCCGTAAACGCTGTTTAAAATCGCAATGATTTGTGTTTGAATGACTGATTTTCCAAGTTTTGCAGAAAGTGTTGTTTTGTATTCTGTGAGTTTTTTCTCAATAGTTGTAATTACCGAATCTTTATCAGCATCTTTAAACAGATACAATGTCGCAACAATTTGAAAATCTATTTTTTCAGGGGAAAGGACTTGGACAAAATCTGTAAGTGGTCGGATTTTATCGTCACTCAAATAATTCTGAACCAAATCAAGAATTTCTTTTGAAGGATTACCGCTTGCAGTTAGCGGGTAAATATTAACGACTCCTGCGCTTGGTGAAAGAATCGCAACATCCGTTATTGATTGGTGCGCTGATAATGTATGATAACGATATGCACCACGACTTCCGGCATTTGAAAATTTTTCAGGTGCTTGTCGAATACGTTCTCTTAAACTATCAGCATCTTCATCATCCACGCCACCGCTTGAAATTGAAATATTAGCGACATCCGTAACAAAACTAAGCGGAGTAAGTAAATTATTGATACTTCCGATTGCATAATTATTTGAAGTTGCACCTTTTGTTTCGCAAGAAGCTTTTACATCAACGAATAAACTTCCACCCGGTAAAAACACTTCTTCATCGGTTTGAAAAATGAATAATCCGTCTTTTGTTTCTATTTCAGTACCTTTAGGAATCGTTATATCAAAATCAACTATTTCATCAATTGAGAATCTGATTGTTGTAATTGAGGCTTTAGCTAAAAGTTTTGTTACTCCTAAAGGTTCACCAATGTGTTCAAGATTATCAATATTTGCGTAGCTTAGAAGATTTTGTTTTGCAGTTTCTTGGATATCTATTCTTAAAACGGTTTCACGATATGCTGCAACATCTATCATTAAGCGTTCGATTTGAGCAGGTTGTAATGTTTTGCCTGACTTTTCTTCGTATAATTTTATCCATTCATTTGTGATAGTATCAGGATTTCGTTCAATAAAATTTGGTTCAGGAAGTTGTGTCATACAATAACCTCCGTATATCCGTTTGAACTGTTGTCGTTCAAAGTCCATTCAATTTTTACAATTATTCTGCTGTTTTCTACTTCACAACTAACAGCTTTAACAGTAATTCTGGTTTCCCATTCCGCAATCGCATCCGTAGTTTCCCTGATTATATTCGGTATCGCTTCGTCAGTCGGATAATCGATGTATTTGTATAAATTCGAACCAAAAGTCGGACGGTGAGGTACAGAGCCTTTTCTTGTCAGCAAAATTATTTCGATACATTGGTTTATATCGTCAGCACCTTCGGCAATTGAACCGATTATATTAATTTTTGGTTGCCAATCTATGTAGGTTATTTCGTTTAAATTTGTCATATCTTACATTTGGTTATTGGGAGTGGAAGTTGGACTACCTTGATTTCCTGTGTGAGAATGTTGGTTGTAAATATCTCTCATTTCTTGCATTGATGAGGTTTTATCTGATATATCAGAATTTGATTTTATTCCGTTTGTATTAATCAGCATTCCATTGTGATTAATATTGCCGTTTAAATTGATATGTTGGAATGTTACAGTCAAGGTGTTTGTTTCTTTATCAATATTAATCAGCGAATTGTTATCTAAATTGAGGGATATTTGTTTTTCTGTGCTAACAACAGGAGTATCTTCAGTCGAATAAATTGAACCAATTATGACACCGTCTTCTGAATTTTCATCCATTAAGCAAACCACTTGCTCACCAATATCAGGCATAGCATAAAATTTGTCTTTCATTGTTTTTGTTTGCAGAATCGGAAGCCAAAATGAGGTCGACTCATCATCACCAAATTTTACTCGTGCTTGAACAGTTTGCGGATTAATTTGTGAAATAATACCGAATCTCAACATGAAGTTACCTCACAAATGGTTTTGTAACCTCTTAGTCTATCAAGAATATGTCTTGCCTGAGTGATGTGGTACTTTCCTGAAAAATGACCGATACCTTTTATCTCAACATTACCTCCTGCAACTAAATTCGGATTTCCGACTATTTCAAAATATCCTTCAATTTTTATGTCAGCGGTTCCAAGTGCGGCTTTGGCTTTCATTATCGCTTGTTTTTTATCCGAACATCTTGCGGTAATTTTTAATGTGTCGCCTTTTTCAACTTTTTCATTTCGAGCGGTTGCTTTTAGGGTCTTTTTCTTCTTGGGATCGAAATACGAAACCTCAACGGATTTGTACTTTTGACTTGTTTTTTCTCTGAATGAAAGCATAGAAAAATCGTTTTTGTAAAGGATTTGAATCGCTTTAGCATCTTTTAGTTGGCGAACGCTATAAAATACAAGATTATTTTCTGCGATTTTGAAGATGTAACCATATTGTTCCGCAAATTTTGTCAGAAAAGTTAAATCTTGGGTTTTGTTTTGAGTAATTCTATCGACTCTGACATCTGCAATGTCGCCAACGAGTGTCAAATTGTGCTTGTCAGCAATTTCTTTAGCAATTTGTTTCAAAGTTTTATTTTCATATCCAATTGAATTCTTTTGGCGAAGCGGTTTCTTAATACCCGTTGCCAAGCCTTTAACGGTAATAGTATCAGGCGGAGCATTGTATTCCAGTTCGTCAATTTCAAAACAACCGCAATTTAAAAGTTTTTCATCTTT
>CAKVND010000103.1 GCA_934777245.1 uncultured Candidatus Melainabacteria bacterium | reverse complement strand
AATCAAATCTAAACCTTTATTTGTAATAATTGAATAGAATTCCATTAAACCGTTAGTTCCTCAAAGGTTATTACTGCACTAGCAAATACCAGTTTGTTTTTGGTAATCAGATGCAAAATCAAACATTCTAAAACGGAGCGCACATTTTTGTTTTCGTTAATTAAATCCAAAACTTCTTTTTCAAAAACTTGTTCAAAGATTTTGTCTGTATCAAACTGCACTTTAAAATGGTATGGAGCTCCACTGTATTCAAACCATTCGCTTATTTTTCCATTTAAATTTAGTGTTTTAAATATTTCTAAAAGTGCAAATTTTGTACCTTTAAAACGGTGGATTTTTATCGCGGATTTTATCAATGCTCGTTTTTCTGATTCACTTGATGCGTGAAGCCAACCTTCATTTCCCATAATGTGATATTGTTCGGCTAAATGCGGTAATGCACTTATTGGAACATTATCGACAATTGTTACAAGTACCGCATCTATATTTAATTTCTTGAAACGTTCTTCACAAATTTCATCAAATATTTGAAGGTTGATATCATTAATTGGTGCTAAATCATTCATTGGCGTATCCTCCAATTGATATATTCCAATTTGTAAGATTTGCCCATTGAGATTCAGATATTTCTATATCATTTGGAGTTTTTAACTCTACTTTAAACACTCCGTAAACGCTGTTTAAAATCGCAATAATTTGTGTTTGAACGACAGATTTACCAAGTTTTGCAGAAAGTGTTGTTTTGTATTCGGATAATTTTTTCTCAATAGTTGCAATTACTGAATCTTTATCTGCATCTTTAAATAAATACAATGTCGCAATAATTTGAAAATCAATTTTTTCAGGAGAAAGAACTTGAACAAAATCTGTAAGTGGTCGAATTTTATCATCACTCAAATAATTCTGAACCAAATCAAGAATTTCTTTTGAAGGATTACCACTCGCAGTTAGCGGATAAATATTAACGACTCCCGGAGTTGGAGATTTTATTGCAACATCTGTTATTGATTGATGTGCAGATAATGTATGATATTTGTACGCACCACGACTTCCGGCATTAGAAAATTTTTCAGGTGCTTGTCGGATTCTTTCCCTTAAACTATCTGCATCTTCATCATCCACGCCACCGCTTGAAATTGAAATATTAGCGACATCCGTAACAAAACTAAGCGGAGTAAGTAAATTATTGATACTTCCGATTGCATAATTATTTGAAGTTGCACCTTTTGTTTCGCAAGAAGCCTTAACATCAACGAATAAACTTCCACTCGGTAAAAACACTTCTTCATCGGTTTGAAAAATGAATAATCCGTCTTTGGTTTCTATTTCAGTACCTTTAGGAATAGTTATATCAAAATCAACTGTTTCATCGATTGAAAACCTGATTGTTGTAATTGAGGCTTTAGCTAAAAGTTTTGTTACTCCTAAAGGTTCGCCAATGTGTTCAAGGTTATCAAGATTCGCGTAGCTTAGAAGATTTTGTTTTGCCGTTTCTTGGATATCTATTCGTAAAACTGTTTCACGATATGCTGCAACATCTATCATTAAGCGTTCGATTTGAGCAGGTTGTAACGTTTTGCCTGATTTTTCTTCGTATAATTTTATCCATTCATTTGTGATAGTATCAGGATTTCGTTCGATAAAATTTGGTTCAGGAAGTTGTGTCATACAATAACCTCTGTATATCCGCTTGAACCGTTGTCGTTCAAAGTCCATTCAATTTTTACAATAATTCTGCTGTTATCTACTTCACAACTAACGGATTTAATGGTAATTCTTGTTTCCCATTCGGCAATAGCATCCGTAGTCTCCCTGATTATATTCGGTATCGCTTCGTCAGTCGGATAATCGATGTATTTGTATAAATTCGAACCAAAAGTCGGACGGTGAGGTACAGAGCCTTTTCTTGTCAGCAAAATTATTTCGATACATTGGTTTATATCGTCAGCACCTTCGGCAATTGAACCGATTATATTAATTTTTGGTTGCCAATCTATGTAGGTTATTTCGTTTAAGTTTGTCATATTTTACATTTGGTTGTTGGGAGTAGATGTTGGATTTCCTTGATTTCCTGTGTGAGAATGTTGGTTGTAAACTTCTCGCATTTCTTGCATTGATGAAGCTTTGTCTGTAATATCAGAATCTGATTTTATTCCGTTTGTATTAATCAGCGTTCCATTGTGATTAATATTGCCGTTTAAATTGATATGTTGGAATGTTACAGTCAAGGTATTCGTTTCTTTATCAATATTAATCAGCGAATTATTCTCCAAATTGAGGGATATTTGTTTTTCTGTGTTAATAACAGGAGTATCTTCTGTTGAATAAATTGAACCTAAAACAACTCCATCTTCTGAGTTTTCGTCCATCAGGCAAACAACTTGCTCACCAATATCAGGCATTGCATAAAATTTGTCCTTCATTGTTTTTGTTTGCAGAATCGGAAGCCAAAAAGAAGTTGACTCATCATCACCAAATTTTACTCGTGCTTGAACAGTTTGCGGATTAATTTGTGAAATAATACCGAATCTCAACATGAAGTTACCTCACAAATGGTTTTGTAACCTCTGAGTCTATCAAGAATATGTCTTGCCTGAGTGATGTGGTACTTTCCTGAAAAATGACTGATACCTTTTATCTCAACATTACCTCCTGCAACTAAATTCGGATTTCCGACTATTTCAAAATATCCTTCTATTTTTGTGTCAGCAGTTCCAAGTGCAGCTTTAGCTTTAATTATTGCTTGTTTTTTATCCGAGCATCTAGCGGTAATTTTTAAGGTATCACCTTTTTCGACTTTCTCATTTCGAGCAGTTGCTTTGAGTGTCTTTTTCTTTTTGGGATCAAAATACGAAATCTCAACGGATTTATATTTTTGACTTGTATTTTCTCTAAATGAAAGAGTTGAAAAATCAGTTTTGTAAAGAATTTTAATAGCTTTAGCGTCTTTTAGTTGACGAACGTTGTAAAATACAAGATTATTTTCTGCAATTTTGAAAATGTAACCATATTGTTCCGCAAGTTTGGTCAAAAAAGTTAAATCTTGAGTTTTGTTTTGAGTAATTCTATCAACTCTAACATCTGTAATATCGCCAACGAGTGTCAAGTTGTGCTTGTCAGCGATTTCTTTAGCAATTTGTTTCAAAGTTTTATTTTCATATCCGACTGAATTCTTTTGGCGAAGCGGTTTCTTAATACAAGTTGCCAAGCCTTTAACCGTAATAGTATCAGGCGGAGCATTGTATTCCAGTTCGTCAATTTCAAAACAACCGCAATTTAAAAGTTTTTCATCTTT
>CAKVND010000102.1 GCA_934777245.1 uncultured Candidatus Melainabacteria bacterium | reverse complement strand
GATGAGGATTTTGGTTTATGATAACACATTCTGTCGGATTATCATTAGGGCCTGCTTCGTCTGTAGAAAGCGGAGTTGCGGTTAGAGAAATCGCAACAGGAAAATTAATTTATGTCGACAAATTGTTTTCAATGAGCGATGTTCAATTGTTTTTTGACAACTACACCTCTCTAAAAAATTCTGTTATTTGTGTTTCTCTTCCTTGGGATAATACAATGATGGAAGGCAAGTGGAGAGTCTTATCCAAACCATATCAATTGATACATAAACACGAAGCAAACTTCTTGAACCGTGATAATTGGATGCAAAGATTTTCACCAAGAGGTGCTGATTTGTTGCAGAAACTAAAAGAAGACGGATGTGACGTTTCAAGATTTGAAGTTTATTTAACAAGACAAAAATTCAATCTTTATTCTAATTACAAAGAACGCTCATCTGCAGACTGCAAATTTTTACAATCAGCTTTAAAACTGGAATACGGATTTGATGAATTACCAACAAACATGATGCCTGTAGCACAACTGGAGGCAATTGTAGGCGCGCTTTTAGCAGAAGAAAAACTAAAAAGCCACACCAAGAAGATTTTTGAATTCAGAAATCTGGATGTAATAAATAAGATTTAATACAAAAACCCCCGATATTATCGGGGGTATATTTTATGAGCGGAAAGGATTTCTTATGCTGCAATAATTGTTGCACCATCAGGAATTCTATTATTCTTTAACTTTTTAGCAATTTCTTTTTCTATAACATCTGCACGATTGCCTCTTTCCAAGTAAGCTTCGCATTTTTCAGAACCTTTTTTATGCCATTTTCCATCAATATAAATGCTGTCAACTTTTCCATCAACAATCTTAACTGGGTGCTTCAGATCTTTTATTGTGAATTCATGAACCTTATATCCGTCAGGTAATTTTCTATCTTTCAAGAAATCTTTACCTATAATAGAATCTACATTATTTCCACTTTCACGAGCTGTTCTAACATAAGCTAATACTGCATCATCATCTGCTTTAAATTCTTTAAGTGTTGTCAATTCATTGATTGTGATATTATCCTTAGGCGCTCCGTGTGTTGAAATTTGTTTTCTTGTAATCTTAGCTGTACTATCGCCCATTTTTGTAGTGTACGTAAAGTTACTTAAGTTAGTTTCTTTGCTACCAATTTCCGCAAAATCACCTTGCAAAATTTTATTCAAACGTTCGCTGAATGCATCTGCTTTCTCTTGCATTGCATCATCTTTGAATTTATCTAAGAATTTACCATCTTTATCTATGTATTTGTCTGTAATATTTCCTTTTCCTTTACCATTTAATTGTTCAATCTTTGTTACTTTTTTACCATCAAAAGTAATACTATATTCTTGACTACCGGATTTTATTCGGAATGTACCTGAATTAATATTAGTTTCGCCAGTTCGGAATCTAAGTCCTGTTAAATTTTTCAATTCACTGTCATTGTTGATTAAATTTTGAATTTCTGTGGCATTTTTTGTAGTTGTTGTTTTTCCTGGTATATAATATACAGCTTTTCCACCTTTCATCATTACTCTTATATTTTTGAGCGGTGCTGTTTTCTTAGCTCCGCCTGTTACTGCATCAGCTGCTTCTTTAACGACATCTTTAGACTTAAATATTTTTTTAAATCCATTAATAATATTGCCATCACCTTTTTTAGCAGCATAGATTAAAGTTGCTGCGCCTGCTGCAACTGCACCAAGTCCTAAAACCATGCCTGTGCTAGAATCAGAACCTTCTGAGTAATCAGCTTTTGGTAATGCTTGTGTTTGAGTTGTCGCAACTTGTGGAGTGGTTACTGTTTGGGGAGTCTGAGTTGCTTGAACTTGTTGCGTTCCCATAAAATTTGGATTATATGCTTGTAATGCTGCCAAAAACATTGGATCACTACCAAGTGCATTAATACTGTTAATACCATATCCGTTAGACATAAAAACCGCCTTTTTCTTCGGACATTATAAACTTGGGATAGTTTATAATTATCCTAATTGTGTGTAACCTAATTTTAATTCCCTTATATACATAAAGTTTTTTTAGTTGCAAAAATTGACTTTTTAATAAAAAGAGTGTTACAAAACTTTACATAAAAAAACCTTGCCCTGAGTTCAAGAATCAATCATAACACTAAAATATTGAAGTTTTGTTTGGGTGTCATATAATTAAGAATTTTCATATGATGGTTGTTAATTCAATCTTCAATATATGTGATTTCTTTTTCCGTTATTGCCATCAAAATCCATTCTTTTGGGGAATTAATCCATTGATATTTTCTACTCTTTCTTTTTTCCGGCAGTGCACTACTTTTCAAGATAATTTTGAAGAAACATACATATTTTTATAATTTGGATTGCTTCGTCACCCAAAATAATAATTGCTCCTCTCAATGACTGAGCGTTAGACTTTCAATCGTGCTGTCATTCCGAAGGCGACTAATCTGAAGTAATCCAGCTTTTTACTAACTATTATTTTGGTTCTGTACAATATATTACGATTTAAAAATAATGCTTATTTAATAATTCTAAAGTTAAACTTAACTTTATTTAACAATTCTTTTTCTAAATTTTTGGCAAATTCTAACAAATTTTCTGTTACAATTTCTCTATTATGAATTTTTAAATCATATTTGCCGGAGTTGTTCTCTAGAAATTCTTTGATTTGATTATATTTTGTTTTGGTATTTATTTTCATATTGTTGTCTGTTTGTTGGTTAATTAATACTCCTAATACTTGTGCTAACAAATGCTTATCTGCATCTGTTCGCAAACATTCTAATAAATTGTTAACAGGAATATTGTTTAATTCTTTATAGTATGCATAGATTTTCGCTTTTCGTTCAAGAGTTTCAGGAGACATACAAAATAGCGAAGGTCGTTTTAATGCGGCACTAACAAATTCCTTCTTTTCAACATTAAATCTCTTAGCAGCTTCTGTGACATTTTTATCTAATGTATCAGGAGACTGATAAAATAGCGGAGGTTGTTTTAATGCGGCATTAACAAATTCCTTCTTTTCAATATCAAATCTCTTAGCAGCTTCTGTAATATTTTTGTCTAATGTATCAGGAGACATATAAAATAGCTGAGGATTTTTTAATGCGGCACTAACAAATTCCTTCTTTTCAATATCAAATCTCTTAGCAGCTTCTGTAATATTTTTATCTAATGTATCAGAAGACATACAAAATAGCTGAGGATTTTTTAATGCGGCACTAACAAATTCCTTCTTTTCAATATCAAATCTCTTAGCAGCTTCTGTAATATTTTTATCTAATGTATCAGGAGACTGATAAAATAGCGGAGGCTGTTTTAATGCGGCACTAACAAATTCCTTCTTTTCAATATCAAATCTCTTAGCAGCTTCTGTGACATTTTTATCTAA
>CAKVND010000101.1 GCA_934777245.1 uncultured Candidatus Melainabacteria bacterium | reverse complement strand
CATTTATACCATGTTTTTTCAAAATCTTTATCATTTCTTCAAACGTAGCACCTGTTGTACAAATATCATCCAATATCAAAACAGGTTTCTTTAAGTCTTTTGAAGCGTCAATTTCAAAGGCTTCATGCAAATTCGCAAGTCTTTCCTTACGTGTAAGCTTATATTGCGGTTTTGTATCTTTAACCCTCTTTATCAATTCGAAATTTGGAGTCATATTCGTCATTTTACAAAATTCTTTTGCTACAAGTTCCATATGATTGTATTTTCGTTTTTTCATACGATTTAAGTGTAAAGGAACGGCAACCACTTGGAAATCACGTTTATCTTCTAACTTTTCCCAATATTCATACATAAATTTTGCTAAATAATACGCCAATTCTCGCTGATTATGATATTTTAGACCTCTAATCAGCTTTTGCAAATTCTTGTCATAGCTTCCGGCACAAAAAATATTTACACCCTCTATTATTCGTTCCGCTCTGATATCATTAAATGACAATGAATCATAACATTTCGGACACATTTTTAGCGAATATTTAGAAGAGGAACAGCAATAACATTTTTTTCTGTAAATTAAATCTAAAAGAGAAAGTAGAAATTTTTTCATGAAATTTATTATAACATGAGTTTTGTATATTTTATTTTAACCCAAATCTGAAATTACTTAATCTAAACCCTCTTCATACAAAAATAGAAATTACTTCAACTTTTTTATTGTAAAATAATTCTTTAGTAAAAATAAATTACATGAAAATAAATATTGAACCTATTTATTATGTGCTATAATTATCTACATAATAAAAAAGGGGAGTGTAATGTTAGTACATACAATCGAGGAACTTAGACAGAAAAGAGCAGAATGGAAAGATTTAAAAGTCGGAATTGTTCCAACGATGGGAGCTTTGCATGAAGGGCATTTAAGTCTTATAAAAAAAGCAAAAGAAACTTGCGATAAAGTTGTTGTTTCTGTTTTTGTAAATCCTATTCAATTCGGACCTTCAGAAGATTTCGACAAGTATCCTAGAACTTTGGATAAAGATATGGAATTATGCAATTCTGTTGGCGTTGATTTGGTTTTTGCTCCAACTCCTAAAGAAATGTATGGCGAAGGTAACAGACTTTCTAATGATACACTAACTTACGTTTGTCCTCCATTTTTCTATGTTAATAAACTTTGCGGAAAAACAAGAGTTGGTCACTTTGATGGAGTTTGTACCGTTGTTTTAAAACTATTTAATATTGTTCAGCCTGATTATGGATTTTTTGGACAAAAAGACGCCCAACAGGTTATTATTATCAAGAAAATGGTTAAAGATCTTAATGTGCCGATTGAAATTATTCAATGTCCGATTGTAAGAGAAGAATCAGGTTTGGCATTAAGTTCTCGTAACAAATATTTATCTGAAGAAGGCAAAAAAGACGCGCTAGTTTTGTCACAAATTTTGAAGAACATTAAAGCTTGTTTCCAAAAAGGTATTACTGATGTTTCTGCCTTAAAAGAAACTGCTTACAGTTATTTAACCGACAAGCATGATATGGAATATTTAGAAATTTTAGATAGAAATACTTTGGAAGAAAAACCAAATGCAGATAAGGACTCTATCGCACTGATTGCGTGCAGAGTAGAGGGTGTAAGGCTTATTGACAACATTTATTTGGGAGAATAATAAATGCACAATTTTGTTCTAAATTGTTTTAATTTCTTAAGAAGCTTTTTGCATTTGATGAAAATTGTTTTTGTGTTTTGTATTCTTATGCTTTTATGTTATTGGGTGCAAAACCTTACAGGTGCTGATTGGGCGTGGTTAGGCTTTATAAAACCTTTTTTGGATGGATTACTTGATTTTACAAACAGCATTTATTCTGTAACTTTTGAATTTTGGGGTGCGAAATTCGAGTTTAAATATTTTAGTGCCATTATCATTCTAACTGCAGGTGTTTATTTAATGAATTTGTTTATTATGCTTGCAAATATTTTAGAAGGTACGTATAAGAGCGCGCATTTCGTAGCTAAGAAAACCCAAGAAGTAATTTTTAACAAAGAATTGAATGTTAATATTACAAGAGAAGAAAAAAAAATTAAAAGATATTCTGTTTTAATTAAGACTCAAATCAAAAAGAAATATGCACATGCTGAATTAAACATAAATCTTGAAGAGCAAAATAAATTAATGAATGAATTTATTACTGCAAGAACTGCAGTAAAGCCGAGCATAATGAATGACGGATTTTTATACGAATTCATTGATTTTGATAAAATCGATACCGTGTTGGATGTTTTGTTTAAAGTTTTGCATTCAAACGCGCCAATAGATTACGCTATTTGCATTCAATCAGGCGATAATATTAAGCAGTTAACAAAATTGTCAACATTAAATCATTTTGGTATGATTTCTATGGCAGCAGATACTGCTTACAGATACAAGTACAACGAAACTCACAGATACCAAACAACGCAAGTCGGTGTTTTCCAAAACGGGGATAGGACGTTAGAGGTGCATGAGTTTAAGGAAATATTGTAGTAAGGGAATGAAAATGTAGGTTGAGCATTCTTGCCCAACGATAACTTTAGAGGGAAAACACCCCTCACCCGCATTCGTAAGGCTCACTAAGGTTTGCCAACGACTGCTCCCTCTCCCTCAAGGGGCGAGGGGAATGAAAGAAAAAAAGGAGCAAACAATGAGATATGACGCAGGCGAAGTAATAACCGCAATGGTAACACCATTTAACGAAAAATTAGAAGTTGATTATGATAAAGTGGAAGCTTTGGCTTATCAACTTGTCAATACAGGTTCTGACGCAATTTTAGTAACAGGCACAACAGGCGAATCACCTACTTTGACACACGAAGAAGAAGTTGAAATACTTTTGAGTGCAAAAAGAGCAGTTGGTGCACAAGGCAAAATTATTATGGGTTGCGGTTCAAATTCAACCGAAACTGCTGTTAAAATGTCAAAATTAGCCGAAAAAGAAGGCGCAGACGCAATTTTAAGCGTTGTTCCTTATTACAATAAACCTTCTCAAGCCGGCATGATTGAACACTTCTCTGCGGTTGCAGAAGCAGTTGAGCTTCCGATTATTCTTTACAATATTCCATCAAGAACAGGTGTGAATATGAGCGTTGACACAGTTAAAACTCTTGCCAGAAAATATCAAAATATCGTTGCTTTAAAACAAAGCTTTGGTGATATGGATACGATTACCGAATTAAAAATGGCTTGTCCAAATGATTTCGTAATTTATTCGGGCGACGATAGTTTAACTTTACCGATGCTTTCAGTTGGCGCGCATGGCGTAATTTCTGTTGCATCTCATATTTTCGGCAAAGAAATTAAATCAATGATTAGAAACTTCAAAACAGGCGATTCTATGACAGCTAGAAACATGCACCAAAAACTTTATCCGATATTTAAGAAATTGTTTATGGCGCC
>CAKVND010000100.1 GCA_934777245.1 uncultured Candidatus Melainabacteria bacterium | reverse complement strand
TAAGTGAGGTACAAAATCTATAATTCTATCAGCACTTAAACCATAATTATTGTATGTTTTACAAAAATTTATAACAACCTCACTGTTTGATTGATTTGTGGATCTTAAAATTTTAGAAAGATGTTCTAGGGGTATTTCTTTATTTGCACATAATTTTTCTGCAAGCGCTAAGTTATCTTTGTTTGTAGCTTCAACAATATCTACTATTTGGTCTTTAGGAAATTCTTTATCAGCACATAATTTTTCTGCTAATGCTAAGTTATCTTTATTTGTAACATTAACTATATCTGCAATTTTATCTTTTGGAAAATCTTTATCAGTATACAATTTTTCTGCGAATGCTAAATTATCTTTATTTCTATCACTAAATATAACTGCAATTTTATCTTTAGGAAATTCTTTATCAGCACATAATTTTTCAGCAAAAGTCACGTTGGCTTCTGTTGTTGCATACAATATTCTAATAATATCATCTTTTGGAATATCATTATCATTCATTAGCATTTTAAACAATTGTTTATTAGTTCCGTTAATACTTCTTAAATAAGATATACCAGTTCTACCATCGCCACATATTGCAGATATATCATCAATCGTTTTGCAATCGTTCTTGATTGCATGTAATAAGTAATATTCATGGTTATAATTATAAAGGTTTATAAATTGCAACAATAAATTATCTTCAATATCTTTTAAGTCGGGATAGCGTTTTCTAATTTCAGCTTTCACAATATCTAGTTTTTCGTTAATTTTTGACAGCGAGATATTTTTATCTAATAATAAATCACGTACTAAAACACTTTCATGAAAACCAGCTTTATCAAGTAATTCTACTATATCTACAGCGTCTTTATTGCTTGAACGGATTACAGTATTGAGATTACATCGTGCATCTACTGATAAATTTCTATTTCCCATTGCTTTTATATTAGCAACAGCTCTAGTGTAATCAATATCTTTATTTTGACAAATGTATTGAAACTTATAATTTATATAATTATCAAATTGGTTATTATCATTAAAATAGATTTTAAGTTCATTTAATAGATTTTTTGCACCTTTGTAATCTTGGTTTGCAACTAAACAATATTCTTCCCAACCATAATCTTTTAAAACAGTAGTATTTCCAGCTAATTCAATTATATAATCTGTAAAATCAGCATGATTTTTCATATCTTCTGAATATAACATTTTTACAATTTCATCTTTTCTATCAAAAGAAATATTTTCTGATTTTGATAATTTATTTAAAAAGTTAACAAAAGATTCTTTTGGTATTGTTGTTGGCGCTTTAAGATATCTTACTCCCAATGCTCTTCCTTCCGGAGTTAATGAATTAAGGAATTCAACCGTTTCTTTTATATTATTAGAATTAGCAATATCAATTAAAGTAGAATTTCCTAAGCTATATTCTTTTCCTCCTTCTTTATACTTGAAGTTTAACTTGTATTGTTCAAGCATATCAGCAATTTTTCTCATTTGTTCAGTTTTTTCGGCAATTGTAGAATAAGAAACTCTGTATTCATCAAGTCCTATTTCCTTGAATCTTTCACATTCTTTGGCATAAGATTTAATTGTTTCTAAAGATAGGTTTTCTTCTGTTAAACGATTAATATTACATAGTCCAAATTGATATTCTTCCGGCAATAATTTGTTATATTCACTAATTTTAGTTGCAGAATTTTCATCTAAATTTTGAAGCCTATAGTCGTATCCAAAGACATAATTCTGGAAATCTTCTATAGATAGTTTATTGTTACAAAGTTTAGATATTAGTGGTATTTTTTCGATTAACAAGTCTAAATATTTACAATATTCTAAGTTGTTAAATAAATTCTTATAATCCTCAAAATCATTGAGATCTGTAATATACTGTTTTAAGGTGTTAACATTTTCTTTATTCAAGTACTTAAATAATGCTGTATTTAGAAATTCTTCATCTACGTTTAATGCTTCTTCTATAAGACCTTTTCTAGCTTGAGCATCTTTTATTAAATCATCTGAAGAACCTACTTTTAGTTCAGAAATCATTGCTCTAACAACATTACTATATGCTTGAACGCCTTTGTTTTCACAATCTATATTCGCAATTTCCTCTGGAGTAAAACCTAATTCTAATAGATTAGACTTCGTTTCTTCAGGTGTTAGACTATTATTTTCTTTTAATTTGATTGCTGATGGGATAGCACCTTTTGGAACATTTACACGACTATTTATTGTCTGTGTATTTGTCTTGGTATCCGCAAAATGAATACTACCTTTTAAATTAAGACCTAATTGCCCGTTTCCTAAGTAATATGCTTCATTTTCAATGACTTGATTGTAATATTCAGGAGAATTTACATCAGTTTTAATATTTTCATATTCATTCTGATAAATTCTTGACAAATATTCATTCAATGAGCCTTTTGAAATCGGATTTTTTTGAGCAAAATCAACTAAGCCCTTATTTGCTGCCATAACCTCATCGGCAAGCATTTCAGCACGAACTTCTTTATACATTTGTTGTTCTGCTGCGGAAATAGATTCCCAATCCTCACCATTGAATTTTGCTAAATTGACCGCCTCTGCAGTTATATACTTACCATTGTTGGTGTGCATAAGAATGCTTGATATAGCCTTCTTCGCCCCTTTATTTGCAATCATATCTTTGAATTGCATTATATGGACAAATTCATGGGCTATCATTGATTGTATATCTTTTGAATTATTTAATTTATTATTTACAACTAATTTCCCAGTTGGCCAATCAAAAACTCCATCCGCATCACCTGTATCCCTTAGAACAATTTTAGGCTCAATGCCTTTAACGCCTAATTTATCTGCTAAAAATTCTGTAAATTTTTCTGCAAATAATTTTTTATCATTACCATATTGTTTTTCAAGTTGGTCAAGTTCTGATGAGTATTTTTTAGCAATATCTGTAAATACTTTGCTTGCATTGTCATATTGAGCCTTTAAAACGTTTCCAATATTACCATTAATAACAAGATTAAAAGCTTCCATGTTATCAACCGGAGCATTTGGATTTTGTTCAGCCTTTGCAAGTTCGGCATCTAATGATTCAGGTGTATTTAATCGCATACCTTCATCTTTTATATCTTTTGCAACTTCTGATATTACTTTATTTTTAACATTTTCAACAGGGCTTGTAGTTTGTGTTTTTTCTATTAATTCCTTTGTTGATTTTACGTTGTTTTCTTCTACTGCTAGTTTTCCCTTCGGCTTAGTTTCTTCTGCCATAACTTGTGGGAGAGGGTTAGGGATGTTATCGGCTTTTTCAAGTTCAGTTTTAAATTCGTTCACAATCTTCACGCATATAGCCTGATAAGCTGCGATAGCGCGTTCGGGAGATGAAAATTTTGATACGGTTTTGCCATCGTTCATATCAAATTTTAAAGTTTTACCGTTTTCTTGAACAACTTCATACAAAGGTTTGCCGTCTT
>CAKVND010000099.1 GCA_934777245.1 uncultured Candidatus Melainabacteria bacterium | reverse complement strand
CGATTGTGCAATAGTTTTAGCGGTTAGAGCTGTCAATGTCGCAATAATATCTTTCGGGTCGCTTGGCGCAATTTTCAAAATATTTTCGATATACTTATTAGAAAAATATTCACGTCCTGTTGTTTTAGGCGGTTCTAAAAAGTAGTATTCATCTTGCAATAAACAATCTAACCAACTTTCACAAACATTGCCTTCGAACGCAATTTCGCCATCTTTATCGTATTTTTTGTTGAAGAATTTTTGCATACAATAATCAATCATGATGTTTCCGCAGCCGTTATCAAATCCGTAAGTTTCGCAGTCATCAGAAATTACTGTCACGTTTGAAATTCCGCCGATGTTTTGTATTAATGAATTTTTAAACCACTTGTCATCAGCAAAACAAACTAAAGGTGCGCCTTGACCGCCGTAAGCAATATCTTTTTCTCTAAAATTAGATATAACCATACAACCGGTTTCTTTTGCAATAACCGCGCTTTCGCCGATTTGCAAAGTGCTTTTTAGAGAAATATCATTCAATTTTTCATCAAACGGATAATGATAAACGGTTTGTCCATGACTTGCGATTAAATCCGGTTTGCCGAATTGATGTATAAGCTCATTAGCCGCGTTTGCAAAACAATGACCGACAGCAAAATTCAGCTGGCATAATTCTTTAATTGAAATTTCACCACGAAAAGCTGAGAAGATTTTTTCTCGAATTTCCTTTGGATAAGGATAATTAATTCCTTTCAGTAATGATACTGACATATCAGGATAAACTTCACATAATCCTGCATCAATTGAATCACAAGATGTTCCGGACATTAAGCCTATGATTTTTTTGGGTTCTTTTTCTTCCATAGAATAAATTATAGCATGATTAACTTTTACAGTATTGTTATGATTTAATAATTACTTTTTAGCTTACTAAAGTGGAGTTAATACTTAAATTGAACGACAGTAGCGCCGCGAGCGTTTTTTAGCGAGCGTGAAAGTGCAAGCTCTGCTTGCTGTCTTGGATTATTCGGGCAAGCATAACATTTCAATAACAACAAATCCTTACGGATTTTTCTTGTTATTTTCATGTTATTTGCACTTACGGGCTTGCTCGCTTACGCTTGACATCGCCCTACCGAAAATCCGCTACATTCATTTTGTCAACGCTCGTAAGAGCGTAGAAAACTATAGCGTATTTTCTCTTTCTTTTCGTTCTTTTCTGGGGTAAATGCTTTTGGCTTGTAGATATACTTACTGGCTTGGAAGTGAAATGAAAAATCTTTTTATCGCAATAAAAGAGAAAGAAAAGTACATTAAATTAAAAAGTTTTTTATTTCAAAATAATTCTTACTTTTTTCTTTTTTATTGCGAAATAAAAAGAAAAAAGTAAGCAAAAAAGAAAAATCACGCAATAGTTTTCAACAACTTTACGGTTGTGGTTCGAATGAATGTTGCGGGTGAACCCGCACTCTGACGCTCACTAAAAAACGCTCGCGGCGCGAATGTCGTTCAATTAAAAATTGTTTCAATATTTGTAATCTAATTAATAAAAAAAGGTTTCTTTAAACAAAAGAAACCTTTTAACCCAATAATCTCCTACCCCAAATTTATTTTTTTTTCAAATCTCTTCTCAAAAGATTTACTAATCTATAATGATTTGTGATTAAAACTTTAATGTGATAATTTAAAATTTTTGATTTGTGTTTTGTTTTAAAATTTTCTTTTAGGTAAATGTTTTTTCTTTAAAATTATAAATCTTTTTTGTATCTTTGACTCCCCCCGAGCCTTGTAGCCATCACTCCTTTCAGGTATGTATATATAGTATAATTTTCCTATCTTTTTATCAAGTAAATAATTTGAATAAAAGTTTTACAATAGACCATGCTCCCCATGCCTATTAAGAAAAACTTGTGTTTACAAAACTTTACATTTACATGCGTTAAAAACTGTATTGACATCATACTTTTTGAAGAAAATTCAATAAAAAAGCCTACTTGAAAACATCTTCAAATAGGCTTTTATTTTTATTGTTGTTATCTATACTAGCTTAGTGCAAGTAATGATTTTACAGAACGAGCATTTTCTTTAACAGACTCATCAGAGTGCATGTTAATTGTGTCATCTAAAATTCTGATAACTTCAGATTTATCTTTTAATGACAAGATTTCATTAATTGTACTCATTGCAACTGAAGGAGAAAGATCGTTGATACCTTTACCTTGATTAATGATAACAATTTTTAATGAATCATGAATATTTTTTCTAACTAAAGCGCGAGAAGTGTATTCTCTTACTTCGTTATCAGGTGAATTTGTGCCTAATTCTTCCAAAACGCCGATTGAAGCGTTATCTTGGTGAGCCGCTAATGCATCGATAATTTCAGCAACATTTTTATTCATTATGCCACCTTGCTTTCTTTAAGTGTAGATTCTGCGTTAATGCTTTTCCATCTAGCTTCTAATTCGCATACAGGCATGTCAGAAGAAATCTTCTCGTGGTGTGGAATATTGATTTTGCTAACCAAATTAGACCAACGGTCTGACAAGCCTTTGCCTAAACCGGAAATACTTGAACTAACATTCCAAGATGGCATTGAAGGCATGCTAATTGAAGGCATGCTGAATTTAGGCATTTTATCTGAGATATTTCTATTCATTTCAGAAATTGAATTTGAGATACCTTTACCTATGTCTTTAACATCCATTTTCATAACATTGTTAATGCCTTCGAAATTAACTAAGTCAGAAACATTAGTATTTTTAGCATAATTCCAAGCGTTAGAAATACCTGCACCAATTCTGTTTACGAAATTAACAATTGGTTCTGTGATGCTAGAACGGAATTTGTTCATGCTTCCTACAACAGAAGATGAAATCATTCTCATTTTGCTTACATTTTTGTTTTCAAATCCTTCAAATACATCAGCGAATGGTAATGTGTTGCCCTCAAAGTTAGAGTATTTGAATGGATTTGGGGTAGACATACTACGTGATGTTTTGAAAGGGTTAGCGATTTTTTGACCTAGGTTAAAACCTGATACCTTATCAATTTTTGCCATACTATTCCTTTCCTTCTTATTAGAGTTCTCTACACATATACCATAACAATATTACGAATAAAACAAATCGTTTGAATGGAGGATATTTGGGAGATAGCATTTTACTGATAGTTTCAGCTCAAGTCATTCTGAACGCGGTTAGCGTGAAGAATCCGGCTTTTCAAATAACTTTTATTTTTATTTTGATATATAAAATAAGCCTTAAAAGATAAAAGAAAATTTATAAATTTTGCCCTTACATTTAGAAATTCTTGAGAGAGTGTTATAAATTTTTATTAGACCTAGTTATTTACATGCTCAACAATTTGGTCTATAATAGACCTACATATTTATAAAGAGGGGTGTCCGAGAGGTTTAAGGTGCAATCTTGGAAAGGTTGTGTGGGAGCAATTCCACCGTGGGTTCGAATCCC
>CAKVND010000098.1 GCA_934777245.1 uncultured Candidatus Melainabacteria bacterium | reverse complement strand
GGAATGTAATTATTAGTCAACTTTTTGTGCCATTCAACATGAAATTTCTCTCCTCTTTTCAACCACGCAGGCTTGTCATCAATGCTTGTTCCGATGTAGCTAGGCATTCCTTTTTCTAATTCTTCTTGAAATTCTAAGAAAAATCGTTCAATAACTTTTGCTCTAGCATTGTAAGGTTTTGCAAAAACGGAGTGTATGTTTAAATTCGCATACACTCCATTAAATATATCTTCATCAAAATCGCAATCTTGAAAAAACTTAGCCTTGAATCCTTTTCCGTTGTCTTGATATACAACTTTTGGAATCATACCTAAATTAATAATTGCATTCCTTAATGCACTTGCGATGCATTGTGTACTCTCAGTCATCATAATTTCATATCCGACAAGAGCGGTTGATTTCCAATCCAAGAATCCGACCAATGTTGCTCTTGTAGGTTTTCCTGTAAATGGATTAATAACTTGAAAATTCAAAACGTGACCGTCAGCGACAAGAATATCACCAACTTCAATTTTTGAAAGATCACGTTCTATGTATGGTTCAACCTTGTCATGATATGCTTTCATACCTTCTCTGCGCAGAATCCATTCTGCATAATTATTTTTTCTAAAATTTTCTGCATATCTTTTAAATGTCAAATCACAAGGTAAAGCCTCATATCCTCGTTTTCTCAAAATTTCTTTAGTTAGCTTAATTGCTTTTCCATAATTATACTTGCTCGGATGGAGTAAAAGTGTGAGCAAAATATTTTTCATTTCATCGTTTAAAATTGAGTTGTATTCACCCTGTTTTGACCATTTGTATTTAGGCTGTAGACATTCTGTAGATTCGTGTTGTTCAAATACTTTTACCCAACGGTGCAGAGTTCCGATTGAAATACTTCCTATAAAATTGTAGGCTTTTGGAAGGTATAAACCTGAATTATATAAATCTAAAAATACGGAATCGGCTTCCTTTTTGGTTGAATACTGTTTTCTTAATTTTTGTAATGCAACTACAATATTTGCTCTGAAATTCGCCGTAATTCTTGTTTTGTCTGAAACGAAATTTGTTGGTTTGTAATTCAAAGGTGCAATTGCTGTCGTTTTATTTTCTGCCTCTCTGAGTTTTTGTTGGATTTCAGGTTCTAAACTTGAAAACAAAATCTCATATGATGTTCCACCATTGACTTTAACTTCACGAGAAATGTATTTGCTTTCAACTTTGTTCAATTCCAATCTTATCGAGCGAGTTGAGCGTAATCCCTTGGCTTCCGCAATTTTTTTTATATTTATATAACTATCTTTCATCACCGAACACTTTAGCTCCGAAGAAAACAAATTGGAACACCACTTCCGACTTTTGTGTCGGTTTTGTATCAATAAAAAAACGAGGCTATTTCTAACCTCGTTTCCTTTTTTGAAAATTCAAAAAAACAACTATTTAACAATTTCTTTAAACTTTTTACCAGCTGAGAAAGTTGGGACTGTTTTAGCTTCAATTTTAATTGTTTCGCCGGTTTGAGGGTTGCGACCGTTTCTTGCAGCTCTTTTTCTTGGTTCGAATGTGCCAAAACCAACTAGAGTAACTTTTTCACCTTTTTTAACTGTATCTTGAGTAACATCGATGATAGCTGTTAATACTTCACCAACTGATTTTTGTGTTAATTTTGTTTGTTTTGCGATTTCTGCAACTAACTCTTCTCTGTTCATTTTTCAAATTCCTTTCTTATTTCAACATGATAATTATATATATTTTTACACTTTTTGCAATTATGTAAACTTTATATACTTTTCTGAAACAAAATTCAAAATACCCAAAACGGACAAATTCCAAATAATCAAACTATTTGTCCGACTGGACTGAAAGGTTTAAAACTTAGTGATAGCAGGTAAAAACAATGAACTATTCAAAAAAATACAACTATCCGTCTGACCCTCAAAAGAGTATTTTGACCGTTTTGAAAGACAGATAGTTTGATTATTTCCGACCCCTCAAACGCCCTAAACAAGCTAACTTTACCAAATAATCCAACTATCTGGAAAAATCAAATTACTCACCTATTTACAACCACTGATTTATCCTTATTATAAGCACTTACAGCTTCCGAAAAAATCAAATAAGCTCTGTTAAAGTTTTCAATTCGTTCTGTTAACCTGCTCATAATTTCCCTACTAAAAAAGCCCTAAAGAGGGGCTTTAAATGGGGCGGATAGTGGGATTCGAACCCACGCATATCGGAACCACAATCCGAGGTCTTGACCACTTGACGATATCCGCCATGAATTCCAATAAGTTTAGTATATCAAATAAATATTTTTTAGCAAGTAAAAAAATAAAGCTCCTTTTTATCAAGGAGCTTTATTTTAATTTTTGATAATTAGTTAATTCTTTGGAACATATAACCAATTCCTCGAGCTGTCAAAATAAGCTCAGGATTGGTTGGATCTGCTTCCAATTTAGAACGTAATCTTGAAATGTGAACATCAACTACACGAGTATCAATTCTATGATCTGCAGGATAAGACCAAACATGTTGCAAGATTTCATTTCTTGAATAAGCTTGACCGGAGTTGTTAACTAGCAATTCCAACAAACTGAATTCCATGCCTGTAAGTCTGATACGTTCATTCTTTCTATAAACTTGTCTTCTTGCTGTATCAATTTTGATAGCACCTGTTGTAATAATATTCTTTCCGCCTTTTCCGGAACCACCGGCTGTAGAAGGTGCTGCAGATGAAGAAGCAGGAATAATTACATCCTTACTAATAGTTCTTCTAAGAACTGCTTTTACACGAGCTTCTAATTCTTTTGGGCTGAAAGGTTTAATAACGTAGTCATCAGCACCCAATTCTAAGCCTGTAATTCTTTCTGAAACATCGCCTAATGCTGTTAATATGATAATAGGAACATCTGATGTTCTGCGGATTTCTCTGGTTACACCGTAGCCATCCATTTTTGGCATCATAACGTCCAAAACTACTAAATCAGGATTGGTTTTGTTGAATACTTCAACAGCTTCTTCGCCGTCTTCAGCTGTTACAACATCATAACCAACCATCTTAAGACGAGTTTCCAAGATTCTTCTTATACTAGCTTCATCATCAGCTACTAAAATCTTTTGACGAGTTTCGCCTTCGCTCATCTCTTCTTGTAATTCTTCATTTTCTGCCATGCTACCACCTTTAAAACTTGTATTTACAAAAATTTGTAATTCTTAATATTTATACATATATCTTAATAGAATTTAAAGATTTTTGCAAGGGGGTAAAAGTGATAAATGTACAATTTGTTATATGTTATAAACGAGATGAGAAATTTTGTTCATATTTTGTGTTTTTATGCGCGGAATGTAAATATTTTTTTGTAGATTTGTTATGACTTGTTTTTACTTATTAAAAACATTTGATTCTTTACAATTCGCCCTCTCTGCGCTATGATTTCAGTAAGGAGAAATAGTATGAAAGAACAGTTGGAAAATATTTATAACTCAGCAAAAGCAGATATTGAGCAA
>CAKVND010000097.1 GCA_934777245.1 uncultured Candidatus Melainabacteria bacterium | reverse complement strand
TAATCATGAAGAATATAAATCCAAACATTAGACAAGAGTAGATCGTGCTCAACAGTTGTCATTGAACACGACAAAAACTGAAATCCCCCTCACCCCCAACCCCTCTCCCTCAAGGGGCGAGGGGAGAAAAAGAAAAGGAAAATAATCATGAATAAAAAATTACTAACAACATTACTACTATGCATATTCACAATTGAGCCGATATGTTGGGCGGAAGAGGTTATTATTGGTGCGGATGGGCAAGCGAGGTATGCAAATCAGGAAACACCGATAAAAACTACAACAAGCGGACAAAGATATACAACGACACAAAATCCTCAAATAATCAAAAACACACAAACACAGTACAACTACAAAGAGGGCAATATGGATTTATTAAAAAAATATCAAAATGATAATGAGAAAGTTTTTTCTTACGGTATTGATACTGAATTATCCAAAATGGATAAAACATCTTTGTTATCATCACAAAATCACGGCGTAGTCGGAAATTCTGATGTTGTTATGGATGATATTAAAGGACGAACAGAATTGCCTTGGTACAACGGCAATTATGTTGTTTGGAATACAGGAATGGGGCAAAACGGAGTATTTTATTCACAAGAATTTAATAATCAAAAATATGAAACCGCATTTGTTGTAATTATCAAACCAAGAACAGGCGAGAATTTTATCAGATGTTATGAATATGTTGCTGATACAGGCTTATCAATGCAATTAAAGACAATTCTGATTTATTATAAAGACTCTCATAACGCATTGTTCTTATATGATGCGAATA
Organism: uncultured Candidatus Melainabacteria bacterium; assembly: GCA_934777245.1. Next base: position 2,748 of record CAKVND010000097.1, on the reverse strand, counting down.
AAAAACTCCTTGCACATAAAATTGACGATAATGTAACAGTTTTAAATCCACAAATTGTTACCACATCTAACAACTTAAAACAACTTGCAGAAGTATTGAATAATCCGAATGCCGCATCTAAAGCTCAAAGTGTAGCCAAACAACAAGCTGAAATTCAAAAGCAACAAGAAGAAAATGCAAGAATCAGTAAGGTAGCGACAAGTAGTGAATTCGCAGAATACGACCGCTTAAACTACAAAGCTTCTTGTGCCAATATCGATTTGGCTCAAGCTATTGCATCATATTATGGGGGGAATTTCTACTATATTGAAAACAGCCCAAAACTTATGAAAGATTATTATTTCTTTAGAAAATATAATATTGATCCGAATAATCTTGTTTATAAAAAAGAGTATGCAAACTCATTTTATAAACTTGTAGAAGAAGGCTTTTTGCCTAAATATACTCAAAAATTGACATATACTGTCTTTACGAATGAAACAATGTGTAACTCATTACTAAATATTGCACAAATTATGAGAGCAAATCATTTTTCCGATAATCAAATTAGAAATGTCTTTTATTTCTATACTAAATATTCATTCTATGACAAATCTTGTGTGCCAGTATCTGAGATACAAAGTATAATTAATAATGCTTCTTTGTCACAAAATGATAAATACTATCATATTTTTGCCAAGTTAGAAGCAAAACATTATAATAATCCAAATATTGAGAGCGATTTTATCAATGGTTATAATTTATTAAAACAACATCCTGAAATAGCTGATAATAAATTTGATTTAACAGAATTAAAAGATAGCACTTTGAGAATTTTGAATTATTATCCGAAAGCTACTAAGACAACAGAAATTATCAAAAAAAATGTAGCATTAAATAATGTTTCAAACGTAGAAAAATTCTACAAGATAATAGGTGAAATTAAAAGCAATGCTTTAAGAGATGAAAACAAAAACTACCCTAATGAATTGTACGAAGTTATGGATACAGGAATTGGTGAATTAGCTTTTAATGAATATAACGCTACTAAATATTATTCCGACAAAGAAGTTCTAAAAGACGTATTATCAGCTTCAAAAATTCTGATGAAAAATCATTATTGGGAATGGGCAAAAGAAGAAAACGGTGATATTTTTAGTATTACACCTGAGTCATGCAAAACAACAGAAGCTGTTACAAAAGTTGTAAACAATAAAAATATTTCTGCAAATCGTAGGGAAGATACAATAATAGCCGAATTGTATAAAGAAAAATTTAAAGAAGATAAAGAAAAGTATAATCTTTTTTATGCTCTAAAAGAAAATGGCTTTTCAGATAAAGAAATTGAGTCAGTCAGAAGTTATATTCGTTACTCTACGGTGAATACAATTTTATCTAATCCTCAATTTTCTCAGCAAGAGAAAAAAATATTAGTTTTAAAATCTACTTTTGATAATTATGATGATATAACCAAGAAAAATGCTGAAATTCTTATAGATAATGGAGTATTGACTTATGATAATCTTAAATCATTTAGATATTACAGAATAACAGAGTTAAAAACCGATGAAAAAAATATACTGACGCTTTGTTCAATTATAAAAGATTTTAAATTAGATACAGATAGAATAGAAACATTTTTACTTTATCCCGGTTCTTTAGCTCAAGCATATAATATGGTAAAAAATGATAGGTCTATAAAAACAGAGGATATACCTGCATTTACCTATGAATTGTCAAGACGCTTAAGCAAAAAAGCAGGAAGTCAGTCAACTTATTATCAACAAGCAATTGATATGGGATGCGGACTTTATATAAATGTTGATAATTATGATGGCGAAGAATACAACAAAAATTTGGCAGAAGTCTATAAATACATGAAATATGATTTGAGATACAACGGCGAACAAATGAACAAAGTTTTAGACAAAATAGAAAAAGGTTCAACAAGTTCAGATCCAGTAAATTATGCTCTATGTTTAAAACCGAATGATGCACTAAAAATCCTGAAAGAAAATAGTACATATAGCCAAAAGATTTCTAAAATGGAAAATATCCAAAAAGGTCTAAAAATGGCTGAAAGTACTAAAGACGGTCTAAAAAATGCAGGTTTAACTATTCTTAAAATAGTTACGTTCCCAATATGGATAATTCCAGCTCTGATTTTAGGTGCAATGTTACCTGATGATTGGAGATAAAACAGTCACTCCTTCCCTAGTTAGGGAAGGTTGGGATGGGTATCAATTGGATGGTAATAGGGCAATAAGGAATTTTAAAATAATTTTCCATTTTCCACTTTCAATTGACCAATACCCACCCGCATTCGTAAGGCTCAGCGTAGCTTCGCCAACGACTGCGACCTCCCTAATAAGTGAGGTAAACCTCTCCCTCAGGGGGCGAGGGGAGAAAAAAGAAAACAAAAACAAGAAAGGAAATAAGTATGAGAAAACAACTATTAACATTATCAATTTTAACCGCTCTAATGAGCGTATCAACAGGCGTTATGGCAGAGCCTGATTATTGCCGTTGCGATTGCCACAAAATCAAAAATCAATCTAACGTGATTGAAATTCCTGCAACAACAAATAATATGGTTCGACAAAACTCAACTCAAAAGCCTGTTGTAGTTACTCCAACTCAAAGCACAACTGCTAATACAACACAAGCTTACACTACAACTACTCCTACAACCGTTCAAGGTGGTGTTACTACCGCTCAAAAAGTACATTTCGGACAAAATGTGTCAGACGAGCGAGGTAATGCTATTGT
>CAKVND010000096.1 GCA_934777245.1 uncultured Candidatus Melainabacteria bacterium | reverse complement strand
CAGATATCGCCCGTCAAACATTCGCTGTGAACTCTAATCAAAGGTATTTTGTCAGAGCCGTCATCTTTAACGAGCGCAACGTGTTCGCAACCAGTAATTGTGTCGAGATATCCGACAATATTAAAATCACCGAATTGTGTCGGCAAAAACACTTCAACTTCACGTCTTACAAATTTTTCTTTTTCTAGCCTGTATGCGATTAAATCAGAAACAGTAATAAATTTGATATTGTGCTTTTCGGCAAATTTATGCAAATCGTCGCGTCTTGCCATTTCACCGTTTTCTTTCATTATTTCGCACATAATTCCGGCGTCTCTATGTCCGCAAAGTCTTGCCAAATCAACAACAGCCTCAGTATGACCGCATCTTTTTAATACTCCGCCTTTTCTTGCGACACAAGGGAATAAATGCCCAGGTCTGCGTAAATCAGAAGGTTGCGCGTCAGGCGCAATTGCTACTTCAATAGTTTTTGCTCTGTCAAAAGCAGAAACGCCTGTTGTAACGCCGTATTTTGGGTGCGCATCAATACTTAGAGAAAATGCTGTTTGCATGCTTTCCGTATTTTTTTCTACCATTTGCGGAAGGTCAAGTTGTTTTGCAATGCTGTCAGAAATCGCTAAACACACGATTCCGCGACATTCTTTGGTAATAAAGTTTACAAGTTCAGGCGTTACAAATTGAGCAGAACAAATTAAATCGCCTTCATTTTCCCTGTCCTCGTCATCTGCAACAATTAAGGGTTTACCTGCTTTGAAATCCTCTAAAGCTTCTTGAATTGTGTTAAACTTGCCTGTCATATTAACAAAAACCATTCCTTTGTAGAAAATCAATATCTATTCTTGACCTATTATCACTCGTTGATAAAATTTTTTCAATATATTTAGCTGGGATATCGACCTCTATATTCACCAAATTGCCAACTTCAGTATTTTCTAAATCTTCGTGACATTCAATAACTGTTTTGCTACCTGTGATAGTTTGGACTTTTCCTGTTTCTTCTACGATTTCAGTAAACATAGAACAATTCTAGCACATTTTTGAGTAAATGTACAGGATAAAGAAAGCAAACTAGGTTAAACGCGTTGTCCAAAATTCGTTATACTACGATTGACAAAGGCTGTTAAATCGTTTATACTGTAGGTATCCATTTGGTAATGGCTACAGGTGGTCATAGGATTATTTCCTACAGAAGCTGTGGAGGAACTACCAAATGGATTTTTATATTTTAGAGCTTCTGAATACATATCATAAATTGCAAATTCATCAATAGTGATATCATCATGGTCAATACGCTCCTTAACTGTAATCATTACTAAAAATAGTACACCACCAATTTTTAATGGCAATGCAAAACGATGAATGTATTGATAATCATACAAGATTTCAGATTTTAATTCTGGATGTTTTAATATTGGTATCGCATTGTAGAAAATTGTATCTACGTTAGAAATTATTTCTTTTTTTAAGTATGAATATCTACTCTCAATATCTCGTCTAAAAACTGTTGATATAATTTTAGTTAAATGTTTTCGTGGGAGTAATGCCATAATATTTGATGTTTTATTTTGAAGATATAATTTTTCATCACTCTTAAATACAACATCTCGTATTAAAGATTTCTTGATATCTTTAGTTTGCATACCTTCAAATTTGAGTTTTTTGATATCCAAAATCTCAACATTATCAATACCAACATTGTTGTAGAATATTACATCTACAACTTTCCCATCTTTTCTAGTTAGTTTTAATGGTTTTAAAATGTGGCTCATTGGTTTATTGTAACACGAATGAGTTTTACAATTTTACGTTCTCTTTCGCTTTTCTGATAGCATCTTCTACCGTGCCTGTGTGCTTTGTATAACTTGCTAAAAAGTCAGAATTGAATTTTTGATTATTGGCGATTGTTTCGTTGGAAGTAAAATCGCTAATTGATTGTCCGTAGATTTCAAACGGTTTTAAAGAAGAATCATTCTTGCACAAGTTTGCCATCGTTCTTAGTGCTAACATTTCAGCAGTAGCTTCCTCTTCTTTTGTGGCTTCCTTAGTGGACTTACCATCTTTATAAAGGTACAAGTGGTAAGCCTCATGGATTAATAATTTAACCATTCTTGCTTGCGTTGTTCCTTCTTCTGTCCATTCTGATATATCTGTATCATTCGTTTCAATCGCTAAGATGCCGTCTTCAACCCTGCCTGCTCCCTTGCTTTCAATATCAAGTGTAATGTTATTTAAACATTCCATAAACAATTTTTCGTCAACTTGTTTATCTAAACCGGAAACTTTAAAGTTTGATTTTATGTAGTTTCTGGCTTCATCAATCGCCTGTTGATGTTGTTCTGCTCTATTTTTAACTTCACTGAATTTTGTTCCTCTTAATGTCATATTATCGTCATACATATTCATAACATTATTAACTGCGGTTTGGCGTAAAGTTATTTCTGATTTTATTTCTCTATCTTCTTTAGCTCCATTCATGCCCAAAATATCGCTTAAAATTGCAACTGTAATATCAGCCTTAGATGGATTTTCATTAAGTTTTAAGCCAAATCTATCATGTCCGCTAAGGTTTTGAATATTTTCCGGATTATAGTTTTTTAGTTTGTTTAAAACTTCTTGTTTATCTACTTCTTTAGGGAAAGTCATTTTGCCAGAATTGTTGATTAATTCACTAATTGCATCTTTTGCAACTTGGGTAAATTTCTCTGTATCAATAGGAACATACCTATTTGTTAATTCATCAATTTTTTCAGGATTTTCGATAATGTCTTTGCAAGAAATATGTGCAATATTTGCTCCTTCAATATCTTTATAATGTTGTGCAACTTCTATCAATGCATTTTTAACTGCTTCTTTTTTATTATTTGGCATTAATTCGTTAAAAACTTCCATCAACATACTCATTGCAAAATCTGCCGAATTACAAATATTTTCGGGCAAACTGTTTAATGTTCCTTGTCGTGCTTGTTCTAACGATTGTGTAAATTTGTTTTCATCAAGTTTGTATTTCTGAACAAACAAACCCGTCATTGATTTTAATTCATTGTATGCGTTTTCAATATTTTGTTTATTTGTTGTTGCAGTATCGTTATTGTTTTTAGGAGATGTATTAGCCGTTTCTTCTACATTTTCAGCTTCTTCTATTTGAATATTTTTATGCAGAGTCTTGTTGACTAAATCCACAATTCTTTTCCAACAATCTTTAGAAAATTGTACAATAGCATCCTTGTGAACTTCATAATTATTGCTTTTATTTGGTGCTTCATTTTTGTTGTTTGAAACGTGCATGTTATTTGAGTCATCAAACTCGTTTATTATTTGAGTCCACACACTTCCTAATTGCTTGCACTCTTGACTACTCAAGCCTAATTCCTTTTGAATGCCTTGAGTTATACCACCTTTATCTATTCTAAAATGTTCATCTATTCTACCGTCGACCATAATTGCCTTTAATTTTATTCTTATTTTATATATCGGCAATTTTTTAGAAAACTTTAGGGCATTAGGGAAAAATGTTACAATTCGTTATAAAAACTAGCAAAA
>CAKVND010000095.1 GCA_934777245.1 uncultured Candidatus Melainabacteria bacterium | reverse complement strand
AGAAAGGACAAAATTATGGCATTAGAAAATTTAAAAGATTTAGACAGAACATTATTTGGAACAAAGGTTTTAAATTGGAACACACAAAAAATTGGAATTGTAATTTACACTTGGACAAATGTTTATGCAGATGGCAATATCCCATTTGCAACCTGCGTTGATGAAAATGGTAAAAAATACAATATCGCAATGGATTTAATAACAGCTATTGAAAACTTAGAAAATGAAGAACTTGAAAAATTAGGATTAAAAGCATAAGGAGGTAAATATGACAGAAAAAATATTATTTCAAAAAGGTAAATATATAGTTGGCATTACTGAAGAAGGCAATATATACGAAACTTATGGTTATACTAATTGTAGAAATATTTTAGGCGGAGCAGCTTTGTATATAAAAGAATTACAAGCAGAGATTGAAAAATTAAAAAACAAATAAAAAAAACTCCGGCAGATGCCGGAGTGGGAAACGATGTAATTTACAGACATACACTGTTTTAGGAGTTTGGGGTAGATGTAGAACTTAAATGCCGTTCAAGGATTTTGTAAACGTGCCTTTGCGAAACTTCGCATTCAACGGCTAATTTGTTTAACGAAAATTTTGTACCGTCATATTCATTTAAAATATGGCGTTCTTTTACCAGTTTTAAAGCATTCCGAGGTATGCTAACGGTAAGCCCCGGTACGCTCAAAATTAGGGTTAATGCACATCTCATTCCGGCATTTACCGCAACGAATTTTAAATCGTCATTCGGTAAATCTTCAACAGTTATTGAATCCATCCAAGGTTTGTAATCCATATCAGTCCTCTTCTTTTTATGGTCTCATCAGTTAGAGCATTACTCTAAGACGGTCGGCTTGGCGGATTGCCGGCAGAGGGTGAAAGCGTGAGCGATACCCGTTTAACGCCGGCAACCAAGAAGATAGCCAACCGTTTCGACCTACGCAATTGCAGGGTTAAACATATCAATAAAAATTGATGATATGTCATCAAGCAATTTTACTTTTGCTTTCAAAATGTTACATTCAAGCGTTTTTACGTTTCTTTCGCTCCATTTATCAGGGTCAAGTGTTGCTTGTCCTAATTGAAAAGTTGCTTGTGCTAAAGCATCTTCTGCTTTGGTAGCCATATTTTGGATTTCTTCTAAAAAGCTTTGTTCTTTAGTTTTTGTTTCCTTTTCTTCTGTTTCGATTTCACCAAAGAACTGATTTCCCATTTTGTTGTTTTCTACCATTGTCATTTCCATTGTTTTCTCCTTCTGTTTTTTCTATGTTCTAAGGGTAGCTACACCTTTTTTATACTTTTTTTAATTGCCATAATACCCTGAATAACTTTAGTAGCTTTTGTTTTTGTCAGGAACATTATGTCGTCAATCTTAAATTTGTTTTTCAAAAATTTTCTCAATGAACTTTTAGAAAATTTGTCGTTGTTGATGTAGGCAATTTCACGCCAAAGACTTTCTATCATTCGAAGCTGCGCACTTGATGCCATATTCTCGTTGCGTTTTAGTGATTCGTATTTTTTCGGTTGCTTAACCCATAAATTTTGAGCAACGGCTTTTTCTTCTAAAATTTCCAATAAAATATTAGCTTCTGTAAATGTCAGATTTTTAGAAGATTGAACACCAAAACTCATAAGCATATCGATGTATAAATCGTTATCAATGCTCAACAAATTTTTGAGGGTGTGGATTTTCTTAATTTGGAATGATGATACCATAATTTGACTCCAATTCTTGTTTTAGCAATTGCTTGCCTTGTATTATTCCAAACTGAACCCCCAAGTTAAAAATGGCGAGGAATATTATTAAAATGTATAACCAAGTTTCGAGTCGGAATTTCAAAACCTTTGATTTCATACTTATTTCCCCCTATGCCATCAGTAACTCAGAAGTCTTTTTAATCACAACATCATCGACCTCAGCCTTACCGTTTACGTGGGCAATGCTGATGCTGTGAGATATCAAATGGTCTAATTTTCTTGTATTACCATCTGAATATTTTAAATATGAATCAGCTAGAGCAGGATTCTGATTTGATGCTTTTAATAAATCAATAACATCGCTCAACATTAGCCTGTTTAGTGATTTAAAATATTTAACTCTTGAATAAAGTTGGTCGTATTGATTTTTGTACCCTCTCAAGTTTTCGTACAAAATATTTCTACCAACCAATAAGACTCCGATACCTGTTTTATCGTGGATTCTGCGAGCAATTTCTAAGGCTCGGTATGGTAAATTTTCAGCCTCATCAATAATCAGTAATCTGCCTGAATTATTTAATTTGTTAACTACTTCACCCATCAAATCGTAGACTGAGCCTTTAGAACTCAAGCCTAAACGCTTGTGAATCTCAAGTAGAAGTGATTTAGCCGTATAGCCGGAATCGCTTTCTATTAGGATTGAATCCAAGAATTCTTTTGTATAATTTTTTACTGCTACGGTTTTACCGAGTCCTGCTTTACCTACACAAACTCCGATACCGCCTGTTGTATGGCAAACACGTCCGATTTCTGTGATGTAGCCTACAATTGAAGTATCAACAAAAGGTAATTCTTCGTTCAAAGAGCGTTCTTTTTCACGTTGGATAAAATTATTAATTTTGTCATTAATTTTATCAATTTTGCCTTTGTAGGTATCGTTCATCCACATACTTATTGTAGATTTTGCAATTCCTGTTGCAGTTGATACAAAGCCCATACTAAAGCCTTTTGCTTCCATCAGAGAGCGTAATTCGGTTTTAATATCCATTAGCAACCTCCTTCATTTTTTCTTCAATGATTTTGTCAGTTTCAAATAAATACAGAGGATGCTCTTGTACTTTGGATTCTGCTAGAAACATTGACAAATCTTGTGTTCCACGAGACTCCATCTTCTTATTCCTGCGGATTGCTTTGTCCATATTTGTATTAGCCATTTTTGAAATTTGTGGCTTTTGGTATTCTTTTTCAAGAGTTGCATAAGCATATTTGTAGTTTTCACATTGTTCTTCAAGTGAAATTTCTCTTGTTTGTTTAATGTATTCTTTAGCAATTTTGAGATTTCGTTTTTTAATCGACATTGCTTCTTTGAATTCTTCTTTCGAAATTTTATCAGCGTGTAATGCAGCAACGGCTTTAACGGCAGAAACTTTTCCGATAAATTCGTCATTATCTAACTTGAACACCCAAGCTTCTTTGTAGTTTTGGATATCACGTCTCAAGTAAACTTTTTCACCTGTATAGCTGATTAACCAATCATTCCAGTAAGTTATGCCTAAAGAATTGTCTTTGATTCCGTTTCTTCCGATAGTGAAATTGCGTGATGTTCTCATGCAGAATAATTTCAGCGCATCTTTTGATGGTGTAATAATTTCTGTAAATTCTTGATTAAACAATTCATCAGGTGACAAGCCTTTGAGGTTCTTACCTTGAGATGGTCGTTTGTTTAAAATATTAGTGATAAAATCGTCAAATATTTTTTTGAAATCGGTGAAGGTAACAATTTTTCCTTGCTTGATTTCTTTTGCTAATTTTTCAGGTCTTTCAACAACATTTCCGCCACGATATCCGACACAATGTTTTGATA
>CAKVND010000094.1 GCA_934777245.1 uncultured Candidatus Melainabacteria bacterium | reverse complement strand
AGGCAAGAGAAGCCGGAACGTATAGAATTTCGTCAACAAGAGCCTTTTCTGCTTGTGTCATTCGGCGTCGGGTATAAGTTGAAAGAGCTTCTAAATATCTTCTTGAACCTTCTGAATACAAAACTCCAAGTGCAAGAGAAGATTTTCCGGAACCTGAAACGCCTGCAATTCCTACAATTTTATTTAAGGGAACATCAACATCAATGTTTTTAAGATTGTGTACTTTTGCCCCTCTGACTTTTATCGCATTAATTTTATTTGACATAATATAACTCTTTTTTCTATTATAATCTAAGCTCTCAAATTTTTCTAATTTTAATTGCATATTTATTCAAAATAGTCTAAAAGTTGATTGTTCAAAGATTTGATTTGATGTATATTAAAATGAGTATTTAACAAGAAGAGGTTAGAGATGCAAAATTCGGTAATTGTTTTTGATAAAAATAGCAATTCCAGAGAAATTATAAAATCATATTTAGAAAGTTTTGATTTTGTAGATGATATCAAGCTTTTTGATGATTATATAGATGGTTATGAAGAAGTTAAAAAATGTGGATCAAATTGTATCGTTATAATGGATATTTCTACAAATGGCGAAGATATCAAAGAAATGGCTGATAGAATCAAACTTTGCACTTCAAAATTAATAATAACTTCAACAGATTGTTCTACTAACGATATAATACGTGCTTTAAGATTGGGTGCAAAAGAATTTTTACCAAAACCTGTTCTAAAAGAAGATTTAAGCAGAATACTACAGGCTTTATCTAGTGTTTCTGCGGATGAAATTCCAACTCAGTCAAAAATTATTACTGTTTACTCAAACAAAGGTGGAATAGGCAAGACCACAATTGCAATTAATTTGGCTTTAGAATTAGCAAAAGTCGCGAAAGACAAAGTTGCGCTTTTGGATTTAAACTTGCAATTGGGTGATGTTTCAACATTTTTAAATCTAAATCCTGTGTTTGACGTTAATTATGTTTTAAATAAATTGGTGAATAATGAAAACTCAAATTTAATTAAAGCGTTTGAAAAATACAAAGACACATCGCTTTATATTTTGTCTGACCCAAATTATATTGAGCAGGCAGAAAGTATTAAACCGCAGCAAATTCCTGCGCTTTTTGAAGCTTTGAGAAAAGAATTTTCATATATTATTGTTGATATGTCATCAAATATTGATGAAAATTCGCTTAAAATTCTTGATTGTTCAGATTGGATTATGTTTACAACAATTGTAAATATTCCTGCAATAAGAAATGCGCAACGATGTTTGAATTTGTTCCACTCAAGAAGATATCCGAAAGACAAGGTTAAAATTGTAGTTAATCGTTATATGGACAATGATGAAATCAAGATTGACGATATAGAAAATACGCTTGCACAAAAAGTTTATTGGAAAATTCCGAATAATTATTTTACGATTATGGAAGCAATTAATAAAGGTATAGCGATTTCGGAAGTTAATCCTTCATCAAATATCAGCAATAGTTTTAGAGATTTTGCGTCAAAGGTTTCAGATGACATTATTGAACAATCCGTTATTCAATACAGAGTTTAGGAGTAAAAATGCTTAGTTACATAAAAGATAGTTTTCAACTTACAAATAAGTACATAATTTTAGCAACACCATTAATTTTATTCTCACTTTTATCAAGCTTGTATATTTTATTTTCTGTCGGCGGTAATTTATTAAGCTTGTTAATTGCACTTCTTTTATTTGGTTTAATGGTCGGTGCGTTTTTATCAGGTTGGTTTTTTATGATTAAAACTTGTGTTTCTAATCCTGAGCAAGAAGATCCGAATGTATTATTAAAAGAATTTCCGGCAGGCGTTGGAGAATATTTTTTATCGGTTCTAGGACTCATGATTAATACGATGGTTATTTCTGTTTTATTAATCCTTGTTTCTTATTTTGTTGGAATGAAGCTAATCGGTGATATAGGAATTACTCCCGAAGCTTTGACTAAAGGCATGGAATCAATTGTTGCTATGAAAGCATTTTTAAGTGGTTTGACTCAAGAGGAATTGTTCAAACTCAACGCTTGGAATATGCTTTTATTTTTTACAATGTCAGTAACATATTTTTTAATTATGTTTTATTCTCCCGCTTTATTTTTTAAAGAAAAAAATCCGTTCAAAGCTTATTTTGTGTCATTAAAAGACTTGTTCAGCAAAAAGTTTTTTACAAACTTCGGATTATTTTTAATCCTGTTTGTTTCATATTTTATTTTGTCAATTTTTACAACTTTGTTTGGCGCAAATGTTGTAATGCATTTTATTTTTACGCTTATTAATTTTTATTATTTAGTATTTGTGGCTGTAATGGTTTATAATTATTATTATAAAAATTTTGTTCAAATAAATGAAGTTGTTTAATAAAAATTTATTATGGTTAAAAAAATCGGACTTGAAAATATTTTCAAGTCCGATTTTTTTAATTAATTTTTATCACTAATCCTTCAAGAATGTTTCGTAATTTCTTGCTAGCAAATGCGTTTTAACTTGGTTAATCAAATCAAGCGCAACACCAACCATGATGATTAAAGAAGTAGCACCGATACCTTGAAGAGTTGTAATCTTAGTTATATAACTTGCAAACGCAGGTACTAGAGCAATTATACCTAAGCCCATTGCACCAATGAAAGTAGTTTTTGTTAAGATTTTATCCAACGCTTCAGCAGTCGGTCTTCCCGGTTTAATACCTGGAATTGATGAACCGTATTTTTTTAGGTTATCTGCAATTTCTTTTGGTTGCATATTTGGCATGATTGATGCGTAGAAGAATGTTAACACAACAATCATTGCAAAATATATAACGTAGTAAATAGGTCCGCCAGGATTGAAAATTTTATTCAATGTAAGAACAAAATCTTGTACCCAACCAGCAGGCAAATTCGCTTGTCCAACCAAACTCAAAATAGTTGATGGGAACAATAAAATTGCTACAGCAAAGATAATTGGCATAACCCCACCAGGGTTAAGTTTGAACGGAATAAATGTATTTACTCCGCCATAAACCTTGTTACCAACTTGTCTTTTTGGATTAACAATAATAACCTTACGAATTGCTTCTTGCATTACAACAACGAAAATCATTGTTACAAAGAAGATTGCAAGTAATAGAATCAATCCCCACATAAGTGATGGCTCACCTTGAATCATTTGTGCGGTTGTTTTTGAATACAATGGAATACCTGATAAGATACCAACAAAGATGATTAAAGAACCACCGTTACCGATACCTTTTTCTGTAATTAATTCAGACATCCACATTACAAGAACAGAACCGGCTGTCAATGAAACAATGGCAGAGATGTAAAACATAACATGATTTACACCAGCTACAATTGTACTAGGAAGGTGCGACATATAGCCTACAAATATTAGTGCTTGAAAAACTGCCAATACAACAGTAAATAATCTTGTGTATTGAGAAAGTTTTCTTCTACCGGCTTCGCCATCTTCCTTCTGTAATTTTTCCAATGCAGGAATAATTACAGCCATTAACTGCATAATGATTGATGAAGTAATATATGGTCCGATACCTAGTGCAAATATTGA
>CAKVND010000093.1 GCA_934777245.1 uncultured Candidatus Melainabacteria bacterium | reverse complement strand
CGGAATCGGTAGACGCGTTGGACTTAAAATCCAATCGGGGTTCACCCTCGGTGCCAGTTCAAGTCTGGCCAAGGGCAATTATAAAAGACTTTCCTTTTTGGAAGGTCTTTTTTTATTAAAAGTTAAAGTATAAAGGCAATAAAAAAGGCTGATTTTATTCAAAATCAGCCTTATAAAGATTAGTGTAGAAAAATAAAGAAAAAGAGAAAAATTTTGCTATTCAGCCATACCCATCAATCTGTCCATTACGATATCCATAACGGCAGGTGCCAGTTCTTCGCCGAATTCTTCTTGAACAATTCCGTAAATCATTTCAAATTGTTCCATATAACCTGCAACTCTATCTTGTGTTGCGGCATCAACGGCATTTGCACCATCAACATCTGCGGTTTCTTTAGTAGTTTGAGGAGCTACAAAGAAATTGTTACTTGCAAGAAAATCCATAACCTTTGAAGGGTCTACTTGAGTTTCTGCATGATTATTTGTTAAAACTTGTTCTTGTGGTTGGCCTTCTTTTTGAACATCTCCGTTTCTTCTTTGAGGAACGTAACCGCCAACACCATAGTTACCATATCCTGAAAGTCTTCCGATTCCGTCTGTCATTTTTCTACTCCTTTTAAAACTTTTGCTTTTCTTTACATTATGTATATCGGCATATTTTTGAAAAACTTTAGCGTTTTGAAGGATATTGTTACAAATCGTTACATAAGTGGGCGAAAGTGTAGTTATAATTGGATTTTTTAAATATTAAAAGAGGATAAAATGTTATATCACTTTTTAAAATGTATAGCCTTGAAAATAATAGTTAAAAATGCTAGATTGTTTCAGGCTAATCGCCTTCGCAATGACGGTATGTTCGGAAGTCTAACGTCCTGTCATTGCGAGGAACAGCGATTTTTATAGTGACGAAGCAATCCAATTTATGAATAGATATTTATGCTATTTTTGGACAATTGTGGTAGCTCAATTAGAACCGAGGAATCCAGCCATTTATTAACTATATTTCTTTTATCAAAAAATAGTACAAGTAAGATGAGGAAATGACCAATTTTTTGCAAAATTGGGCGTTTAAGAGGTTTTAACCTCTTAAACGCCAATAGTATTCGACCAAATAACTTATCGCATCAAACGGATGTTCCAAGAATTTAAAATCTCGATTAGACTTAATTTGATTATGCGTCGGAACATCAACAATACTGGTTCCTTCTTTAAATGACAAATTATATATATTATACAAAATCCACTTGCATCGTCTTGGGTCGACAAACAAATGCCTTTCGCCTTTTGAATTCTTAACCCGAGCGTTAAATGCAGAAATTCTGTTCATAATTGGCGGATTATAATCTCTTAACCTGAATTTAACATCCTTGTAGCCATATTCAAGTAAACTATTTTTTATAATTGCGTAATTCGTATACTCGCTCTGCGTGCTTCTATTATCACCTGAAGCGTCACCATTTATAATTATTGATGATTTATGGTTCGGATATCTTCGGATAAATTCGTTGATACATTGTTGAGTTGAAGTGTTTTCAATCACAATTTCATCGAAAAAATAAACATTTTCATCATCCTTGTGAGCCAACGCCCAACACATAGGATCAACGTTAAAATCACAAGTTAAATGTAAAGGTAAATCAGGATTATATTTAAGCTTTAGTTTATTTCCTTCGTCAAAACCTTTAACAACAAGCCCTGAAGAATAATCCCCAAATTCGCCCAATACGTTTATCTTATAATATTCTTCATCAAAACTTTCCTTCATTGATTGAATAAAATGTGGCGGTAGATAAATATTATTTGTAGTTGGCGCAATAATAAGACGATAATTTTCTTTTGAATGTTCAACAAATCTCTGCCAAATCCACCCCTTATCCGCTTGTGGGTTTGTATGCCCGAACAAACGATAACGAAAATCTACCCAGTTTTTTCCTCTATAAGTATTTCTTAAACGTCCAATGAGTTGTTTAAATGAAGAATCCGTAATTTGTGACGCCTCTTCAATCTCTGCCCAATGTAAGTTCAAAGATTTAAAGCGTTCAGGGTCTTCTAATGCAGAAAACAAAATTTCAGAACCGTTTGAAAATTTTATCATTTTTTCAAGTTTATTATATGTATAATCTTTATCCTGTATGTAACCAAAGTTTTCCAAGTGGTCAAGATAAGAAACAAGTGTAGTCTTTCTAACAAGTTCATATTCTTTTGCACCGACTAAACCTCGTGACCCCGGATATTTTTTAGCCAATAGAATTCCTAAAAGCGAACCACACCAAGTTTTTCCACTTCCATAACCACCTTGATAAATTGCAACATCTAATGATTCAGAATGAGGAATTTCTATAAACTCTTTTTGTTTATCTAATAGTTTATATTTAACCATATTCAATCCCTCCATCCGCAAAACATTTGAAAAATATTTACCGAATGCTTCATCCAAAAACGTTTAAATGCATTAACCCGACTCGCTTCTAATAAAGAATTAAAAACCTCAGTAGAAAAATTTTTATCATTATTTATATAATTATGGTTTTCGCATAACACATCATGAATTAACGCCGCTACTAAAAAGCGGTTATCGGTATTAGAACCGATAACACGCCAAAATAGTTTAGGGATGGAAGCTCCGTCATAACAATAGCCTTTGGGAATTTCAAAATTATATGTTTTATATTTTTTATAATCCGCAAGACGCACCTTCAAGGCTTTTTTATTAACAAAGGGGTATTTTTCAATAGATTTTTTATCCTCTTCGCTCATATTAGGAACAAAATATCTTATTCCCACATGCGGTATATCATCAAAAAATACCCCTACATCTTTGTTTGAATACCATTCTTTCAAATTAAATACCCATAACCTTTCGAGGATAAACAATAATTAAATTTTTATCCCCATAATTACTACCTTCGATGATTAAAGTATCTTCTGTTTTAGTTTCTGTATCACAGACTTTTATTCCGTAAGTATAAATTGCATAGCTTTTACCTTTTGGTACTATCAACAAGTCTGTAAAATCAGCCGTTAAAGAAAATACTACAAAATCGCTTTTATTACTTGCAACATGCAATTCATTTCCTATAAGATTTTGTTTTTCATCTTGTATTGCAAAATATACGATATAATTTTTGTTTGTATCCAATCCTGATATTGTAATATTTCCACTATCACCTTGGTATAAAACAATTATACCTTCATTATTTATTTCTATACTCATAAAATTTTCCTTATTTTATCCCAGTACTGTTTTCCCAACAGTCCAATAATCCCCTGTCGCATTCGCTATAAAAGAATTCTTTGTCTTACTACTGTTTGCCAATGTTACGGCATAATTTGTATCTTTATACGGCAACAAATTCACTGTTTGTCCGCTTGTAGCACTACCCCATTGCTTTAGCGTTAAGTCTGCTGTTTGCTCGTAGTTATCACCACTTTCGACCACATCAGAGCCTTTGCAAGTCGCTAAAGTAAAATCAGTGTCACCAAGAGTATAATAATGTGTATAACCATATTGCTCATACATATCTTGCACTCTATCTCTATAACCACCATCAACAATCTTAGAGCCTGTCTTAGATTGTGTGTAAGGTATTTTTAAGCAAGGTTGATAAACTAATTGGTCAT
>CAKVND010000092.1 GCA_934777245.1 uncultured Candidatus Melainabacteria bacterium | reverse complement strand
GGATTTTTTTCAATTTCTTCCGTAAGCTTTTTTATATCCACTTCAGAATTAACAGCTTCCGGCGGTGCAAAGCTGTTTTCTTTATCATCAACACCTTTAGGCATTGATGCACCATTTATCGGATTATTACTTAAATTTTTGTTTTCTTCGTTCATTGTTGCTCTTTTCTTTTTGGACGTTTTTCTTCAAAAGGGGTGAGGGACTTACCTCACTTATTAGGGAGGTCGCAGCTGTTGGTGAGGCTGTGCCGAACCTTACAGATGCGGGTGGGTTTCAATAAGTTGAAAGTTGTTTTAAATCTTTTATCATATTTCAATTGATACCCATCCCAACCTTCCCTAACAAGGGAAGGAGTGACAATTGGGGTACTTGTAATACCTGTATAACGAATATTTTTTATTTTTGTTCATATTTTATTAAAAATTGTAAACTTGTTCTTTCCTCTCTTTTTTTTTGTCGTGTTCAATGGCAATTGCATATCATTTTACCCCGGCTCGTTGTGAAACTCTTCTTCTGTTTTCAACTTCTTATCCTGCGGAATTTCTAATGTCGAAAAATCAAACCTGTAGCCATCCTTAAATTTATCTTTCAACTCAATTACTGTCGTTTCGTGAATTACTTCTTCGTTCGGTGCGGTTGTTTTTTGTTTGTAATAAGTCGCAATGCCATATTCTTTGCTTACACAAGCCTCTCGATTTTCACTAAATTTTATATACACGCAGTCTTTCGTAATCTTTGTGATTTTCGGAGTTTCGTTTTTGTCCCAATAATTGTAATTTGCATCACAAGTCGAATCGTACCAATGAATCAAGCAATTGCCCAAATAATTTCGGCGATTTACTGACTGCTCTAAAGTCGTGTCTTTATCGTGTTTCAAATCCTCTTGATAATCTAAATTGCCTTCGCCATAAATAACACCATCAGGACCGAACAAATGCGGTTTCTTTTCATCAGCATTTACCAAATAAGTGTACAAATTCGGTCTATCATAGAATGCAACAATTTTGTCAGGCGAAATAGTGTCTTTATCCAAATATTCTCGTGATTCAAAATACCACAAATCGCTGTTATAGATATTTTTGAAACTGTTTTTCTCAAAAATACTGCTTTCAGGATTTCTTGTCGTAAAAGTTTCACCTTCAATATAGTAAGTATTAGCAATTTGTTTTTGCTTAGCGTCTAGTGTAAATTGGTCGATATCAACCAACATTGACGGAATCGCTTCGCACGAAACCTTGATAATACCGATTAGCAAAAGAACTCCTATCGGCAAAACCAAATCTTTTAATTTTAAATTAAAATCCAATTTTTCTTTCGCTTGCATTTCTTGAAGTAATTTGTCTTGCTTTTTCAGTTTCCATTTTCTTTTAGCCATTATAAATACCTCTAATTGTAAAGGATGACGGAAGCGTGTGCTTCCGCCATATAAAAACATTAACCTTTCAAATATTTATCAATATCAACTTCTTTAGCATATTGAGCTAAAAGGTTGTAGCACACAAAGTATGCGTAAATAAATACAAACGGCAATGCGAACATACCGATTATTGACACGCAAAGTGCAACTACAATTACAGTAAATAGTAAGCTGTACAAAATATTTTTGCCGATAAGTGTCCAAGCTGCGTGTTGATTATCTTTTAGCATATCAATTTGTTCTTTTAAAGCGAAAAATTTGCTGATATTTAGTGTTTTAATATAAAATGCCATTGCAGCACTAAAATATTGTCCAAAGTATAAGCCAATAGCAATACTACCAACAGTTCCGGCAATTGAACCAAAAATTACAAGAATAGTTTGGTCTACATGTATTGCTGATAAAATAAAGTATGCTGCTGCAAAAATAACTAAAAATATTAGTGAAAACACTAGTGCCAGTGCAAAAATGACTATCATTGCCCAAAATGAAAATACCATAAAACCAACAACTGTTTTCAACCCAAGCAATAGAAGGTTTTTATCAGAAAACTCTGCCATTTTGAACGTATCGTTATTCATCGCATTGTTTGCGGATTTGAATATAAAACCAGTTAAAAATAACAATGCTACAATTGAGATTATTGCAGAAATTAAAACTCCGACATTAACCGCTTCACCTGACAAATGGTAAACAAGGCTCACAGGCAAAAAACCTAATATATACAAGACATAACATCCAAGGACTTTCTGAATCCAATGTTCATCTTTTCTAACATCTTTAATAGCATTTGCTAAACTCATTGTCATAATTTTTTTTCCTTTCTTTTTTATTCTCTTGTTCTATGTTAATTATTGAACATGACAGGCTTTTATAATTAAATATTAAAATTAATCTTCACATCAGCTTGACCACCGGCAGGAATTTCCCATACGTAAGTATTTTTTTCTAAGTCAAAGAAATTCGCATTATGTGATACTGCTTGATTTGGTAATTTCATGATTAAAACATATGGTTCTAAGTCATCATAAGTCAAACCATTTTCAGCCAACAATTTTTCCAAATCTTTATTTTTTAGGTTTATATTGAAATCAGCCTTGCAAGAAACGACTTTCTTTTCTTTTTGACAGTTGATGTTTTTAGTCCCCTCATTTGGCTTAAAGAAACTTTCTATCGCTAAAGCATCATTATCAATAACGTTACCGGGTTTAAGAATTGCAATATAACCCATATCTTCATCAGTCTTATATTTCTGCAAAGAAACAGGATTTTGCGCTTTAACTCCATTCAAAAAATATTCTGCGGCTTTTTTTGATAACTCATCAGATGCATAAGTTGAGCCATAGCTAAATTTCTTTTCAATCGTTGCATTTGCTTTTTTATCAATTGTAACAGTACTTTGTTGACTTACACAACCTGTCAAAAGCACTGCTGACATTACTAATAATAAAATTTTCTTTTTCATCTTGCATTATTCCTTTCTTGTTTGTTTCTTTGCTCCCCTCGCCCCTTGCGGGAGAGGGGCTGGGGGTGAGGGGTACAACGTGACTTAAACTTACTGTCTGATATAAGTTTCATACGCATCTTTGTAAGCTTGTGTGTCATAGCCTTGAGAAATGTATTGCGGATATTTTTGTTTTACATAATTGTAAACTGTTTGACATCTCTTATCGGTTGATGGATGATCCTCGAATAAATCAGGATAAGCAACGCCGATTTTGCTCAAAATTGAAACACCTGCAAGAGGGTTATATCCGCACTTAACCATATAATCTACGGCTTTTAAGTCAGCATCGTTTTCGTGTGCTTTAGAATAAGTTGCTTCACCTAATTCTTGAGTTTTATTTACCGCAACATTAGACCAAGTAGTTTTACCACCTAATCCAACACCGTTCCATGCACTTTTAAAAGTGTTATTAAGAGCTCTTTGAGCTTGTTCCGCACCGTAGTTCAAACCTGTGTTAACAACAGTTGCTTTCACTCCATGGTAGCCGTCAGCGTGTCCGATTTCGTGACCGATTACAAAAGCTAATTCGTCTTCGTTTTCACAACAGCCCATAATTCCTTTGAATACTGTAACTGTACCGTTAATTTCTGTTTGAGCATTCACTTCTTTTTCTGTAGAATAAACAAAATAGATTTTTTTATTGATGCCGGAAGCTTGCATTAATTTTCGTCCGATTTGATTTACAATAGCATTACCTCGCTCGTCTGACACATTTTGTCCGAAATGTACTTTTTGAGCGGTAGTAACACCACCTTGAAC
>CAKVND010000091.1 GCA_934777245.1 uncultured Candidatus Melainabacteria bacterium | reverse complement strand
GTAGAATCAACAGCAAAAGCAGGCATGGTTAACGCCAAGCCTATTGCTGAAATTATTAAGTTTTTCTTTATTCTATCTAACATGATGGTTTATTGGTTGAAAAAGTGAAGAGTTACCGCCCTAGTCAGGGAGGTCGCAGCTGTTCGCGAAGCTTTGCTGAGCGTTACAGATGCGGGTGGGTTTCTATCAATGGAAAATGGAAAGTTGAAAATGGAAAATTATTTTAAAATTTTAAAAAGTTGTATATCTTCTATATTGAACATATTTTAATTAAGAAATTGTAGGGTGCAATTTTTTGCACCATATAACCTTCCACGGTCAACTTTTAACTCAAAATCAATACCCATCCCAACCTTCCCTAACAAGGGAAGGGGTTAACACCCAATTCGCAAATTTTGGTCATTCCCTCCCTTTGGGGGAGGGTTAGGGAGAGGGTTATATTAATTTTATAGATTGCTTCGTCACCCATTTAAACGATCCTTCCTCGCAATGACTTGGCGTCTGACTTCCAAGTGTGCCGTCATTGCGAGCCTCGCAAGAGGCGTGACAACCCATAAAATTGAACCCTCATCCGAATTTCTAAGTTTCGCAAGGCTCAACTTGAAATTCTACCTTCTCCCTCGGAGAAGGACAAAACGTCAAACCCGCATTCTCGGTCATTCCCTCTCCGAGGGAGAGAGTTTTATATTCCCTCATTTCTCTTTACTTTTTCAATGTTCAATTCTTCCACTAAGGGCATCCTTGCCCTGATTTTCTATTTAACATGTTTTTGGGAACAGTAAGCCCCCACCTGTATCTGTAATACTCGCTTTCGCTCGTAAACAGCTACTTCCTCCCCCTATAAAGGGAGGATTTTCTATTTGCTATAAGCCGTGAACGTGACCGTAGCTTGATAAGTCCCTGCTTGGTCTTGTCCTACGCTATATGTGCCGCTTATTGGTGTTCCTGATACTGTATGTGTTACAGTGCCTTTGTCACCACCATTCACTTTGACTACGTAACAAGCACCTTTGCCGTTACCGCCGTCAAAAGCGGATGTGAACGGATTTGTAGTTTCTATGGTAACAGGATATGCAATTACGTTTGCGTTGTTGTTACCTCCAGCTTTTGCATTCTCTATTGCGTCTAATGTCGGAGTCGCAAGAGTATGTCCAAATAAAATACAACCATTATTTCCGTATGCAGAAACAGTGCTTCCGGAAGTCAAAATACTTGATTCTATTAAAAAATCATAATCATCATCCGTGCCATTTGTTTCTAAATTAAAAATAGTTCTAAATCCACTATGCGTACCCCGTTCAGGATTTGCGTCAAGATTTTCGATAGAAGCATCAGATTTAACAATGGATACAGCCGGCTGAACAGACGTTTGTAACGCCTGTTCAGCTTCTGCGTAACCATAAGCTTTTCCTGCAACAAAAGTTGCAGTAATCAAAAATATTAATAATTTTAGTGATTTTGCTTTATTCATTTTATCCTTTTACTAAGGGTTTACTTGAGATAATGTCAATGTAGCTTTATATGTACCATTTGTATCATGAGTAGAGAATGTATTTGCTTCTGCAGTTTGTGCTAAAACATAACTAAAACCATATTTACCATTATCAATAGTGTAAGTTACTCCGTAACCATCGTCGCCCATAACAGCTGTAAGAGGTTCTTTTGCGCCAGAAGCAGCATCAGGTGTAACTGTAGGTGTTATGCTGAAACAAATTGCGTTTGCATTATCAGCAATTGCTGGACCTGTTTTGCAATTGGTTATGGCAGTAGCTTTTGCTTGATTTTTTCCTGTGCCAATATTAGTAAGAACTAGTTTAAGGTTTTTATCGTCTGTACCGAATAAAGCTGGCGTTTCGGCACCATCAGCTAATGCAGTTGCTGATATTTTCACTTTTTCACCGGGTTTATTTGTAATAACAGTGTATAAACCGCTCATAGCTTGATCCAAATTAATTGTTGTATAAGTGTCATCAAAGCTGGCAGTAGCTGTTTCTTTAGAATCAGCATTTTTAGTAATGTTAATAAAAGGTGGCACTGTTAGTGTCATTGTCGATTGAGCATTGTTCGATGTTGCAGCAAATGCAGGGCTAATCAACATTAACGCCATTGCAATCGGTAAAAATTTAGTAAATTTTTTCATAGGGGTAAACCTTCCTTTCTTTTCTTGTACTACATATTACCTTGTATAACTAAATTTGTTTCTTTTTTTATATTCTTTCTTTTTCCGTTTTCATCAAAGAAAGATAAAACTGTTCTTAAAGTATATTCACCGGATTCTTTAATATTATTCATTTCTATTTTTTGTTTATCTACATAAAAATTATTTGCACCTACAACTTTTTCGCTTAGGTTGTATTCACTAACTAATTTTTTTCCTTGCATTATTTGAACTTTTCCAGTATACCTAACTTTGCTATTACCTTTAGAAACAACTTTCATATTTGTATAATAAGCATTTTTTTCTTTAACAACATTTAAATATTCAATTTCAGCATCCTTTGTAACTTTACCTTTATCAATGTATACCGGAACACCAATTCTTGTTTTAACTATTAATTGCGCATTAATTCCTACATTTCCAGTTGGGATATTCATTTCTTTAGGATTAATGTCTTCAATGTACAACATTGTTCTATTTTCGCCATCAGGTAATTGATTTAAGTTTGCTATATTCAATCTGACTTTTTGCGATTTACCTTGGGCAACAGTAAATTCTGATGGTACAAAGCGGATTTTTTTAGACAAATCGTGTGGGTCATTTGTTGCTTTATCAACCATTACAACTTCGCCTTTGTTATCTATCGTAAAATATCCCGGATAAACCTTAAAACGCATAGGAACTTGAGAGTCGCCCTTTACTTCAATAGCGGTTGTTATGTAATTATTTTTAATTTTATTCGCATTAATTTCTATACGCGTAGGTGAAACCGCCACTGACGCGAAAGCCGGTATTGTCATAAATAACGCGAGAGTTGTTGTTAGTATTTTTTTGTTTAGTGTCTTGAACATGTTGTTTCCTTGTCTTTTTGAACACCTCCCTCGTTAGGGAGGTCGCAGCCGTTCGAGCGGAGCGAGTTACGGATGCGGATGGGTATCGACATTGTCATAGTGGAATGTTTGGGATTAATACCCACCCTAACCCTCCCTAATTAGGGAGGGAACGCGTTACCCAGCTTCACGCAAGATATAGCGCACCTTGTTGTCATAATTGCCGGCAGGTAAAAACTTGCCGTCTTTTGTTTCGACCGAATACTCAACCGAAACATATTCATTATTCGCAGGGGCTTTGCCCTTAGCTAAAATAATTTCTTTTCCTTCCTGTAACAAAACTCTTTCCTGCAAGCGCTCGCCAACATTCGCAGAAGATGTTACAGTTCTTATATAATAATTACCTGCTCTATCACCAAAATTATCAGCATTTACAGATAATTCCCAATCACAATTAGAATTGATATAAACTAAAGGTGATGTTTCATTTGTAATTTTTTTATTTTTATTAAACGCATCAGATGCCCCAACTGTAATCCTTGGGACTTCACCATGCAAACTAATTTCTTGAATAGACGGAACTATAAACTGCAAATTAAACGTTGTAGTCGATGCAATTTGATTTGTATCAACATCGGTTGCCTGAACCTCAAAATTGATGCTATAAGTTCCTGCAGGAACCATACCAAAATCACGAATTTTGG
>CAKVND010000090.1 GCA_934777245.1 uncultured Candidatus Melainabacteria bacterium | reverse complement strand
AGCATACGATAATTATTTAAGCACTGCAGATAACGGTTCTTACCAAAACAGTACTAAAGAATTAGTTATGTCTCATCCTCTTTTAGATAAAGATTTAAATTTAACAATATTGTCACATGAATGGGGACATTATATAGATTTATATTTAGGTCAAAATGGTAATGGCAAAATATCCGGTAACGAAGAGGTAAATGCAATTTATCAAGAAGAGTTAGCTAATTTCTTAAAAAATACAAATTCAGATGAACAAGCCAGAATGTCTTATTTGATGAAAGATGGAATGGATGCATCTGAACGTGTTGCAGATTCAAACGCATTAAGACAAACCGGAAAACAACGAAGCTTTATGGGAATAAGAGATTTTTATTATCAACAATATTTCCCTCGGACTATTGCAAAAATTGTAGAGTTGTTACAATCAGAGGAAGCGAGAGTTGCAACTTAATTCCTTGTTTGTAGTATAAAAATTGAAATATTGAATACCTTTGTTTAATCAAACTTAATACTTTATTCTAACTTTGGCATGTTTATAGTATTATTAGAAAAAAGTTGGAGGAAAGATTTTATAATGTCAGTAGCATTAGAACAAAAACAAGGTTTGATTGCAGGCGATGGACTTTTACCTGTAAAAATGGCTCAATATGCGAAAGAAAACGGATTTGATGTCGTTGCGATTTCTTTATCAAATGATAATTATGCGCAACTAAAAAAATACTGTTCAAAAGTTTATTCGTTCTGTCCCGGAGAAGTACAAAAAATAGAAGATACTTTGAAAGCAGAAGGTGTTAAACAGATTACATTTTTGGGAAAAGTTAGCAAAACAATTTTGATTAAGCGTCCAAAATTTGATGCTCGCGCACTTGATTTCATCAAAAAAGCAATCAGACTTAATGATGATAAAGTTATGCTAATGATTATTGAAGAATTAGAGAAGATTGGCATTACAATCTTAGACCAAACCTTATTTATAAAGAATTTAATGATTCCATCCGGAATTTTAGGCAAAGTTCAACCGACTCAAGAACAAGTTGATGATGTAAACTACGGTTACTGGTTAGCCAAAGAAACAGGCAAACTGGATGTCGGACAATCTGTAATTATCAAAGACAAAATGGTTATGGCAGTTGAAGCAATCGAAGGTACAGATAAATGCATCAAACGCGGCTGCAAAATTGCAAAGAAAAATTCAAGAGTTATAAAAGTTGCAAAACCTTCTCAAGATAAGAGATTTGACATTCCTGCAATCGGTTTAAGAACTTTAAAAACTATGCATAAATACAAGGCTGATTTAATTGCGGTTGAAGCCGGCGAAACAATTATTGTGGATAGAGAAGAAGTTATTAAATATGCAAACAAGCATAACATTGTAGTAATGGCTGTTTAATTATGAAAAAAGTTTTTATTATAACCGGCGAATACTCCGGTGATATTCACGCAAGTAAAGTTCTAGAGATTTTAAAGCAATCTATGCCTGATGTTGTCGTTGAAGGTATTGGAGGCGAAAATTTAAAATCTGCCGGAGCAAAGTTGTTTTGTGATCATTCGAAAATGTCAGGGTTCGGCTTGAATTTCAAAATGATTGTCGATCACCTTTCTTTAGAAAAGAGAGTTGCGGATTATATTTTGAATGATTTTAAGCCGGATTTGGTTTTACTTATTGATTACGGCACTTTTAATTTAAGAGTTGCGAAAAGGCTTAAAGGTAGTGGTATAAAAGTTTTCCATTATATTCCTCCGCAAATTTGGGCAAGTCGTAAATGGAGAATAAAAGGCATTAAAAAATTTGTAGATAAGGTTTTGTGCATATTTCCATTTGAACCTAAAATCTATAAAGAAGAAGGAATTGACGTTCATTATTGCGGACATCCGTTGGTTAAACAGTTACCTGCTAAAGCTGACAGAGCAGAGTTTTTTGCAAAACATAATTTGGATGTAAATCGTCCGCTAGTATCTGTTTTCCCTGGATCACGTCCGATTGAATTGAAGTTTTTTGGTGAATTGTTCATTAAATCAGCAAAAGAATTGCAAAAACGTCATCCTGAAGTGCAATTCTGTATTTCGCATGCACCAAATTTGAAAGATGATATTTTTGATAAATATATTAAAAATACTGATTTCAAAGTGATTAAAGGTGAAAATCAAGCGCTTTTAAGTGTTTCTGATTCTTTGATTTTAGCATCAGGAACGGTAGCTCTGGAAGCATCTTTATACCAAGTCCCGATGATAATTGCATACCGTGGCCCTTGGTTAATTTATTTAATATATTTATTAGTCAGATGTATCACGCGCGTTTCATTACCAAATATTATTATGGATGAAGATATTGTGCCGGAACTTATTCAGCAAAAATTTAGTGTTGAAAATATTTGTTATGAAACAGAAAAAAATCTTTATGATAAACAATATAGAGAATGGATGATAAACGAATTAGCTAAAGTTAAAGAACGTTTATCCGATAAGTATTCCGCAGAAGAAGTTGCTTTGTGCATAAAAGAAGAATTAATTAATACATAACTTAACAATCTATTGATTATTATGCGTTTTTGTGATTATTTATAAATATACAGGCATATCCTCTAATGGCCTGTTTTGTATAAGCGGCTAGGAGCCAATCTATCAAGTTAAGATGCTCCACTTATATTAAAACGATAAAGAAGGAAAAAGAAATGTTAAAAATCAGATTGAAAAGATTAGGCGCTAAAAAAGCTCCAACATACAGAGTTATTGTTATCAACTCTACAACAAAACGTGAAGGTAAACCTGTTGAAGAATTAGGTTACTACAATCCAAAAACAAAAGAAATGAAATTAAACAAAGCTTCTGCTGAAGCATGGGTAAAAAAAGGTGCTCAACCTACAGATACAGTTAAATACTTAATGGCTAACTGTAATGAAGACGGTACGTTAAACTACAAAAAATCAGAAGTAGTTAAACTTTCTAAGAAAGCTCAAGCCAAGAAAGCTGAAGAAGAAGCAAGAAAAGCAGAAGAAGCAGCTGCTGCAGCTCAAGCAGAAGAAGCTCCTGCTGAAGCGTAATAAGTTTAAAAAGCTCTCTTCAAAAGAAGGGAGCTTTTTTAGAAAAATAAATGTAAAGATTTATTAAACAAATAGCAATTTTAAAAATTGACTTGTTTTAAGTAATGTGTATCAGATTGTAGAAGGTAAATATCATGATTAGTCCAATTAACTTTAGAGCGACCGCAGGCAATGTAGTAATGACTAAACCTGTTGAGGCCGATGCTCCAAAAACAGAAACAGTTACTGCCCCTGTTGAAACTGCAGCTACATTCAAAGGAGCAAATGCTCTAGCAGCATATAATAAAGCATTCTTAGCAGCTGAACCTGCAACCGAAGAAGCTCCTAAAACTCCTGCATTCAAAGGTGAAGAAGTAGCAACCGAAGAAGCTCCTAAAGCACCAGCGTTCAGAGGTGAAGAAGTAGAAACTGAAGAAGCTCCTAAAGCTCCTGCATTCAAAGGTGAAGAAGTAGCAACCGAAGAAGCTCCTAAAGCACCAGCGTTCAAAGGTGAAGAAGTAGAAACCGAAGAAAAATCAGTTGCTCCTGCGTTCAAAGGTGAAGAAGTAGAAACTGAAGAAAAATCAGCTGCTTCTGCTTTTAAAGGCGAAGAAGTTGAAACTGAAGAAAAATCAGCTGCTCCTGCGTTCAAAGGTGAAGAAGTAGAAACTGAAGAAAAATCAGCTGCTCCTGCGTTCAAAGGCGAAGAAGTAGAAACTGAAGAAAAATCAGC
>CAKVND010000089.1 GCA_934777245.1 uncultured Candidatus Melainabacteria bacterium | reverse complement strand
CCAGCGATACCTGTTGCGAAATATCTCTTAACATCTCTATCGTGAAGAGCCATTTGAGATCTTTCGTAGCAATATTTGTCGTGCATGTAGTGGATAACGTTCAATGTATTAACATACAAACCAGCCAACCATTCCATCATATCTTCATATTTTTCCATAACTTCATCGAAGTCTAGGTATTCAGAAGTGATAGGTCTGTATTTAGGACCGACTTGTTCTTTAATTCTTTCATCAACACCACCGTTGATAGCATATAACAAGCACTTAGCCAAGTTAGCTCTAGCGCCGAAGAATTGCATTTCTTTACCAACTACCATTGAAGATACACAACAAGCAATAGCATAATCATCACCGTGAGTAACTCTCATCAAATCATCGTTTTCATATTGGATAGATGAAGTTGTGATAGAAATGTGAGCAGCATATTGTTTGAATGCGTGTGGTAATCTCTTAGACCACAATACTGTCATGTTAGGTTCAGGAGCAGTACCTAAGTTTTCTAGTGTGTGTAAGTAACGGAATGAGTTTTTAGTAACCATGTGACGACCGTCAATACCAACACCACCGATTGATTCAGTTACCCAAGTAGGGTCGCCAGAGAACAATGAATTGTATTCAGGAGTTCTAGCGAATTTAACTAATCTTAACTTCATGATGAAGTGGTCAATCATTTCTTGAGCTTCAGCTTCAGTGATAACACCATTTCTCAAATCTCTTTCAATAAAGATATCCAAGAAAGTAGAAGTTCTACCAACTGACATTGCAGCACCGTTTTGTTCTTTTACTGCTGATAAGTAACCGAAGTATAACCATTGGATAGCTTCTTTAGCGTTTGAAGCAGGTTTTCTGATATCAAAACCGTATTCATCACCCAATTCAGCCATTTCTTGTAATGCTCTGATTTGTTCAGCCAATTCTTCTTTTAATTGGATTTTTTCAGGTCTCATTTCGCCATCTAATGAAGCATGTTGTTCTTTTTTGTCTTCGATTAATCTGTCGATACCATAAAGAGCGATTCTTCTGTAGTCACCAATGATACGACCACGACCGTAAGCATCAGGCAAACCTGTCAAGATAGCTGCGTGTCTTGCTTTTCTCATTTCTGGAGTATAGCAATCGAAAACACCTTGGTTATGAGTTTTTCTATATTTTGTAAAAATTTCTGTAATTTCAGGATCAACTTCGTAACCATAAGATTTGCAAGAAGTTTCAGCCATTCTGATACCACCAAATGGTTGTAGAGAACGTTTTAGAGGTTTATCTGTTTGTAAACCAACGATTTGTTCTAAACTCTTGTCAATATAACCAGCCTTGTGAGAAGTGATTGTAGAAACGATTTTTGTATCCATGTCAAGAACGCCACCGTTTTCACGTTCTTTTTTGAACAAATCGCAGCATTCTTGCCACAATTTTGTAGTTGCTTCTGTTGGGCCTGCCAAGAAGCTAGAATCACCATCATAAGGTGTGTAGTTTTTTTGGATGAAATCTCTTACGTTGATTTCTGACTGCCATTTGCCGCCAACGAAATCAGTTGTAGAAGATTGTTTTTCTAATGTTAATTCTGACATTTTAATCTCCTTGTCTTTTCCAGTCCGTTCGGACTTTTTCTATTACTACTTTATTAATTTATATTATACCTCATAAAAAAATCATGACACAGTTGTTTAAACAACATTTATAAAGATTTTATAAAGGAATTTTATTTATAATAATCATGACCTTTTTTAAATTTAACAAAATCGATTAACTTTTATTAATAAATATTTGTAAATATTTGTAAAACCTTTTTTTAATAATAGCAAATTTTTTCATTGAGATGTATTAATAAAAACAGAAGTGTAGAAATGAAAGGATAAAACAATGGTTCAACCAATAAACAATAATATTAATCGTTCCAGTTATAGCGGTGTAAATATCAATATCAGAAAACCGGAAGTTAATGCCGGAGATGGTATAGACACAATTCACACAGAAAATGGTGATTTTAGCGCGGTTAATATTAATATTGACAACCCGATTGTTAATACAGCACCTCAAAAAAAGATTTATAATTATCCGGAAATGAATGGTTTTGTCCCTTATGAAATGGCAAATGTTCAGCAGATTCCGCTTCCACAAGGCTTTTTTGTAGCACATCAAACTACAAATGTAATTTTACCTGAAATGGAAAACGAAATTGAATTAAAAGGCGTAAAAGCTGATGAAGTAAAGTCTCAAAATGAAGATGTAAAAGCTACTGATGAGCAACCAACAGAAGAAGCAGTAGCTAAAGAAGTTGACATTGACAAAGCTTCTGCGGATGAAACAAAAATTTTACCGGAAAAAGAAAATGTTGAAACAGTTGACGTTCCGGCTCCAAATTATACAACCGTAGAAAATGAAAAAGGCGAAGCAGTTGTTAATAAAGCTGATGATACGGATAAAGAAGATGCAATCAATGATGATGTTAAGGTGATGGAAACAGAAACTGAAAAAGCAGAAGGGGCAAAAGAAATTAAAAAACCGGAAATTATCCCGGGAGAAGAAATCAAACCCGATGTAGATATTCCGCTTGTAATTTCAAACTTAACAAATGAAGATTTTGACGTTCAAGCCCAACAAATGGAAGAAATCGCAAGAGTTTCTTTAGATAATCCTGAAAATGCAATTCCATATATAGTAAGAGATGTTTTTTCAACTTTAATTGATATTACCAAAAAAGATACAGCAGAATTAGCAGCTCCAACTGACGAACAAATCCAAGCAAGAAAAAAGGTTATTGCTAATTATGTAAGCATGGAAAATGGCAAGACTAACAATAAACCTGCGCAAATGCCTTATCCAATGTCAGAAACAGAAATCGCACTAGCTAATGAAATTTCTCCAATGGAACAAGCTGAACGCAACAAAGAATACGCTTTGTATACAATGGCAATTTTAGCTAGAGTTTACACTGACGAAGTAGAAAAAGAAACCGGAAATATTGTTCCGATGACAGATATTCCAGGAACTTCTGCAATGGTTGATACATTGAGATATAATCCGAATGCAGGAGTAAAAATCGCAGCAATTGATGCATTACGCCATATTAACAGACCGGAATACAAAGAAGAAATGTCAACATTATTTACACTTGCGCAAGCTGATACAAATCCGGAAGTTGCAATCGCAGCAACAAGAGCATTAAATAGCTTAGAAAACTAATTACACTTTCATATTCATTACACTACACTTGATCAAGGCTGTTTTTCAGCCTTGATTTTTACGTGTTAATTGTTACATTTTTCCTTAAAGTGTAACAATTTTTGAAGTTTATTGCAAAATTTTCTTGAAATAGTATAATCAAAGGGAATAGTGTATTACACAATAATGAAGAGGATAAAAAACATGAGTACATTAGAAAAAGTTAAAAAAGTTGTAGTTGACCAATTAAGCTGTGATGAAGCTTTAGTTACTCCAGAAGCTAGCTTTACTGCTGATTTAGGTGCTGATTCTTTAGATACAGTTGAATTAGTTATGGCTTTCGAAGAAGAATTCGGTTGCGAAATTCCTGATGAAGAAGCTGAAAAAATTCAAACAGTTCAAGATGCAGTTAACTACATCGAAGCTCACTCATAGTAAGTATTAAAGGTATATTAAGAGGGTGAGGATTATATATTTTCGCCCTCTTTATTTATTATTGTGATAGCTAAAATTAAACAATCCTTGATTGTGTAAACTAGAATTTAACTAAGGAAAAGGGGAAGATGACTAAACGTAGAGTTGTTATAACAGGGATGGGAGCAGTTACTCCATGCGGTATTGGAGTTGATAATTTTTGGAATGCTCT
>CAKVND010000088.1 GCA_934777245.1 uncultured Candidatus Melainabacteria bacterium | reverse complement strand
TTGCTTGATTTCTTTTGCTAATTTTTCAGGTCTTTCAACAACATTTCCGCCACGATATCCGACACAATGTTTTGATAATAATTCTTTTATTTTTAGAAAATCACGTTCAACAGGTTTGGTTTGAGCGTTGTACGGCAAAGCAAAATGCACATTTACATTTAATTCATTAAGCATTGAATTTGCTCTACCTTCGTTTATATCTACTTTAAAATGATTTCTACCGCCTGCAAAATCTTTTGAGCGGTAATCTTTACCGTTATCAATAATCACATCTTCAGGTAAACCGTATTCTGAAGCGGAATAGTAGAAGGTTTGAAAGATATGGTCTGAGTTTGGATTTCCTGTTTGCAACAGCCAACCCAACCATTTTCCTGATTTATAGTCACGCCAAACAGTAACCCAAGGGAACACAACCGTTCCTTCTTCTGTAAAACAAGCAACATCGATTTGAGCGTGGTCAGACACCCAAACTTTGCCGCAAGTAATATTTGAATAATCTCTTTCGATATATCCGCCGTATTTGCGATTCCACGCCGATTGACCGTATCTTGCTAAATAAATGCTTTGTGAAGGAATTTCACGTTCTAATCTGCGCATAAAGGTTTTAACGTTTGGGAATTCCTCTTTTAAAATTGAGTTATTAAGTCTTTTGGCATATCCAAAAGTCATATCCCAACAAGAACTTGCAGACGGTGCACCTTCTATTAAATAAAGGTTTTTGAAATAATCAAAATAATCATCACTTACAATACTTTTACCGGCACATTTTCCATAATTTGCTAATAAACCATTTATACCGTATTGAAAATATCTTCTTTTCATTTTTATTAATGCAGGATATGATGTATTCAATTCTTTGTTATGCGTTGCATTCCAAGTTGATATAAACTCCTGTAATGCACTACCTTTTATATTTTCAGATGCTTTAATTATCGGTAAATATTTTTCAGCTTGTTGTTTTGCCCATTCAGGAGCATCAGAATAATTTGCAGAACAATCATTACCGTAATATTTATTTTGTGCATATTGGGGCAAACAATTTAATTTTATTAAATATTCAAGTTGTCTGCCTTGTTTTAAAACTTTGCAGAGAAATTTGCCTGTTCTGCAATAATCTTTTATTGTTTTTGCAGAACGATTTAACAGCTCGGATGCAGTTGAAATACTAATCCAAGACGAATTATTGTTAGTATTCTTATTTATTACCAACTCATCCATCAATAATTTCAAACTCCGTCACTCTCATACAAAAAACTTTTTCAATTAGGAATAAATTAATCTCTTGAGATTCACGCACACCAAGCAAATGTCTGCTTACTACACTTCTTGAAACATGTACGTTTTCTTGAATTTCTTTCGAACTTAAGTTGAACATCATTACAGCCACAACTGCAAAAAGTCTTCTTGGATTAATAGTGATTGTTTTCATATCTTCCGATCCTTTCTTGATTAGGCGTGTGCAAGGCACGTAGCTATATCAAGAAGCCTAATTTTAAATTTTCGTAGGTAATTTGGCTAATTTTGCACATTAAAATACAGCCTTAAACAAGGCTACTTCTAGCTCTACAAAAATCCAAATCCTTTATATCTTTTTATTATATTTAAAATCAGGAATATGAAAAGGCTTGAATGCTTATGAGTGGGGAATTTTCCCCACTTTGAAAATCTCAAATGCAGTAAAAATAAAAGGCAAGATTTTAGAATAAATATATATTTCATTTTAAAATTTGATTATTAAAAGAATACAGGCAAATTTAAAAATTGGGGAATATTCCCCTTAACATTTCTTAAAATTTGAAGTTATTTTATTAAATTCTGAATATCGTGGTATAAATCTTCAAAAGCTTTATTTCTTCGCCATATACTTTCTGCTAATTTATACCCTAAAAAATTTTTATTTTGGTTATGACATTCTAACCTTGAGAGATAGCAATAAATTTTCTTAAATTCTTTTATTTCATCACTTGTAAATGCTTTTTCTTTGTCGCTTTTGAATGGTTTATCAATCACAAAAACTTGATTGTTGTAAATATAAAAATAAAAAATTTGGTTTTCAAAAAATGTTCTGGTTCTATATTTTTGTGGTTCTTTTGTATATTTATTTTTGAGAATTGCAACCTGTCTAACATATATAAGTTCTCTGAATGTTCGGTACAATTTTAATACTTGATTTTGATGTACATCTGTAATATTAGAACATTCTTCTATTGAAATTCCTGTTCCAAAACATCTAATAACTATATCTAAAATCTTTGGCGGATAATATTTTAGTAAGGAATATTTTTTGTTGATACTAACAGTTTTTACTTTGTTATAAATATACATACCATTCCGATAAATCAACAAGTTTTCTGCAACCAATGTTTGTAACAATAATTCTAATACGCATTCATTAATATCTTCAGCAATACCGACAATTTCTTCTAAGCTGAATTTATCCAACCTTTTGCAAAGTTTTAATATTCTGTCTTTCATTCAATAATCCTTTCAACATGTATTCATCTAACTCTTTTATTTCGTTTGTTTCTGACAATTTCTCGATTCTATTAACTAATTTCACTAATTGCCTAAATTGATTTGCTCTTGTTGCAAGATATTGAACTGCATCATCTGTAAATTTTAATTCAGTTAAATTAGATAATATTTCTTCAATATCATTTTGGTTGTAGCTTTCAAATTTCAACGATTTATAAATCCTGTCACACAGATGTGGATACCTTGCAAGTTTTTTATCTGCCATTCCCATACCAACCAAAACTATCGGACAACCAGTTTTATCATGTAAATCTCGGAGAGTTTCAACGGTATTTTTCTCAATCAAATAATCAACCTCATCCACAATTATCGTTTTGGGCTTGTTTCTCAAATGATTTTCAATAAGTTCAAAGGTTTCTTGTGCGTGCCAATAAGGTTCTTCACCTAATTCTTCTGCAATTTCAGATAATAACCAACGACTTGTCATTCCTTGATTTGCTCTAACATACACAGAATCGTTTTTATCTGCCCACCATTGAATTGTTTGGGATTTACCTAATCCATGTTCACCGTAAACCAATGCTAATTTCGGAATATTTGGTGGAAGTTTTTGTAATTCTTCCATCAAACCCACAAATCGTTTTACATTTTTTGTTCTAATAAATGTTCGTTTCATTTTTAATCTCCATATAAATTTAAATATTCATCACTTCTAATATATTTAGTCAGCCAATTTCTATCATCCGAATTCGTGCAACCATTTTGCATCAACCACTCATATTTTTCATAATTTGAACTAAAAATTGGCTTGTTCATTTGTTGTTCACGAGGTGTTTTCTTCTTTTCTTTTTTCGGTTTTTCTTCTATTGGCTCAACTTCCAAAATCGGCTCTTTTTCAATTTCTAAAAGCTGAATTTCCTCTTTTGGAAAGGTCTTTTTTACCTGCTTAATTAATTTATTCTTAAATTGTTGTTGCTTTTTGTACTGTTGTTTGTATTCTTCCATATCCTTAACCGTTCCGAGAACTCTTGCCATCGGATGAACTTTTTGCACTCTATGTGCAACACACAAAAACTCGCCCTTGGTTGAATAAACGTGAATTTTTGAAAGGTCAAATAAACTGTATCGAATATTAACTTTATCCCTAATCCCAATAATTGCCTCACTACGGTAATGCATATTTAAAAATGTAATTCCATGTTTATTAATCGTTCTGCATTCGGTTTTCATCATTAAATCGTCAAGAATTTCATTATTAATATTCTGTTTTTGAACACTGTCCAACATTTCTTGAATACTCTTTGAACGGTCATTAGGACACAAATTTCGGTTGTGAAATTCAATCCAACTGTTAATATATTTAATTGCTTCTTGAACAGTTGGAATGTAATTATTAGTCAACTTTTTGTGCCATTCAACATGAAATTTCTCTCCTCTTTTCAACCACGCAGGCTTGTC
>CAKVND010000087.1 GCA_934777245.1 uncultured Candidatus Melainabacteria bacterium | reverse complement strand
AATAAAAATATTTTAGATAAATTGTTTGGAAAACGGAAGTTAAATGAATATTAGAAACATAGAAAATTCTATTATTTCAAAACTTAAACAAGATTTCCCTGAAGTTTTAGTTGAAGGATTTCCTGATAAACCATCTGAATTTATTTTACTCCACCCAATCGGTGCATTACTTATCCATTATCAAGGCGGAAATTACTCAGAAACTAACGCTATTGCTTTTGTTACACAAAATTCAAAAAAAGAATTTGCAATAACAGTAGTTACAAGAAATCTGCGTTTTAATGACGGTGCTTACGAATACATTGATAAAGTAAGGCAATCTCTATCAGGTTTTCAGCCTGACGAATGCACAAAACTTACACCGACAAAAGATTACTTCATATCCGAAAATGGTGGAATTTGGCAATACGGAATAAATTTCACTCTAACTACTCAAAATATACAAAATTATTAATTTTTAAATTTACCCCCCCCCAAGGAGAAAATATGCCTGCATCCTTTTTACATGGTGTTGAAACCATTGAGATAACAAAAGGCGCAAGAACAATTTCGACAGTAAAAACCGCCGTAATCGGTCTTGTCGGAACTGCGCCAATAGACGAAGTCGATGAAGAATATCGAACAATAAACACACCTACACTCATTACAAGCGACATTGATGCCGTTAAGTATTTCGGCAAACCAAAAGACGGATTCACTATCCCACAAGCTTTAGAGTCAATCTTTGACCAAGGCTCAGGTATTGTTTTAGCAGTAAACGTATATAACCCTCAGAAACACAACTCCATAGATGAAGTCAAATTATCTGATATTATCGGCGGAGTCGATTCTGAAACCTGCAAACGTACAGGTTTAAGTGCGTTTGAAGATTGTTATTCATTATTCGGATATTACCCCAAAACAATAATTGCACCAACTTATTGTGAAGATAATTCCGTTACAACTGCAATAAATAAAATTTGTAACAAAATTCGTGCAATAGGAATAGTTGACGCACCTGTTGGAACTACCGTTCAAGAAGCAATAAAAGGACGTGGAAGTGAAGGCACGATTAATTTCAATACATCCTCAGAACGTCTCATTTTATGCTATCCGCATGTAAAAGTATATGATTCAACTTCAGATTCAATAAAATTACAGCCATACTCTCAAAGACTTGCAGGAGTAATCGCTGCAAAAGACGTATCAAAAGGTTATCATTGGTCACCATCTAATACCGAAATTCAAGGAATAATTGGAATTGAAAGACAACTGACTTCAATGATTAACGATTCAACCAGTGAAGTTAATCAACTGAACGAAGCCGGAATTATGACAATTTTTAATTCCTACGGCTCAGGTATGAGAACTTGGGGAAACCGCTCAGCAGCCTATCCGACAAACACCGACCCAACTAATTTTATTAATGTTAGAAGAACCGCAGACATTCTTCACGAATCAGTTGAATACTCAATGTTACAATTTATCGACTACCCAATTGATAACGGCTTAATCGATTCCATTTGTGAAACAGTAAACCAATTTATCCGAACCCTAATAGGACGTGGGGCTTTAATTGACGGTAAATGCACATTCAATACCGAAAAGAATCCGACAACCGAAATCGCAAACGGTCACATTGTTTTTGATGTCGAATTTATGCCACCGACACCTGCTGAGCGAATTACATTTGAGTCCTTTATTGACATTGATTTGCTCAAAAATTTAGGAGTGTCTTAAATGTACGCAATAGTAAACAACCAAGGCAAAATCGAAGTTTTCTTAAACGAAAATGATGTGTGTTCGGTTTGCAAAAACAGATACAAATGTCCCTTAATCCAAGCAATAAGCAAAGAATACGTTTTCCTCCACTATGAAGAAGTCGAAATATCTCAATGCGGACTTTTGAAAAAATAACAACCAACAATTTTTTACGGAGTATATATGTCCAACATTCAAATAAACAAACTAACTAACGCCAATGTTTACCTAAACGGCGTAAATCTTTTGGGACGAGCAGAAGAAGTACAACTACCGCAAATTAAGCACAAAATGGCGGAACACAAAGCATTGGGAATGGTAGGCTCTGCCGAATTCTTTTCAGGAATAGATAAACTGGAATGCAAAATTAAATGGAATGCACTCTACCCACAAGTTTTAACAGTTTGCTCAAATCCATTTACTGCCTCAATGTTACAAGTTAGAGCCAACCTCGAAACCTACGGTAGCACAGGAAAAATTGAAGAAGTTCCGGCAACAGCTTTTATCATCGGAACCTTTAAAGAATTCCCACTCGGTACAATTAAAGCACAAGAAAATGCCGACTACGAAACCGCTATGGCTGTAACCTACGCAAAATTAATCGTTAACAAAATTCCGATTTTTGAAATTGATGTACTGCAAAACATCTACAAAGTCGGTAACATAGACATCTTAAAGAAATTCAAATCTAATACAGGAGCTTAATCGTGGACGAATCAATAATTAAAAAAGCTTCTAAACAAAGTATTACAGAAGAAATTGCAACTCGAAAACGTGCATTGAATTTTTATTCTTTAGCAAATATTCTGCCGGATCCAGATATTGTGCTTAGAAAACAAGGTAAGGATATGAGGATTTATAAGGAACTGATGTGCGATCCTCACGTTTTTGCTTGCGTTCAATCAAGAAAAGCAGGTGTGCTATCGCTTGATTGGGATATAAATCGTGGAGTTGATAAAGACGAA
The DNA here is from genome assembly GCA_934777245.1 of uncultured Candidatus Melainabacteria bacterium. The sequence goes on along the minus strand of CAKVND010000087.1, from coordinate 1,232 downwards.
AATACCGAAAATATTTTTAAGTTACTAAAATCTTTAGATATCCACAAACTCATAAATGATATTCTTGATGCAACTTTATTCGGTTTTCAACCACTTGAAATTATTTGGCAAAAGAATAAATCAGGATATATTTTACCAACAAAAATTATCGCTAAACCTCCTGAATGGTTTTGTTTTGATGATGATAACAACCTGAAATTCAGAACAAAAGAAAATTACTACGGTGAATTATTACCAAATAAAAAATTTTTGTTAGCTCAAAATAATCCTAGTTACAACAACCCATACGGTGAAAGAACATTGTCTCGTGTATTTTGGAACGTAACCTTCAAAAAAGGTGGAATGAAGTTTTGGGTAGTATTCACCGAAAAATACGGAATGCCGCACCTAATTGGTAAACACCCTCGTGGAGCGACAAAAGAAGAAACAAATACTCTTGCCGATATGCTTGAAGAAATGGTACAAGATGCAATCGCAGTTATTCCTGACGATTCATCGGTTGAAATTCAAGAAGCAAGTAAATCCTCATCTGCCGAAATTTACGAAAAATTAATCGATAAAATGAATGCAGAAATTTCAAAAGCGATTTTAGGTCAAACTCTAACGACCGAAATCGGCTCAACAGGAAGTTATGCAGCAGCCAACACCCACATGGCAGTAAGGCAAGATATTATTGATTCAGATAAAAAACTTGTTGAAAGCGTCATAAATCAACTGATAGCTTGGATTTATGAAATCAACTTCTCAAACGCAGAAGTTCCTGTTTTTGAAATGTTTGCACCTGAAGATGTTGATTTAACGCTTGCACAACGAGATAAAATTCTTTCTGAAACAGGAGTCAAATTTACAAAAGAATATTTTATTAAAAATTATGGTTTGGAAGATAATGATTTTGAAATTAGAGAAGATATTTTGCCAATAAATCCTAACTTTAAAGAGTTTAAGGAGGATGAGCCGACCATTGTCGGACAAAAACAAATAGAAAATCTTTTCAATTTTATCTCAGAAACTAAATTAAACGAACAATCTCAAAAAATGATTTCACCTTTGATTTCATTGCTTGAAAGTTGCGAAAGCTACGAAGAAGCCTACGAACTATTAACGGACAAAAATCTAAAGAGTAAAAAGTTTGAAGAATCACTCCAAAAGGCTTTATTTCTTTGTGAGTTACAAGGAAGGAACGATGGATTAGATGAATAAACTTACCCTTGAAGAATTAGCACTAAAAAAGA
>CAKVND010000086.1 GCA_934777245.1 uncultured Candidatus Melainabacteria bacterium | reverse complement strand
ACAATAAAGCTCCCAATAGCAGTAATCCTAATGCTAAAAAATAAATTTCCATACTATTTACATTCCCAAAACTGTATATACCATCTATCGTTATATTGCTAACAAAGTAAAAATTCAAGCCCTACTTTTTCTATAGAAAAAGTAGGCAAAAAGACTTTTCATACATTATTGGCTATTAGGTAAAAACGACAAAATCATATTAAAATTACTAACTCCGCCTTGAAGAAAAATCTACTAATTGAAAGCAAAAAAACATATCACATTTAATCAGGTGACATGCTAATTGGTGCAAAAATTTGCACAATAACTTTATCTATTTTATTTTTTCCCCAAATGCAATACAGGTCTGCCAAAACTGATTTTAGAAACTTTCAAATCTCCGCTTTCAATAAGAGCGTCTATTAACTCTCCAATCGCTTTTTGACTCCATCCTTCCATTGCACCTAAAAAGTTTGAAGAAGTTACTTTTTCATTATAACCATTGTCTTTTACCTGTTTACTTCCTGCAAGAATTTTAGCAAAACCACTTTTCCCATATTGTCCGCTAAACTCTCCAACACAATCCAAGATAAGTTTTTTAGCTTCGTCTACTGAAACTCGTTCTTTTTCTTCTTCCTTGTCAAATTCTAACGAAAGATTATTTGGTTTTACTTCTTCAACTTCTTTTATATTTTCATAAAACTCTGCAACACGGTTATCTACAAGAACTTTTTCAGGTTCAAAATTTTTCAAATACAGCCCTTCAAGAGTCTTGACACGGCTCATTGCAACATAAGATTGACCGCGTTCAAAAATCCTTGCACAATCAACAACAAGTCTATCTAATGTCATACCTTGTGATTTGTGGATTGTAATTCCGTAAGCCAATTTGAGCGGATACTGCATTCTCTCCGCTACAACGCGTTCGTTATAATAATATTCAAACTTGTGTTTTGGGATATTTGAAACAATGCCGTTATCAAATTTAATACTTATTGTATCTTGGTTAAATCCCTGAATCACACCGCAAGCCCCATTTATCAAGCCTTTATTAAAATCCATATTGACTAATAACATAACTCTTGCACCGAGTTTTAACGCGATTTCTTTTTCAGCGCGACAGTTTTTAGAAAAAATTTCTAATATATAATTTTCGCTTTCCGTAAAACTTTCCGTTACAAGTTTTGAACCTCTATAAACTCCGTCCTCCGCGTAAAATAATTTAACAGGCTCTTCAATCATATTGAATTTTGCTAAATTATATCTATTTGCTTCTTCATTTGTTGAAAAAATATGCAAAATATCTGCATCTTCATTTTCTACACAACGAGTTTTCAAAAGTTCAATATCTTCAACTTCCAAACAATTTTCTCTCATGTGAGCAAGTGCAGTAATAAAATTTTCTTCATTTTGGCGATAATTCTTTTTTAGAACAACATTTTTTAAACCTAATTTATTCCAAACAGGAGAGTCAAAACAATAGTGTCTGATTTCACCTTCTTTTTCAACAGGAGGAAGTTGGAAAAAGTCACCGATAAAAATAACTTGAATTCCACCGAACGGGTCGTTACACTCTCTAACTTCTCGCAAAACTTCGTTTATATATTCAAACGCTTCTATATTTAGCATTGAAATCTCGTCAACCGCAAGAATTTTGCAGTTCATAATTTGACGATATTGGGTCGGGCGTTTTTTAATTTTTTCTACGGTATTATAAACAGTATTTCGGCATAAACCCACACCCGCCCAAGAATGCAGGGTTTGTCCTTTAACATTAACCGCAGCAATCCCCGTTGTGCTTGTAATAGTCAATTTCTTTTTGAAATATTCTTTTAGTTTATTAAGAATATAACTCTTACCTGTACCTGCAAAACCTGTTAAGAAAACATTTTCACCATTCTTTAAAAGAGTTAGAATTTTTAAAAAAGTTTCATCCTCTTCTTCGTTTTCAACTTTAAGAGCTTTTTTTGTTGAAGGCTTTTTAACAACTTCGTACTCGTCCGCAAATTCAATTTCTTTATCAAAATCTATTTGGTCAAAATTTATCATCTTGTACAAACAAACTTCGCCCTTATTATTAATTCGTGTAAAACTAATTGGAGTTTGACCTTGTTTTAGTTCGTAGCGAAGTTTATTTTCTGCAACCCATTCGCAAGACGAAAAGCCATAAATCCTTTTTATGCAATCCAAAATACACTGCGTAATTGACATATATTTACGCCCGTCTTGATTTACGTGCATTGCAGATAATGAAGGCATAAGATTTTCTGAAATTGACAGCAAATCCGCATAATTAATCGTTTCTGACGTTAATGTTTTAAGCGTTTCTGTTGGATTAGAAAAGTCATTCATAGGTTTATTTTAGCACGAATAATTTTATAAATTACTATTAATAACTCTATCCACACAAGCTTTTGGCGAATACTGCCATTCTCGTTTTGAAATTCTTGAAACTTTCAAGCCAGAACGTTCAATAATCGCTTGCTTTTTCATATTTGTAACTTTGCAAGGCGTCTTATCTTCAACCCCATCGCACTCAATTACAAATTTGTTATCAACAACCAAATCCGCACTAAGCCCTGCAATATCAACACCGCAAGTAACCTCGTGACCTAAATCTCTAAACGCTTGAGCAACTTCTTTTTCAAACGCATTTTTATAAATATTTTCATCAAAATCATCCGATTTAGAAAGTGCGTATCTGTTCTCGTATTCTTGAACAAAACCTAAATAACTTCTCAAAAGTCCTTCCGGTAATTCTCTCGGGTCTTTTGAAATAAAATTAATCATTTGATATCTTGCTCTTGTAATAGCAACGTTAAACAAATTTGGTTTTTGCAAGAAAATCAAACTTTGCGGAAAACTATTACTTGCATAAGCCCAAGAAGTCAGAATTATATCACGTTCATCACCTTGAAAAGTATGCGCTGTACCAATTTCAATTTGGTGTTTTTCCATCATGTGTTCAGAAAGCACTTTTGCAACTGAAATTTTCAACTGTTCAACCTGTGCTCTAAACGGTGAAATAATACCTATTGAAACAGGATTATCAGTGTTTTTACGCTCATCTTCAACCACAATTTCATGCAAACGTTTTACCAAGGCCTCAATTTCAGGTAAATTTCTTGTTGCATCAAAATCAACCTTGCCTTCAGGAACAACAACCGTTTCAAGAACCTTTTTAGAATTATCGTTTCTGCGCATAACCTTAATTCTGCCACCATAAAACTCTTTGTTTGAGAAATTAATAATAGGCGGCAAACTTCTAAAATGTTCGTCCAAAAGCACAGGGTGCATTGAATAATAATTTGCCAAATCAAACATTGAATTAGTTCTAAAACGCCACATTAACTGATATCTATCATTAATTCCATATTGAGATAAAAATGATTGTTCTTTAGCCTTCTCCAAGAATGACAAATGCGGTAATTGTTTGTCATCACCTACAACCACAGCCTTTTTCGCTCTGTATAAAATTGGGAAACAGCTTGCAATATCGCATTGAGAAGCTTCGTCAATAATAACTACATCAAACAGCCCCGGTTTCATCGGCAAAGAACCTGACACAGCGTAAGTTGTAACACACCAGCAAGGAAAAGCCTCCAAAAGCGGTTTAAAATCTTCTGTTTCAAGAAGTCTGTTTTGTAAATTCTTTTTCTTTTCAACCAAAGATTTTGAATGTACAAAAAGTCTTTGACGCTTAACAGGGTCTTGCATTAACCCCTTCAAAGCTTGTCTGCGTTTAGTTTTAAGAATATCAATCGCAAGTTTTTTCTGTTTGCGTTTCAGATTTCTTATTTGTTCAGAAAGTACATGAATATTTCCGATTGTCTGAATTTCGGTTTCGATTTTACGAGCTTTGCAAATTAATTTTGCAAACTCTAATTCATTACTTAAAACAGCCAAATTCTCGTTATTCACATCAAAGCCGTTAATCTTCAAAGTTTTTTTCAAATTGCCGATTGCAGACATGTTTTTTAAACCACTGAAGAAACCTGATTTTTCAAGATTTTGACTTAAAGAATTTATACAATTTTCAACAAGCTTAATCTCATCTTCTTTTAAAATACTTTTAATGAATTG
>CAKVND010000085.1 GCA_934777245.1 uncultured Candidatus Melainabacteria bacterium | reverse complement strand
TTTGAAATTGCATAATCGTTTATAAAAACGCCTTTTTGAGAAACAACACCGTCTTTTCCGTCAAGAGTTTTGAAGGCAATTATTTTATCAATGCGGTTTGCGTTGTATTCAATCTTAAAAATATCTGCTAATTGCTTGAACGGAACAAGAATTTCGTTCTTTTCCGTCAAAACAATTTCTACATCCTGATAAGCCATATTGTTGATAGAAATATAAGAGATAGTAGAATCAACAGCAAAAGCAGGCATGGTTAGCGCCAAGCCTATTGCTGAAATTATTAAGTTTTTCTTTATTCTATCTAACATGATGGTTTATTGGTTGAAAAAGTAAAGAGTTTTTGTCCAAGTTGAGCGAACTATGACAAAGCTTTTGTTAATGGAAAATGGAAAGTTGAAAATGGAAAATTGTTTTAAAATTTTCAAAAGTTGTCTATCTTCAATATTGAACATATTTTAATTAAGAAATTGTAGGGTGCAATTTTTTGCACCATATAAATAACTTTCAACTCATTCATTTCACGTGAATCTTGGTCATTCCCTCCCTTTGGGGGAGCGGATTTTCGGTAGGGCGTAAGCCCGTAAGAGCAAATAACATGGAAATAACAAATAAAATCCGATAGGATTTGTTGTTATTGGAATGTTATGCCCGCCCGAATAATCCAAGACGGGTCTAGGGAGAGGGTTTTATTTTCCCTCTAATTTCTTTACTTTTTCAATGTTCAATTCTTCCACTAAGGGCATCCATGCCCTGATTTTCTATTTAACATGTTTTTGGGAACCGTAAGCCCCCACTTGTATCTGTAATACTCGCTTTCGCTCGTAAACAGCTACTTCCTCCCCCTATAAAGGGAGGATTCTCTATTTGCTATAAGCCGTGAACGTGACCGTTGCTTGATAAGTCCCTGCTTGGTCTTGTCCCACGCTATATGTGCCGTTGATTGGTGTTCCACCAACTGTATGAGTAACAGTACCTTCTGTTCCTCCGTTTATCTTGATAATATAACAACTTCCTTTTGAGTTTCCACTGTCAAAACTCGTTGTTAACGGACTTGTTGCACTTACCGTTACCGGATATGCAATTACATTTACGTTGTTGCTACCACCTGTTTTAGCATTCTCTACTGCGTCCATTGTTGGAGTAGCAAAAGTGTGTCCAAATAAAATACATCCATTATTCCCGTATGCAGAAACAGTGCCACCACTAACTAATATGCTTGATTCCATTAAAAAATCATAACCGTCATCAGTTCCATTTGTTTTAAGATTAAACACGCTTCTAAAACCGCTATGTGTTCCTTTTTCTGCATTTGCAGAAGCATTCTCTATTGATGAATCTGATTTTTCAATAGTTACAGTAGGCTGAACAGCCGTTTGTATAGACTGTTCAGCTTCTGCGTAACCATAAGCTTTCCCCGCAACAAAAGTTGCGGTAATCAAAAATATTAATAGTTTTAGTGATTTAGCTTTATTCATTTTATCCTTTTACTAAGGGTTAACGTCTGTTAAAGTAATTGTTGCCTTATATTCACCCTGAGTATCCTTAGTCGAAAAAGTATTTGCAAGTGCAGTTTGACCTAAAGTATATGTAACATCGTAAATACCATTTTGAATTGTGTATGTAACTTTTCCTAATTCATAATTTACGCTTGTAATTTCTGCACCTGTGCTATCTTTGTCATAAGTGAATACAGGTTTTAACGTAAATGAAACGGCATTTGCATTTTGTTCAGCTGCAGCAGTGCCACTTGTTATATTTTGAATAGATTTTGTTGTTGGTTTTACCGTCTGATTTGCAAATACTAGATTTAACATGTCATTAGCACCAGTAACATTGGAACTATAAAGCGCTGGAGTGTCACCATCTTCACCATTACATGTACCTTTTAGATAAATTACTTTATTAGGTACATTTGTAATAACGTGAAATACTGCGTTCATTGTATTATCAGTAGTTAATGTAGTGTAATCTGCATCGTATTGAGCTTGAGCGCTTTCTACTGAACTAGTTTTCTTAATACTAATGAATTCTGGTAATGTAAGAGTCATTGTTGAATCTGCACTATGTACAGAATTTGTTGTGTAATCAGCATATGCTGGACTTACCAACATAAGGGCCATTAGAATTGGCAAAAATTTTGTAAATTTTTTCATCGGGGCAAACCTTCCTTTCTTTCTGTTTTTAATTGTTATATTTTACCTTGTATTACTAAATTTCTATCTTCTTTGATGTTCTTTTTTTTACCGTTTTCGTCTTGATAATATACAATGGTTCTAAGTGTATATTCATTATTAGCATTGAGCTTATCCATTTTGATTTTTTGTTTATCTATGCGATAACCGTTATGAGGAACTATGTTTCCGTTTAATGAATATTCATCAACCAACTTTTTGCCTTGTATAATCTGAACATTGCCGGCATAACGAATTTTGCTGTTACCTTTAGATATAATCTTCATATCAGTGTAATAGCCGTCTTTTTCTTTTACTATGTTTAAGTATTCAATTTCAGCGTCTTTGGTAACTTTGCCTTTGTCTATATAAACAGGAACGCCAACACGAGTTTTTACAATTAGTTGCGCACCAATTCCTGCTCTTCCGGTTGGAATGTTCATTTCTTTCGGATTAACATCTTCTATATAAAGCATTGTTCTGCTTTCGCCGTCAGGTAATTGGTTCAAGTTTGCAATATTAATTCTCAATTTTTGAGATTTGCCTTGCGCAACAGTAAATTCTGATGGCACGAAGCGGATTTTTTTAGACAAATCGTGCGGATCATTTGTCGCCTTATCAACCATTACAACTTCGCCCTTATTATCGATTGTGAAATATCCGGGGTAAACTTTGAAACGCATAGGCACTTGTGAATCACCCTTAACCTCAATCGCAGTTGTTACATAATTATTTTTGATTTTATTCGCATTAATTTCTACACGCGTAGGCGCAACTGCTACTGACGCGAATGCCGGTATTGTCATAAATAACGCGAGAGTTGTTGTTAGTATTTTTTTGTTTAGTGTCTTGAACATGTTGTTTCCTTTTTGGTCTTCCCCACCCCTTGAGGTCGGGGAAATGGTTCTTCTTGAGCGTGAGCGAAAGTTAGAACCATAGGGGGCGGGGTTTGTCTTGTTACCCCACACCCGCATTCGTAAGGCTCTTAAATTCGCCAACGACTGCTCCCTCTCCCTCAAGGGGCGAGGGTTTTGCGCCTAGCTTCCTTCTCTCAGAATATAGCGCACTTTGTTGTCATAATTTCCGGCAGGTATAAACTTGCCGTCTTTTGATTCGACCGAATACTCGACCGAAACGTATTCATTATTCGCCGGAGCTTTGCCCTTAGCTAAAATAATTTCTTTTCCTTCCTGTAACAAAACTCTTTCCTGCAAGCGCTCGCCCACATTCGCAGAAGCTGTTACGGTTCTTATATAATAATTACCCGCTCTTTCGCCAAAATTATCAGCATTAACAGATAATTCCCAATCACAATTAGAATTGATATAAACTAAAGGTGATGTTTCATTTGTAATTTTTTTATTTTTTTCAAACGCGTCAGACGCACCTATCGTAATCTTTGGCACTTCACCATGCAAACTTATTTCTTGAATAGACGGAACTATAAACTGCAAATTAAATGTTGTAGTCGATGCAATTTGATTTGTATCAACATCGGTTGCCTGAACTTCAAAATTGATACTATAAGTTCCTGCCGGAACCATACCAAAATCACGAATTTTTGCAGTCATATTTTTAGCTACGCCACCCATTGTTAATGCGTCAAATATGTTTGAATACTCGTTATAACGCAAATACACATCTTCTCTTGTGTTATTGATATACAAATTGTTTAGCGGAATAGAAACCTTGCCGTCTGAGCTTCTCACAGCATCATCAAGCGGCCTCACCGCAATATTATACACACCCCCGTCGTCGCTATTGATTATTAAATTACGCTCAATATTCTGCTGACGCACTACAGTATCACCCTGATAGTCAACAATAACATAGGATGCTTCTGATGGTGCGCTTAAACAAAACGCGAATAATGCTGTAATCAATAACTTTTTCACTAGTAAAGCTTTCTATATAGTAAAGTT
>CAKVND010000084.1 GCA_934777245.1 uncultured Candidatus Melainabacteria bacterium | reverse complement strand
TCTCAATATGGAATTAACGATAGATATCAATTAATGTGGCGCTTTAGAACTAACTCAATGTTTGATTTGGCAAATTATTATTCAATGCACCCTGTGCTTTTGGACGAACATTTTAGAAGTTTGCCACCTATTATTAATTTCTCAAATAAAGAGTTTTATGGTGGCAGAATTAAGGTTATGCGTAGAAACGATAATTCTAAAAAGGTTCTTGAAACGGTTGTTGTGCCTGATGGTAAGGTTGATTTTGATGCAACAAGGAATTTACCTGAAATAGAAGCTTTGGTAAAACGCTTGCATGAAATTGTGGTTGAAGATGAACGCAAAAATCCTGACAATCCTGTTTCAATAGGTATTATTTCTCCGTTTAGAGCGCAAGTTGAGCAGTTGAAAATTTCAGTTGCAAAAGTGCTTTCTGAACACATGATGGAAAAACATCAGATTGAAATCGGTACAGCGCATACTTTCCAAGGTGATGAACGTGATATTATTCTGACTTCTTGGGCTTATGCAAACAATAGTTTTCCGCAAAGCTTGATTTTCTTGCAAAAACCAAATTTGTTTAACGTTGCTATTACTAGAGCACGATATCAAATGATTAATTTTATTTCAAAAGACCCAAGAGAATTGCCGGAAGGAATTTTGAGAAGCTATTTAGGCTTTGTTCAAGAATATGAAGACCGATATGCGTTGTCTAAATCAGATGATTTTGATGAAAATGTTTATAAAAATGCGTTTGAAAAAGAAGTTGCTCAAGCGTTTAGAGATTTAGGACATGAAGTTACTTGCGGTGTTGATATTGCAGGGCTTAGTGCGGATTTAGTTATAGATAACAAATTTGTAATTGAGTGCGATGGTGTTGAAGATAAGACGCCTTGCAAGGTTTCTAATATGAAAAAGCAAGCGATTATTGAGCGTTCAGGCTTAAAGGTTTCAAGAATTTCAAAACGCGAATGGCAGTATTCGCCAAAAGCTTGTGTTGATAGAGTTATTAACTGTAATTTATGATTTCAGTTGGCTTTTAAACTAACGCAATAAATAAAAGTAATCCTAGCGAAACAATTGATGCAGCACCGACAAAAACCCAAAATGCCGAAATTCGACCTTTTTCTTTTGTCTTAGCGGGTTTCATTGTATATGATTGTTTAACTGTTGTTTTTTTAGGCGCATTTTTAGAAGATGTTTTGCTTTCTGATTTACGCGTAGATTCTTTTCGCTCTTGATATTTTTCACTCAAACCGCGTTTTCCCGTAACAAGTAACTCAACATCATAATGTTTTTTCAAAATAGTTTTACTGCCTTTTTTATAAAACACAGCATAATTAATTGCAGCTTCAAACGCTCTTTGTAAACATTCTAAAGCTGTCATGCCATCATGTTTTACAGTCGAAGAATGCACAGAAAGGTTGCCTTGCTTTTTCAAAAAATACAAATCGTCAATAAATTCTTTTTCCGGAAGTGTTGTTGCTTGGTCTTTCAGAGTTGCAAGCATTTCATCAAAACTTCCGTCAAACTGTCTTCTGTCAGCTAAAATTGCTTTACACATCTGCTCTCCAAACCTTCTGGTCTGTCCCATGCATTGTTCGAAGAATTCAGATGCATAAAGTTTTTCAGCTTCCACAACTATTTCATACAAATTGGAATCAATCTTCTTTAGAAAATCAAAATTTGTCATGTTTAATTTTCTATAACCTCAACTCCGTCATCAGAAACGAATTGTATGCCAAATTTCGCTCTGAATAAGTATCTTACAGTATTGCTTTGAATTTCAAACATCATTTTATTGAATAAATCGTAAGCTTCTTTTTTATATTCAATCAACGGATCTTTTTGACCGTAAGCACGCAAACCGATACCGTCTTTGAGCATATCAATATTGTGCAAGTGGTCAATCCATTGATTATCAACAACTCTCAAAAGAATATCTCTTTCTAAAGAACGCATGATATTGTCAGATGAGAATAATTCTTGTTTTACAAAAGACGGGTCATATTGTTCTGAAATCGAATTGTAAAATCCGATAATTTCTTCTTCATGTTCTTTGTAAGCCTTTTGTGCAGCATCCTTTAGAGAATCGTAAATTCTATTAAATCTTTGACCTTTAATATCATCAACTGTAATATAAGACATTTGCGGAATTGTTGCATGCAATTCTTTAATAAGAGTTTCCAAATCTTCTTGGATGTATTCTTCAGGATTCATTTCAGGCGCAATATAGCTTTTTAGAAGTCTGTCAATTTCTTTATCTATCATAAATTCAATATCACTTCTCAAATCTTTGCCTTCAAGCACTTTGCGTCTTTGGGCATAGAATTTTTCTCTTTGAATATTCATAACATCGTCATATTGAAGCACGTTTTTACGAATATCAAAGTGATATGTTTCAACTTTCTTTTGAGCTGATTGAATTTGACGAGTAATCAAAGAAGACTCAATCGCCATATTTTCTTCTACATTAAGCATGTTCATTAAGCCCGTAATCTTATCACCGCCAAAAATTCTCATTAAGTTATCTTCCAAAGATAAGAAAAATCTTGTAGAACCAGGGTCGCCTTGACGAGCTGCACGACCTCTTAACTGGTTGTCAATTCTTCGAGATTCATGTCGTTCTGTACCGATTACGTGAAGTCCGCCTAATTCAATTACTTTTGTGTGTTCTTTTTCAGTAATGGCACGAGCGTTAGCGAGCGCTTCGTCTTTCAATGCTTCGTAGCTTTCATCGTCAGGAGATATTCCGCGTCTTTCTAGTTCTTCTTTTGCTAAAAATTCAGCGTTACCACCTAACAGGATATCTGTACCACGACCGGCCATGTTTGTTGCGATTGTAACTGCGCCAACACGACCTGCTTGAGCGATAATATAAGCTTCGCGTTCGTGCTGTTTAGCGTTCAATACGTTGTGTTTAACACCTTTTCTATTCAAAAGTGCTGAAATGTATTCGGATTTTTCAATACTAACCGTACCAACCAAAACAGGACGTCCGAGTTTGTTTTGTTCAATAATATCTTCAACAACGGCATCATATTTTGCTTTTTCTGTTTTGTAAATAACATCAGGATAATTTATTCTGATATCAGGTTTGTTTGTAGGGATTACAGTTACTTCCAAATTGTAAATCTTGCCGAATTCGGCTTCTTCTGTCATTGCAGTACCTGTCATACCTGACAATTTCGGATACAATCTGAACAAATTTTGGAATGTAATACTTGCCAAAGTTTGAGTTTCGTCTTGAATATCTACGCCTTCTTTAGCCTCGATTGCTTGGTGCAAACCGTCTGACCAGCGTCTACCAGGCATTAAACGACCGGTGAACTCGTCAACAATCATAATTTCGCCGTCTTTAACAACGTAATCTGTATCGCGAGTAAATAATTCTTTTGCTTTTAATGCGTTTAATAAATCGTGCGCGTATTGGTTATTTATATCAAATAAATCTTTGCAACCAATTATGTCTTGCGCTTTATCAATACCTTCTTCCGTTAAAATAACGTTTTTGTTCTTTTCATCAACTTCATAATCGGTATTTTTTTCTAATTGCGGTGCAACTTTTGCCATTAACGTATAAGTGTCAGCAGATTTTTCAACACGACCGCTAATGATAAGGGGAGTTCTAGCTTCGTCAATTAAAATACTGTCAACTTCGTCGATAATAGCGTAGTTGAAAGGTCTTTGAACAAGCATTTCTTTAGAAGCTGCCATATTATCACGCAAATAATCGAAACCGAATTCGTTATTTGTACCGTAAGTGATATCGCAATTGTAAGCTGCACGTTTGCGGTTAAATTCTTCCGCGTCGTGCTGATTGGAAAGAATTACACCAACTGATAGACCTAAGAATTTGTAAATTTTACCCATCCACTCGCTGTCACGTTTTGCAAGGTAATCGTTAACTGTTACAACGTGAACACCTTTTCCTGTAAGTGCATTTAAGTACGCTGCAAGAGTTGCAACAAGAGTTTTACCTTCACCGGTTCTCATTTCGGCAATGTGTCCGTTGTGCAAAAAGTATGCACCTATTAACTGAATGTCAAAATGGCGCATGTTCAAAACACGTTTGCCTGCTTCTCTTACTACCGCAAATGCTTCCGGTAAGATTTTGTCTAATGCTTCTTTTTCTAAAATCTTATCTGCTTTTTCATTGTCAGAAGTCGGACGAGCGTCTAAAATCTTTTTGAATTCGGCAGTTTTGCCTCTAAGTTCTTCGTCTGAAAGCTTTTCGAGTTCCGGCTCAAGTGCGTTTATATGGTCAATAATCCCTAGTATTTTTTTAACTTTTTTTTCGTTCGGGTCGCCTAATAGTTTTAATAAAAAATTAATCATAGTAATCCTCTCCAATTACAATAATGGTAGCATAAACAAATTAAAATAAAAAATTCGACAAGCGGTGAGTTATATAAACTTAATTTTACATTTCTTCACAAATAAAAACAAAAAAGGCAATTTTTAAAAAGTTAAATACTTTATATATACATAAGAGATAAATAAAAATAAAATAGGAGAGTTTATTATGGCAATTGGCGCAAGAGATTTTATTGACAAGTTATTAGT
>CAKVND010000083.1 GCA_934777245.1 uncultured Candidatus Melainabacteria bacterium | reverse complement strand
GATATATAAATGAGTGAAAATTACATACAAATGATTGGTCAGGATAAGATTTATCCGATTATCAGATGCAAAGAAGCAAGTCAAACAATAGAAATAGCAAAAGCCTTAGTAGAAGGTGGAATAAGAGTTTTAGAAATCAATGTTGAGAACCCTTCAATCTATGAAGCAATTCAAGAAGTTTCAAATTTCGCAAATGTTTGCGCAGGTGGAATTATTACCTCTATGCAAGCAGATGCAGCACTTGAATGCGGTGCAAAATTATTTTCTTCGCCGATTTTTCAAATGAACATGGTGAAAATTTCTAAAAACAAACAAGTGCCGTTTATTGCAGGAGCTTCAACTGCCAACGAAGCATACAACGCTTGGAAATCAAGAATTCCTTTAATTAAATTATTTCCAACAGACGCAATGGGCGGTGTTCAATACATAGAAGATATTTTAAGACAAATGCCATTTTTGAACTTAATGCCAATGGGAAATATCAAATTAGGCGACGCGGTAACTTATATTAAAGCAGGCGCGACAGCTGTTGGCATCGGTCGTGACTTCTACAACGGATTTACTCCAAAAGAAATCACAAACCGCACAAAAGAAATTTTACTTGAAATAAAGGATTATACTAAATGGAGCCAAAAGTAGATATCGCAATCATAGGCGAATGCTTAATTGAGCTTTCCTCAAACGGAACGCTTGCTGACACTTCTACGCTTAACAAATATTTTGGCGGTGATACCGTAACCACTGCGGTTGCAATCGCAAGATTGGGTGGAAAAGTCACTTATGTAACAAAAGTCGGCAATGATGGATTTAGCGAATTTATACTTTCAAGCTTAAATAAAGAAAATATTGACACTTCTTTAATAACTTCAAACGAAGAACAAAACGGCATGTACATTGTTTCTCGTACACCAGAAAAAAAAGAACTTTTATATTACAAAAGAAAAACCGCCGCAACAAAATTATCTATTGATGATTTAAATGAAGATTGTATAAAAAAGTTAAAACTTGTGTATTCAACAGGCGTTGTTCAATCGCTCTCTGCAAGTTCAAGAGAACTTGTGCACAGCGCATTTAAACTCGCAAAAGAAAATGATGTAATGACGGCTTATGATCCGAATTACACATCTTGTTTTATGAATTCTACCGACACAAAAGAATATTTTGAAGAAATCGTAGATTACACTGATATCATATTTTTGAGTCTTAAAAATGATGCAGAAAGACTTTATGACGTAGAATCAATCGATAAAGTTATGAATTATTTTTGGGATAAAGGAGTTAAAATCGTTGTTGTAAAATCTCATATCGACAACGGTTATTATACAGGATATAAAGGCGATATCAGCTTTACTGAATTTTATAACACATCTAAAGCTATTGATACAACGGCATCAGGCGATGTATTTAATGGCGGATTTTTATATGCAATTACAAACGGTTATGCACCTGCGGAAGCCACAAAATTCGCTGCGGTTGTTTCAGGTTTGCAGACACAAAATTTTGGCGCAATACAATCAATTCCTTACCTAAAAAATGTTTTGGAGAATGTTTAATGACAAAATACGTTATTTCAGGATACATCGGCTTCGATAATTTCGGAGATGAAGCAATAGCACATGTTTTAGTTGATAAATTAAAATCAATAGGTGCTGAAAAAATCACTCTGATTTCCTCTAACCCTGAAAAAACCGCGCAATTATATAATGTAAATTCTGTACCAATGTTAAAATTTGTTAATGCAATAAAAGATGCCGATGTTTTAGTATCAGGAGGCGGAAGCCTTTTACAGGATGTTACGAGTTTTAAAAGCCTTTTATATTATCTCGGCGTAATTTATTGCGCTTTATTCTTTGGCAAAAAAGTTGAAATCTTTAGACAAGGAATAGGCCCGATTCATTCTAAGTTCGGACAATTTTTGACAAAAATTGCATTAAAGCGTGCATCAAAAATATCAGTGCGTGATAAAAAATCACAAGAGCTTTTAAAAAGCTGGAAAATTGATGCGGAATTAAAACCTGACCCAATTTTTGATTTAGATTTGCCTAAAAAAAATAACAAAGGAATTGTTGGCGTACAATTAAGAAGTTATCCGACTTTAAACGAAAAATTTTTAAATGCTTTGGCAGATGAAATAGTAAAAAGATTTTCTGACAAAAAAATAGAAGTTTTATCTTTTCAAGATAGCATTGATTTAGCTGTATGTGAAAAATTCGCAAGAATTTTGTACAAAAAAGGTTTAGAAAATATTGAAGTTATAAAAGGACTTTCCGTAAACGAAGTTTTTGAAAAAATTTCAGACTTAGAATTTCTTATAGGAATGAGATTTCATGCTAACGTTGTTGCAATTAAATCCGGCGTAAAGGCACTTGCGATAAATTATGACATCAAAGTTAAAAAACTTGCAGATGAATACAATTTACCATTAATCGAGCTTAAGCAAAAAGATTTTTCAAAAGAATTTGATTTGCTAATCAAGAACTAGTTTTTTACGCAACATTTTTTTGTTTATGTTTGGTCATTGAAATATTTAATTTCGGTAATAAAATTCCAAGCATTAGTGCTGAATACACAAGTCCTGAAATGTGAGCAATATTTAATTTGCGCAAATTCTTTTTGATATCTTTTCCGCCTTGTGCAGCAATTTCTGAATGTGTTTTTAATGATACGTCATTGAGCCAATGCTTGATTCCTTTACCTTCTTTTGATGTATTGAATAAATCTTTTCTGTCTTTATCAAGCAAATTGCCAACACCTTTTACAACGAAACCACCTAAAACAAGCCAGTTCAAGAAACCGAGATAATCTCTAACTACAGTTTCTCTAAGTTCAGTATTATCTTTTGAAGCAAAAAATCTCCCTAAAATCAAAGCTCCGTAAACTGTTTTAATTGCGTTTCCGCTCGTTGTCGGACCTGTAAATTCAAGTTTTTTAAAAAAATCTTTTGCATTTTTGATGTTCATAACCTTGGCTAACATAGCAATGAAACCTGCGCTTGCGAGAAGTTTATTGAAATTAAGATTTTTCTTTTTGTTTAGTTGATTATTGTTACCAATATGACTTTCATAATCCATATTGCCTACAAACTCTTTACTTCCTGTTCGCTTCTGCGTAATATAGCGATTTATTGCTTGATTTGTAAGTGCCAAAACTACTGAAAGTGAAAGCGCACCCAGTGTTTTAACTTTATTTAATTTCTTTAATTTCGCAATTACGTTTTCTGAAGCATTGGCAGAAAAAACATTTTTTCCCATATCAATTGAATCTCTTAAAACATTTTGCACTGTAGATGTTATGGATTTATTGCCACTTTTAATTGTAATATTACTTTCTGCACCAAGTGCATTTATTACTCTTTCCGTCAAAATATTTTGTAAATTTTTTGAATCATTTTTTGAAAGGTTTTTATCAAAAATTAATTTGTCGAAAGTCTCAATAATTGATTTTTCAGATTTAATTTTTTTATGAACTCCTTCAAAATCTTTGTTATCCCATTTTAAGTGATTCCAAGCTTCTTTATCATACCATTCGATTTTACTCCAATCTATCTTATTCCATGCCCGTTCTTCATTTTTGTTTAAACCCGAAAGTGAATTGAAAAGATTTTTTGAATAATTCTTTCCTGATTTATTAATTTCATTTAAAACATCAATCGTATTATTCGATGCCCAAGAATTTTTATTAACTTTTATATTTGGCTGAATTCGTTTTGACATTGTTTTATTTATCATTTGACCAAATAAACCTGCAGAAAAGCAAGCAATAAAAGTTCCTGTAAATTCTCTAAACGCCATTTCAAAACCGGCGTACTTGTTACGTTCTTTATACTCAACAACCGTTCTTGGTAAACCCATTGCGAAAACATCTACTAAAGATGCGTTTAACATAGGATTTGTACTTAAAGCAGCCAAACCTTGTGTTAGTGGAGTATCTATAGGACCACGAAAATTTGGAATTTTTGTTTGGGTTTGAGATATGTTGTTATAAATTTTCATTTTTAATCCTTTCAAAATTGCGCATGAAAAAAGTCCTCAATTTATATAAATTAAGGACTCATCAAACTATTTATTTCTTCAAAATTGTTGCATCACAAAAGACAAGTCCTGTTAGAACTTGCAACAACAATTTTGAGTTTTGATATTTCGTCTAGTCATACTTAGATAATCAAACAAACATTTTCTATTGTCAATAGCCTAAGTATCTTTTATGAAGTTGTGTTATGGTATGCAATAACATTTTCTCAACAAATCATATCTTCTTAGAAAATTTCACTTTACATTTCTTTATAAACTAGCAAAAAATTTTGTTTGGATTACTTTATTAATATAAGTAGTATTTGTGTGAAGGTAGATTTTATGGTTAATGGCATAACAGGTTTTAAACAAAATTCTTACGGTAACATCCAAAAAATAGGCTCAACTGAGCATGGTAGGGCGATTTATAGAGTAATTGATTCTGACGGAAATGAAGCGGGGCGTTTGAGTGTTGCAGGAACCGATACAGATAAATTTGAATCAGCATATCGTGATATTATGGATGCTGCTCCTAAAATTCAAAAATATGTTACAGAAAATTCATCCGAAGCTGATATTAAGAAAAGACGAAATCTATCCAGAGCTATAGTAGGAGTCGGCGGATTTCTTGGTGCTGCAATTCCAATTGCCCTTACAAGAAAGGCCTCTACGCTCAAACAAATTATTGCTACTGTTACAGGCGTTGTAGCAGGTTTATCAGCAGGTTTTGCTACATCACTTTCTGTAACAACACCTCCCGGAACTTACAAATTTGCAAAAGCATCAAGAACATTTGCGAAATTGGATATCCAACCTATTTCACAAGAAAAAGTTTAAATATTAAATAAAGAAACAAAGAGCGTGAATAAGTTTTTGAATATACTTATTCACGCTCTTTGTTTTGTTTGATTTGTTAGTTTTGCGAAAATTGCATGTTTATTGTATAATTAGCGTGGAAAAATTTAAAAAAATAGTAGAACTTAATGGAAGCATTCGGCTTTCGAGTAGCCGGAGAAAGAAG
>CAKVND010000082.1 GCA_934777245.1 uncultured Candidatus Melainabacteria bacterium | reverse complement strand
CACACAAATATTCTGCATAACGGAATATTACGCAAGCCAAACGATATTATAGAATTAACGGAAGCCGAAGCAAAAAAACTTGCAGATTTTGTTGAATTAATTCCTGAAAGAACTCCAAAAACTCAACAAAACAAAAATCAAAAACAGAAAAAGGCTGAAACTGATAAATCAGATGAAAGCCAAAATGAAAACCAAGATGAAAATCAAGACCAAAACTCTGATGAAAATCAAGGAGAAAATGATGGCGAATAAATTGTATAAACCACTCCTAATCGATTCAATAAAAGCAGCAGAAAATATCGTCCAACAAAGATTTATCGGATTTGACGGCAAATACTGCAAATCAGGTGCAAAAGCTTTTGGTATCTCTGATGTTGATACAGAAAAAGAACAATATTTGCCGATATCAGTTTTCGGAATCTTGCTCGTAGAAGCCGGTGGAACAGTTTCTGTTGGTGATGCTGTTGCATCAGATGATAACGGTAAAGCCGTTAAAGCAGAAGGTTCCGCTATCGTAAACGGCTATGCTTTAGATAACGGAGCAGATGGTCAAATTATACGAATTCTGATAGGAAAGTAGCGGATTTTCGGTAGGGTGACGGCTGCCGTTAGGCAGACTAACCCGTAAGAGTAAATAGCCTGATGAAGTGTAAAAATTTCTGTCAGGAAATTTTGAAACGAAATGAAAGGCTATACGTACCCGAATAATCCAAGACACGATTTAACAAGGATATTGAAATGACAGATTATTGCACGATTGAAGATATTGAAGCTCAAACCTCTACCCCTACTCTAATCCAGCTCTCTTCTGATAATGGGCAAGAAGAAGTCAATCGTGTTGTGGTTGAAGAAGCCATTATTTATTCTTCTACGCTCATTGATGGGTATCTTCGTGGTAGATACTCTCTACCCCTTGATGCCCATTTTCCTTTGCTTCGGATTCTTGCAATTGATTTAAGTATCTACCGTTTGTATTCTCGCCGTATGAGAAACGAAATGCCGGAAGTAATCCAAACAAATTACGACAACGCAATTTCAACGTTGAGAGATATTCAAAAAGGTGTAATAACTCTCCAAGCCGAAAATGATTTGCTCGAAAGTTCCAATTTTAATGCGGAAGAATACAAAACAAATAAAAATATTTTAGATAAATTGTTTGGAAAACGGAAGTTAAATGAATATTAGAAACATAGAAAATTCTATTATTTTAAAACTAAAACAAGATTTCCCTGATGTTTTAGTTGAAGGATTTCCTGATAAACCCTCAGAATTTATTTTACTTCACCCAATCGGTGCGTTACTTGTGCATTATCAAGGCGGAAATTACTCAGAAACTAACGCTATTGCTTTTGTTACCCAAAATTCAAAAAAAGAATTTGCAATAACAGTAGTTACAAGAAATCTGCGTTTTAATGACGGTGCTTACGAATATATTGATAAAGTAAGGCAATCACTATCAGGTTTTCAGTCTGATGAATGCACAAAACTTACACCGACAAAAGATTATTTCATATCTGAAAATGGTGGAATTTGGCAATACGGAATAAATTTCACTTTAACTACTCAAAATATACAAAATTATTAATTTTTTCAATTTACCCCTTTATCCCTACCCCAATCTGATTTACCCCTTAAAGGAGAAAATATGTCTGCATCCTTTTTACATGGTGTTGAAACCATAGAAATAGCAAAAGGCGCAAGAACAATTTCGACAGTAAAAACCGCTGTTATCGGTCTTGTCGGAACTGCGCCGATAGACGAAGTTGCTGAAGAATATAGAACAATAAACACACCAACACTTATCACAAGCGACATTGATGCCGTTAAGTATTTCGGCAAACCAAAAGACGGATTCACTATCCCACAAGCCTTAGAGTCAATATTTGACCAAGGCTCAGGTATTGTTTTAGCAGTAAACGTCTATAACCCTCAGAAACACAACTCCATAGATGAAGTCAAATTATCTGATATTATCGGCGGAGTCGATTCTGAAACCTACAAACGTACAGGTTTAAGTGCGTTTGAAGATTGTTATTCATTATTTGGATACTACCCCAAAACAATAATCGCACCAACCTATTGTGAAGATAATTCCGTTACCGTTGCAATAAACAAAATTTGCAACAAAATTCGTGCAATAGGAATCGTTGACGCACCTGTCGGAACGACCGTTCAAGATGCAATTAAAGGACGTGGAAGTGAAGGTACGATTAATTTCAACACCTCATCAGAACGTCTGATTTTATGCTATCCGCACGTAAAAGTATACGATTCAGCAACTGATTCAATAAAACTACAACCGTACTCACAAAGGCTTGCAGGAGTAATCGCAGCAAAAGACGTATCCAAAGGCTATCATTGGTCACCATCAAATACAGAAATTCAAGGAATAATCGGTATTGAAAGACAACTGACTTCAATGATTAACGATTCAACCAGTGAAGTTAACCAACTGAACGAAGCAGGAATTATGACTATTTTTAATTCTTACGGCTCAGGTATGAGAACTTGGGGAAACCGCTCCGCAGCCTATCCGACAAACACAGACCCTACTAATTTTATTAACGTTAGAAGAACCGCTGACATTCTTCACGAATCGGTTGAATACTCAATGTTACAATTTATCGATTACCCAATCGATAACGGATTAATTGATTCTATTTGCGAAACAGTAAATCAATTTATCCGAACTCTAATCGGACGTGGAGCTTTGATTGACGGTAAATGCACCTTTAACACAGAAAAGAATCCGACAACCGAAATAGCCAACGGTCACATTGTGTTTGATGTCGAATTTATGCCACCGACACCAGCTGAGCGCATTACATTTGAGTCCTTTATTGATATTGATTTGCTCAAAAATTTAGGAGTGTCCTAAATGTACGCAGTAGTAAACAACCAAAGTAAAATCGAAGTTTTCTTAAACGAAAATGATGTGTGTTCGGTTTGCAAAAACAGATACAAATGTCCCCTCATCCAAGCAATAAGCAAAGAATACGTTTTCCTCCACTATGAAGAAGTCGAAATTTCTCAATGCGGACTTTTGAAAAAATAACAACCAACAATTTTTTACGGAGTATATATGTCCAACATTCAAATAAATAAATTAACTAACGCCAATGTTTACCTAAATGGCGTAAATCTTTTGGGACGAGCAGAAGAAGTACAATTACCGCAAATTAAACACAAAATGGCGGAGCATAAAGCATTGGGAATGGTAGGCTCTGCCGAATTCTTTTCAGGAATAGATAAACTTGAATGCAAAATCAAATGGAACGCACTCTACCCACAAGTTTTAACAGTATGCTCAAACCCATTTACAGCCTCAATGCTACAAGTTAGAGCCAACCTCGAAACCTACGGAAGCACAGGCAAGATTGAAGAAGTTCCGGCAACAGCCTTTATCATCGGAACCTTTAAAGAATTCCCCCTCGGCACAATTAAAGCACAAGAAAATGCCGACTATGAAACCGCTATGGCAGTAACCTACGCAAAACTAATCGTTAACAAAATTCCGATTTTTGAAATTGATGTACTGCAAAATATCTACAAAGTCGGAAACGTAGACATATTAAAGAAATTCAAATCTAATACAGGAGCTTAATCGTGGAAGAAACTGTATTGAAAAAAGCTAATTCTAAAAAGAATTTAACCGAAGAAATTGCAACAAGAAAACGTGCATTAAATTTTTATTCATTAGCAAATATTCTGCCTGATCCTGATATTGTGCTTAGAAAGCAAGGCAAGGATATGAGGATTTATAAGGAACTGATGTGCGATCCTCACGTTTTTGCTTGCGTTCAATCAAGAAAAGCAGGTGTACTTTCGCTTGATTGGGATATAAATCGTGGAGTAGATAAAGACGAAAATACCGAAAATATTTTTAAATTATTAAAATCTTTAGATATCCATAAACTCATAAATGATATTCTTGATGCAACTTTATACGGTTTTCAACCGCTTGAAATTATTTGGCAAAAGAATAAATCAGGATATATTTTGCCGACAAAAATTATTGCCAAACCTCCTGAATGGTTTTGTTTTGATGATGATAACAACCTCAAATTCAGAACAAAAGAAAATTACTACGGTGAATTACTACCAAATAAAAAATTTCTTCTTGCTCAAAATAATCCGAGTTACAACAATCCATACGGTGAAAGAACATTGTCTCGGGTATTTTGGAACGTAACCTTCAAAAAAGGTGGTATGAAATTTTGGGTTGTGTTTACAGAAAAATACGGAATGCCGCACTTGATAGGTAAACACCCACGTGGAGCTACAAAAGAAGAAACAAACACTCTTGCCGATATGCTTGAAGAAATGGTGCAAGATGCAATTGCAGTCATTCCTGACGATTCATCGGTTGAAATCCAAGAAGCAAGTAAATCCTCTTCTGCCGAAATTTACGAAAAATTAATCGACAAAATGAATGCTGAAATTTCAAAAGCAATTTTAGGTCAAACTCTAACGACCGAAATCGGCTCAACTGGGAGTTATGCAGCAGCCAACACCCACATGGCAGTAAGGCAAGATATTATTGATTCAGATAAAAAACTTGTTGAAAGCGTTATAAACCAACTGATAGCTTGGATTTATGAAATCAACTTCTCAAATGCAGAAATTCCTGTTTTTGAAATGTTTGCACCTGAAGATGTTGATTTAACGCTCGCACAAAGAGATAAAATTTTATCTGAAACAGGAGTTAAATTTACAAAAGAATATTTTATTAAAAATTATGGTTTAGAAGATGATGATTTTGAAATTAGAGAAGACATTCTGCCCTTAAATCCTAACTTTAAAGAATTTAAGGAAGATGAACCAATTATTGTCGGTCAAAAACAAATAGAAAATCTTTTTAATTTCATTTCAGAAACTAAATTAAACGAACAATCTCAAAAAATGATTTCACCTCTGATTTCATTACTTGAAAGTTGCGAAAGCTACGAAGAAGCCTACGAACTATTAACCGACAAAAATCTAAAAAGCAAAAAGTTTGAAGAATCGCTCCAAAAGGCTTTGTTTCTTTGTGAGTTACAAGGAAGGAACGATGGATTAGATGAATAAACTTACCCTTGAAGAATTAGCACTAAAAAAGA
>CAKVND010000081.1 GCA_934777245.1 uncultured Candidatus Melainabacteria bacterium | reverse complement strand
ATTTTTTGGATATTTTTCTTGTGATGTTACAGTTGTATTACCAACAGGTTCGTTATCATTTGTTGCACCATCTTCGTCGCCATAATTTTGATTTTTTGGATATTTTTCCTGTGATGTTACGGTAGTATTACCAACAGGTTTTTGCAAAGTAGCACTTTCATTAACTTGCTCATTTTTATCGAGAGTATTTTTCAAGTATTTTTTTGCATTGTCTAATAATCTTTGTATAGAATTTTTTTCTGTTGTGTTTAATTCTTCATAATTACCTGACAAATAATCCTGTAACGCTTGAAACTCTTTTTGAGTATCTATTTTTGATTTACTGTTGCCCGTACTATCAGAACTAGCTATTTGCTTAACTGCTTCGCTTACTTTAGGTCTAATTGTGTTTGACATTATTTATTATCTCCTTTATTAATTTTTAGTGGACTATTTCTGTTTTTATTACCTCTACTATTGTAAAAGAGAAGTTGGGATGAATTCTTTTTATTCTAATTACTTATTTTTATTTAAAGCATCAACCAATTCTTCAACGGTTGTAATAAATTCTTTTTTGAACATGATACCTTTTTTCAAAGTATACAAACCGTCTTTTTCGGTGAAGAATTTTTGAATATCTTGCTCGGATAAACCTTTTTCAGTCAACATGTAATGAGTTCTTGTTGTATCTGTAATTTGTTTGGAAGTGTATTCAACAACTGTGTATGTGCCGTCTGGTTTGATGGTGTATTCTCTACAAGGAGCACCACCATTATCATTAGATTTCCAATCGCTCCAGGTAAAGACTGTATTGTTACCGTCTTTACCAATTCTTGTATCATCTGATGTATAAACAATTTTGCCGTTTTCTGTTCTTTTGTGATAGTATTTATCAATTAATTCATCAGGCAAACCTTGGTCTTTTAATGCTTTACGAGAATTTGCTCCTGAATATTCTTTCAATTCTTCTAAAGTTCTAATGTTAACAGTTTCATAGCCGTTAGCTCCTCGTTTTTGGAACGTAATATCTGACTTCAAATAATATTGATTATTCTTTTTATAGAAATATTTATTAATATCTGCTTGAGTGAAACCTTGAGCCAAAAGTTCATTAACAGAACCTGCAACAGGATTTGCTTCTTCTTTTTCACCAATTGTTATAATTTCATTTGTTTCTATTGTATATGTACCATCTTTTTTAACTAAGATTTCCGTAATAGTATCATCTTCTTTGTTTTCAATTCTAATTAGTTTGTTTTCGCCTTGTTCAGTAATAGTGTAATTACCTTCGATTTTTAATTCATAGCTAAAACTTCCGTTAGCTCCTGTACGTTTTAATTCAAAGAATTTGTCAATGATTTCATCAGGGATTCCTTGACTTTTCAAAGTAGCTCTGCTATCTGCGCCAATATATTTAGCTAGTTCTTCTATTGAATTAAACGTTTTAAGTGAATTTGAATAATCGCCACTTGCTAGCGCATTATTTGTATTCATTTTATAAACACCATCTGCGACTTCTGTAAACCATTCGTCAATTTGTTCTTGAGTAAAACCTTTTTGTTTTAATTCATCAGGAGTTGAGCATAAAGCATCTCTTATAAAATCTTCTGTGTATGTGCCATCAGTTTTAACTGTAATTTTAGTTTCACCATCTGCTCGTTTAATGCTGATTATAGTGCTACCGTCTTTATTTTTTGTGATTGTATATCCTTTGTTATTTGCATTGCTGTCGAATGATTCTCCATGTCCGTCGAAAAATTCTGTATTTCCATTGTTAGAAAATGAATAGTACATTTTTCCATTATATTTTTTGTGTTTAGAAAAATATTTATCAATCAGCTCGTCAGTCCAGCCTTCTTCTTTCAAAGCTTGACGTTGATTTGCACCACAGTAATCCTTTAATTCTTCAATCGTTGTGATACTTATTTCTGAATAATTTCTGTGCAATACTGCATCTGATATTGATTGGTAGCCTTTGAATTTAATATCGGACTTCATTGTGTATGTGCCATCTTCTGAAATATCAAAATATTCGTCAATATCAGCTTGAGAGAAACCTTGATCTTTTAATTCTGCAACACTCTTATCGTAAGGTGTGGCAGGATTTACAGGTTCATCAGGAGTAACAGGATCCGGAGTTGTAGGTTTTGTTGAATCTTCAACGTTATCCAATTTATTATATGCAATTCTACCTATACCTAATTTTGAGAATTCTTCCCAAGACATAGTAATTTTTTCTGTTGAATCCCAAGGATTAACAAATGTGATAGTATCTTGTGTCATACCAACTACTGCAAAAGCATGACCGCAAAGTTCACCATTTTCTACATTATCATTGTAATATTCCCAATTAAAAGGTACGCCATTAATATCATTTGCTACTTTATGAGTATCATTAGCAAATACATATAAACCAAATGTCACTGCGCAAGGTTGATTTTCATAGGCTTCTTGTAATTTTGCCATAACTTCTTCTTGTGATAAACCATCAACCAAACCATTCAAGGCACTTTGGTTGTATTCTTTTATAATAGGAACGAAAGTTTTGTTATACCAATTTATGTATTCGCTGCTAAAATTAGTTTTATCGTCATTAAACATTGCATCAAGACTTATAGATGAAGGTCTTGGGTATTCGCCTTGATATCTTGTCATACCGCTAGGAACAGCAACCCATTCGACTACATCAGCTTTGTCATAAGGATTTTCTAATTTATCCATAGTGCATAAATCTTCTGCTTTATTACCTGATAGCCATTCTACCAAGTCATTACCGAACCCGCCTTGAGTGATATATTTGTCATCACCTTTTCCTTCTTCATTGTAACCATAGGTTTCTTTTAATTCAGGGTGTTGTTCGAATAATTTTTCAACTGCCAATTCGAAAACAAGCATATCATTGTCACCGTTAGAAAATGCATCACCTTTGATATTATCTGTATCATGTTTTTTTATTTCAGCAGCTGTAACTCTTATTGAATAGCCTAAACCTTTAAAATTAACAATTACGTCACCGTTATCTTGAATTTCTAAAGAAGATTTAATTAAAGCTTTACCTTCCGCTGTAGCGGTCAATGATAAAATGCCTGTCAAAATCCAACAATCTCCAGTTCCACCTTGGCTGACTGATTCGTCGATTTCACCGTTTACGCCGTTATTGTATGGTTGAACTTCAACAGGAGTTAAACCTTTTTGAACTAACTTTCTTAATTCTTTTAAAGTAATATCGCCATAACCATGATATTGGAAACCGATATTTCCGTCTTCGTTTACATGAATAACAACGCGACCTTCAGGAAGCTCATAACTACCGCTTGGGACAGGTGTTGTGTGAGAAGTTGAAATCATAACCATATTTTGCATTGCCAATACATCTGATACAGATGCTGTAATTTCTCTGGTTTCAGGTGCTACTACTTTAACGTCTTCTTCAGCTTCCAGTTCTTGTGGTTCAGGTTTATTTTTACCATTACCGTTAGAGTTTAGTAAAATTCTTTTCAATTCGCTTTGTGTTCTAAAATCAATACTCATTAATTTACTCCTTATTTGTTCTAACTGATATTTTATGTTTTTGTTATCGGCATATTTTTCAAAAACTTTAGGATTTTTAATGTAATCGTTACAAAAATTTACAAACTCAAACTCAAACATAGTATTGTAATACAGTTAATATTATTAAATAGTTATATGACAAATATTTGATTATAAACAAATAGATAACATAGAAAAAGTGGCAATTACGGTTTAATCTTTTATTATGGAAAGAATTGCTGAAAAATGCTTAGAAACTACACGTCATATCGCTGATAAGATTTTAATGCTAAGGCGAAATAACAAGTTGACACAAGAAGAGTTTGCAGAAAAAGTCGGACTTGATAGAAGAACTATCGCAAGAGCCGAAGACGGTAAACATCGCCCTGCAGCAGACACAATGGAGATGATAGCGGCAGCATTCAGCATACCCGTAAGTTATTTTTTTGATAATTCAACATACAGAAATGACATAAGCAAAACCGCGTTGATTTATGAGATAAACGCAAGATTGAACGTTATGTCTAAAGCAAATTTGAAAAAAGTTTTAAGTGTAATTGATATTATAGATGTGTAAAGTTGTTTTGCATTATTAACAGGTCGTTTTGCGTCACGTCATCCTGAACGTGATTAGCGTGAAGGATCCAGCTTTTTAATAAACTTTTTATTGTATTTATCTCACCCTCATCAGGGCGGAGCCCTGATGAGGGTGGCATAAGCAAAAAAACAGTAGGGTTTACCGTAAATCTTTTCCAAATTGAAATAAGGTAGGTTGAAGTCTACCCTACGTTAAAATTTGTTTAAAAACAAAAATCTTGGTTCTTTTAAGAACCAAGACCTTTTATTATCCGTTCAAACCGTAGTTAAAGTCTTCTTGAATATTACTTGAAAGCATTGACTTCAATGATTCTAAGTAAGCATTAACTTCTTCTAATTCTGCACTATCGGTTGTAATTTGAGCATCTACTTGTGTTTCCCAAGCAGTTAATTCATCCAATTGGTCTTGGAAACTTGCTGTAATTTTATTAACTTCTTCTTCAAAATCAGGGATTTCTGTATAATCTTTATAATCGTCATATTTATGAGCACCACCATCAGCTTGGTCTGCTTCATAAATTTCTTTAAAGTAAGCTCTGTTTGCTCTATCTTGTGCATTCTTTAATGATTGAGCATCAGCTTGTGAATAGGTAGCAAGTGATTTTTGGTTTTGCAATTGAGTAATTTCAAGGTTAAGAGCATTTCTTCTTAACTTATAACTCATTAATGTTTCGTGTAAATTTGCGATTGCCATCTTCGTTCACCTTACTTTTTTAAATCTTACATATATAAAAAGTATTTCAAAAAGATGCAATTTCACTAAAGGATTTATTTGTTACAAAACTTAACATTTTATAACACTCCTGACTTCTGCACCCTGTCTTGGGTTATTCCGAAGGATTATCCAGTATGAATAAAAAATAATAGTAATTCAAAGGCCGGATCCTTTCGCGCAATCGCGCTCAGGATGACTTGGCGTGTAATTACTGATTGGGCGTCATTACGAAGGCGATTAGCCTGAAGTAATCCAGCCTTTTAGTAACTTTTTTCTTTATGCAATATAATTTCATCAAATAGCCTTACGGCTCACTGGCGTTCGAGATAAATTTATCTATAATTTACAAAATATGGTAATTTCAAGGCTTTTTAATAAAATTTGTATTGTATAGACTTAAAATAATAGTTAATAATAAGCTGGATTGCTTCAGGCTAATCGCCTTCGCAATGACGGCACGCTTGGAAGTCTAACACCAAGTCATTGCGAGGAACAGCGATTTTTATAGTGACGAAGCAATCCAACTTTTTAAAAGGTATATATGCTTTTTCAAAATTATCTCGGA
>CAKVND010000080.1 GCA_934777245.1 uncultured Candidatus Melainabacteria bacterium | reverse complement strand
AATCGACTTACGATGGTTTGCTATGGCGTTGTTGCGAAATCAGCCAAATATGTTCAAACAGAAGCGGCATAATAAAACAAAAAGCCGCAATCGGTTGCGGCATTAACTCACGTTAGATAAAGGAGTGGAGGAGAAAATAAAGAAAAGAGATTATACTTTATTTATTCCACAATATATACTTTTGATAACATGAAGTATGTATATATTTACAAAACTTCATAATAAAGATCGTTTGCATTAAATATGCGATTACAACACTAAAATAGTTTATGCTTGCTTAAATTTAATTTTATTATAGAGAGTTTTATTTTGATTAAAAAGTAGCGAGTTATCGTAAATTTACTAGGAATTGTTGAGTAAAGTGTGTGTGAAAATTTTTGATAAAGTGAGAACTTATTAAGAATTTATAGCTGCGCTATAATAAATTATTGATTTTAAGGCATGCTTAAAATATAATTTTCATTAAAGAGAGAAAAAAAATGAAAATAGCAAATAATAATCAACAAGAAGAATATAAAGCATTTTTAAAAAATATAAGAGAAGAAAAAGAAGAAACTTCAAATTTTGCAAAACTACTTTTTACTGTCGTTTTAGCAATTTTGTGTGCAGTTATAGTTTGTGTGACTGTAGTTGAAAATAATTTCTTTTTAAACAAAATTGATTCAGAACAAGCTGATGATGCAAGCGGATTTTTTAAGTTTGCAAGAAAGCAGAGAAATAATTTTGAAGTTCCGTTTTCTCCAAGACGACAAAATATTTTACTTTTAGGTGTTGATTCAAACGGTGGTGGCGCTGATATATGGGAAGGTACTCGTTCAGATACGATTATGGTTGTGAATATAGACCCAAAAACGCATTCAATTAACGCGATTTCAATTCCTCGTGACAGTAAGGTTTATCTTCCTGATAATAAAGGTGTTCAAAAGATTAATGCTGCACACGCTATAGGTGGAATTAATCTTGTTAAAAAGACATTGAAGGAAACTTTTGGTATAAAAGTTGATAAATACATTGTTGTTCATGACGAAGCTGTTGAAAAAGTTGTAGACGCGTTGGGCGGAATTCCTATTTATGTAGAAAAACCAATGCATTATCATGATTACGCAGGACATTTGCATATTGATTTAAATAAAGGTGATACTGTTTTGAATGGTAATCAAGCTGTCGGATATTTGAGATACAGAAAAGACGGACTTGGTGATATTGGTAGAACTCAACGTCAACAATGGTTTATGAGAAGTTTGTTTGAAAAACTGCATTCACCTCAAATTATTACAAAAATCCCCGAAGTGTTGAATATTTGTAATACCTATATTAAAACTGATATGAGTTTTTACGAACTTTCTCAATACGCAGCGTTTGCAAGAAGCGTTGACGAAAATAAAATTGAAATAGCAACACTTCCCGGTGCGCCAAATCAAAAAGGTTATATAAGTTATTGGATTTTAGACCCTAAAAAGACTCAAGAAGTAATCAATAGAATGATTTACAGAGATAAACCGGCACTTGACGGTACAAAATTTAAGGCGGGAATTATGTATTCTCCGCGCAAAGAGGAAGAAGCACAGGCTTTGAAAGAAAAGTTTAACGAGCTTGGGTATGAAGTGAATATGTTAAAAATTACTCATCTTTCTCATACGAGATTTGTAGCAAATAAGGGCGCTGTAACAATAGATTTCTTAAATTGGTTACAAAAGAAAATGCCTGAATTAAACAATATGCAATTTGTTTATGATCCAACCGAAACATTCTCTGTTGGAAGTGATTTTACGGTAATTTTGGCAGAAGGGTAATTAGTTGAAATATTAAAAAAAATATTGTATAATATAAACACAGAGTGGTAGCTTGAGAAACTACCGGATGCTCTTAGAAAGTCTGACGGTTCTTAATTTTTTGATTGAGAGCCGTTTTTTAATATAAATAAAATCATAAAGATTAATAATAAGCTTATATTGAATTCATTCATACAGACTCCTTTTTTACATCAAGAGGAGTAAGTTTAAATTCGAACTACTCGCTTTATTTACCCCCTAGTCGGGAGCCAACCCGAAAGTCTACAACAAATTTTGTAAGCGGACTCCTTTTTAGAAAGAGCATCTTTTACTCTGTGTTCAAACTTAGTATAACATTGATTCACTACTAAATCAAAGTTTTGAGGTAATGCTTGCCTTGTATGTTTATGTTAAAATCAGACACGAACCTATTCACTCAAAAAGAAAGGACACACAATGAACGACCTACTAAACTTAATTCAATCTCGCAAAAGTGTAAGAACATATTCTGACAAACATATTTCTGATGAAGATTTGAGGAAAATTTTAGAAGCAGGACGACTTGCGCCATCTTGGATGAACGTTCAATCTTGGAAGTTTATTTTGGTTAAATCTCAAGAAAACAAAGATTTACTTGCTGAACTTTCTTTAGGTCAATCGCATGTTAAAAACGCAGATGCTTTAATCGTTTGTATTGCTGATGAAAACGCTTGGGAAGAAGCTAAAATTACACATATTAAGAACCCCGCTTTAAATCCTGCCTTACAAGCTGAAGGTGCGTTACGTGTAAGAACTATGGAACAATTAATTTATCCGATTTCTTACATGATGTTGGAAGCTGAAAATCTTAATATTAAATCTTGTATTATAGGTGCGATGGGCAACGAGGTTACAGGTGTTTTACCTGATATTTACAAAAAAGTAAAAGAAAAATTAGGTTTGAATGAACATCAAATCTTATCAACTATTATAACTTTAGGTTACGAAATTGAGCATAAAGAAACAATAAAAACAAGAAAAGGATTTGATGAAGTTGTTTCTTTGGAAAAAATCGGAAATAAGTTTTAATTATTTACATATCAAAAGGCGAGTCTTCTTTGTAATAATTTTTCTTGCCTTGTTTTATTTTCGCGTTGCGTTTTTTAACATCTTTTGAAACATTTTTGTACGCGTTGTCTAATGAAATTTTGGCAATCGGCTTGTTTGTTGCTCTATCATTGACGATTAACCAATAAGACTGCTTGACATTATGTACGGCAAATGAAATTCTACCCGCATATCTATCACCGGGTTTTAGTTGAGAAAATAACAATTTTGTATCACCAAAAATCGACGGGTTAAATACTGTGTTGTAATCATTTACAAGCGCCAAATCCATGCCGGAAAACGCTTTTTTAGACATATTTGAAATCGAAAGCGAAAGCGTAATAGTGTTAACTTCACCGAACGGATCTTTTTCATATAGAATGTTTGCAATTCTTATATCAAGCCCCGGATAGTTAACTTCTTGTTTTTGCAAAGCTTCTTCTTTGTATACAGGCAATTCTACGTTTGATAAAATTCGAACTTTTATTTCATCCCCAGGGGCAATAAGTACGTTTTTTCCTTTTCTATACAAAGACATGCCAAGCCCGATTGTTCCGCCTAATGCCGCCCCACCTGCAACCGTATAACCTTGAGAAGCAATAGCAGCTTCTAAACCTAATGCTTGTAGTGCAAAAATGCCTCCGGCAACACCGCCAACAGCTGTATATCCGACATCTGTAGCTACAATTTTTGTTGCAGCTTTCAAAGGATGCAATTTTGTAGACATTTTGCCTTCGATTGGAATTTCGCGTCCGTCAGGAGTAACAAGATAATCAAAACTCAAACTTAAATGCCCGTCGCGACCAAGTCTTTTTGCTTCGCTGGTTTGAGTAATTGAACCGTGCGCAACTGTACCTTTCGGGATAATAACTCCTTTATCTCCGACTACATCAGAAGTTACTGTTGCAAAAAACTCATCACCTTCAAGAGAATATGTGCCGTCTAGGACTTGAGAAACAGTCATTTCTATCACGTCTTTTTTTTCTAAATATTCTGTTTTGCCGGTAAAAAGTTTTTCTTCCGGCGCTGAATATTGGTTGTCATATTCGGCATGACCTTGATATGGCATATCTGCAAAAGCAGCATTTGCAATAAATGTAGCCAAAATTAATTCTGCTAACCTCTTCCTCATAGCTTTATTATACTATCTTTTTTATTAAAAAAAAAGTGGTTATGATTTTTAATCAGATTTGTGGGAATAATTCTTCGAAAGTAGTAGCCTGGGCGACTAATGATTAATATGAATAATGATTTACTATAAGGGTGGAAATAATGTTTTTAAAGGAGAAATTTATGAAAAAGATTATATTATTAGCTTCCATTCTAATCGTCAGTGCATTTTTACCAAGTTTTGCAACATGCCCGATAGACGAAGGTGCGACTGTTTGCCAAGTTCCGGGATTTAGAGAAAAAGTATCACCTATTTATAATCCAAGCGGCAATATCAAGGAGTTTTCCGGCTCTCCTGAAGCTCGACTAGCTCCTTTGGATAGAAGTGATATAAGACGTGAGGCAAACAGTTTTGCTCCGCAGGAAAATAACTTTAATTACAATTCAAGTTGTCAATTCGGAGTTTGTTTACAAAACAGAGAAACGCCATTATTTCAAAAAGCACAATAAAATCTAAAATAGCTCTTAAAAATAAAAAAGAGCTATTTTTTTGTTTTCATGCTAAAATATCATTGACCCAATAAGAAGAATATTTCATACGAATTAATTATTTGTGAAATTGTTTATATAATGTATAATGTTATTGACACTTTTATACATAATAAGAAAGGAAAATAAGAAATGAGTTTTGTACCTGTAGTAATTGAACAATCAAGTAGAGGTGAACGTTCTTTTGATATCTTCTCAAGATTGTTAAGAGAAAGAATTATCTTTTTAGGAACACCTGTTGATGATATGGTTGCAAACCTAATCGTTGCACAGCTTCTTCTATTAGATAGTGAAAACCCGGAAAAAGATATTATGTTGTATATCAACTCTCCAGGAGGTAGCGTAACTGCAGGTTTAGCAATTTATGATACTATGCAACACATCAGAGCTGACGTTCAAACAATTTGTTTAGGTCAAGCAGCTTCTATGGGTGCATTCCTATTATGTTCTGGTGCTAAAGGTAAGAGAATGGCTCTTCCACATTCTAGAGTTCTTATTCACCAACCTTTAGGCGGTGCTCAAGGTCAAGCAACAGATATCGAAATTCAAGCTCAAGAAATTTTGAGAATTAAAAAGACTTTGAATGAAATTATGGCTTCAAACACAGGTCAATCAATTAAGAAAATTGAAAAAGATACTGACCGTGACTATATCATGACACCTCAAGAAGCTCTTGAATACGGTATGATTGATAAAGTTATTACTAAGGATGCTATGTAAACAGAAATTACCCTCTCCTAGGGAGAGGGTAGAATTTCTTAGCAAGTGTAAGCGAGCTTAGAAATTCGGGTGAGGGTTTGATTAAAACTCTCGAAATGTAGGTTGGGCTTTCAGCCCAACAGCATAAGACAAAAAACAGAAATCCAAACAGTCAACAAACAGGAGAAATTATGTCATCTAATGATAGGTTAAAATGTTCATTTTGCGGTAAAACGC
>CAKVND010000079.1 GCA_934777245.1 uncultured Candidatus Melainabacteria bacterium | reverse complement strand
TCCGAGATAATTTTGAAAAAGCATATATACCTTTTAAAAAGTTGGATTGCTTCGTCACTATAAAAATCGCTGTTCCTGGCAATGACTTGGTGTTAGACTTCCAAGCGTGCCGTCATTGCGAAGGCGATTAGCCTGAAGCAATCCAGCTTTTTATTAACTATTATTTTTAGTCTATACAGTACAAATTTTATTAAAAAGTCTTGACTTAACTACTTTTTGTAAATTATAGATAAATCTATCTCGGACAGTAGTGCAATAACAGCTGACTTTTTATTTTTTTCAGTTAAATATATGAGGTTAAAACGAACTCTCTAATGTATAATAAAATAGGGATTTTTATATCTGATAACTCATTAATTACAAGGAAAAATATATGCCAATCGAAGGTTTTGATTATAAAGGTTTTGCAGCGTCAATGTCCGAGCAAGCTAAAGAGCTTGTTCCAAAAGAGTTGGAAGACAGAGAAAAAGAATATATTGTAAAAACTCTCGGTAATTTTACACTACTTGCCGGCGAAGCTTTGTATAACGATCAACAACTTAATTTGAATGCTGATCAAGCTGTATTTATCACTCAAATTATTGCAGAATGGTCGTTCCACAAATCAATTGACTTAATTCATTCTGGCATTCTTCCGCAATATTGGGATGGTATTATGCAAAAAATTGCATTTACTATTTTTGAAGTTGCAAAACAAGCAGTTATTAGAAAAATTCCGCAAGACCAATTATTGCAAGCTGTAGAACATCATGTAATTAAGGTTTATAATCAAAGCATTGAAGAACTTCAACAAAAAGGCGTTATTGACGAAGAAACCAAAAATCGTGCTGAAAATCAATCAAATATTGATGCAATGGCTCAACAGGCTCAAGCAGAACAAGAACGACAAAAACAAGCACAGGCTCAAGAAGCACAACAAAATGCTCAAGAAGCCGAACAACGCAGACTTGAGCGTCAAAAACAAAGAGAACAAAAGCGTCAAGCAAAACAAGCGAATGTTTCTGTCCCACAAGGTATTACAAACAAGCAAATGAAGCTTATGTCTTTGGCACTTGTGTTGAAACTTATGTCACAAGATAAGGTCATGACTATTCTTAACAAATTTGATTCTAACGATTCATTGGCGATTTCTCAATATATGAATATGGCAGATTTAGAATCTCATCTTGATGGAGATTTGGTAACGGATTGCCTAAAAGAAATGAAAGAGTATCTTCCGATTAAGCGTAAGCTTACAAAGGAGAATGTTCTAGGAGATTTGTTAAGAATTTATAGAGAAACTCCAAGGGAACGTATAGAAAAAGTTATAAAAAACGAACGTCCGCTAGTGAAAAGGTTTATAGCGCAAGCCTATGACGGTGAATATTCTAATTTGCCGTTAAAAGTTGCGGGAATTGTTGCACAATACATTGAAGAGAGTGTATAATACTTTTATATGATAATCAAAAAAAGAAATTTGAGGGGGAAGGTAGTAAAAGCAGAGCCTAAAAAAGTTGAGGCTCAAGTTTCTGATGCCCAAATTTCAGAAATTGAAAACATAGCACAACAACCTGTGGTTGAAGAAGTCGTTCAAGAAATTCAACAGCCTGAAGTACCGCAAGAACCGGAAATCGATTTATTTGATATTGAAAATATTGATTTTACACAACGTCAGGAACGCAGACGCGGTTCAAGAAGGCGCGGATATCGTCGAATAGATGATAGAAATCTTGTTTCTAGAGCGCAAGAGGAAGCTGAAAATATTAAAAAATCAGCCTTTGAAGAAGGTTACAGAAAAGGTATGGAACAGGCAAATGCGGATATGGAAACTTTTCGCAACAGTTTTTCAGAATTTATGAATGCTCCAAAAAATGTTTTTGAATATATAGCACCTGATATTTTAGAAATCAGTGTTGATATAGCCAAAAAGATTATAAAAAAAGAAGTTGAAAGCGATCCGCAAGTTTTGGTTAATACGATTGTGGATGTGCTTAAAACGGTTTCAAAAAGCGAACCGAAAATTAATATTAGAGTTAAACCTCAAGCAGTACAGTTTATTAAGGACACATTGCCGAATATAACTTACGAATATGGGATTGACGCTAAAGTTAATATTATAGCAGATCCTTCGATAGAAGAAGGTGGGTGTGTTTTTCAGACAAATAACGGTATTGTTGATGCGTCGATTGACACACAATTAGAAATTATTAAAAAAGCAATAGAGGGAATCTAAAACCCCTCACCCTAACCCTCTCCCACAAGGGGCGAGGGAAGGAAGTTAAAGGACAAAATGGCAGCGGAAGGACAACAACAGAGCAAACCTATATCAGAAATATTTTTGGCACTCTTCGTAATGACTCTTGTTTTAATCTTGATTATGGAGATGCCAAATTGGGTTATCAATTTTTCAATAAGTTTGAATATCACGCTTGGCATTGTGCTTTTGATGATATCTTTATATGTTCAAAAGCCCTTAGAATTGGCAGCTTTCCCTTCAATTATTCTTTTGGGTACAATGTTCCGTTTGGTACTTTCTATCGCTTCAACAAGACTTATTCTTGCAAAAGGTGATGCGGGGGAAGTAGTTCACGCGTTCGGAACATTTGTTACGGGTGGTAACATGATTGTAGGTGGTGTAATCTTCTTGATTATTACAGTTGTACAGTTCATGGTAATCACAAAAGGTGCTGAACGTATCGCCGAAGTATCCGCACGTTTCGCCTTAGACGCTATGCCGGGTAAACAAATGACAATTGACGCCGACTTTAACGCCGGATTGATTTCACCGGAAGAAGCAGTAAAAAGACGTGAAGACCTTCAAAGAGAATCAAGTTTATTTGGTTCTATGGATGGTTCCATGAAGTTTGTAAAAGGTGATACTATGGCAGGTATCATCATCGTTATAATCAACATTGTAGGTGGTTTGACAATCGGTTGTTTGGTTAACCAAATGCCAATTGCAGATGCAGTTGGTAAATATACCGTTTTAACAATAGGTGATGGTTTGGCGTCACAGCTTCCGTCACTTTTAATGTCAATTTCAGCCGGTATCGTAATGACACGTGCTTCTGCAACAAGCACTTCATTGGGTGGTGATTTGACTGCGCAAATTATGGCAAAACCTTATTCATTGTTCTTTGCTGCATTGTTCTTAGGCTTGATTACAGTAAGTTCGCCTATTACAGGTTTGCCATTCTTCCCGTTTCTATGTTTTACAATAATCTTGGCTGTCGCAGGCTTCTCAGTATTAGTTAACGCTGACGTTCAATCTCAATTGGGTCAATTGGAAAGTGTACGTCAAAATATGCAAGATTTGGTTAACCCTAATAAAATGTACGAAAGACTTGGTGTTGACGTATTGAGCTTACAAGTTGGTGCGGGTTTGCTTGTAATTGCCGATCCTGATCAGGAAGGTCAATTGCTTGCTAAGATTGCCGCTTTGCGTCAAAGAGTTACTGATGAATTAGGTTATATTTTACCAAACATTCGTATTATGGACTCATCAGCATTAGAAGCAAACGAATACGTAATTTCTATCCGTAACAATGTTGTTGCGTCAGGTTATGTATATCCTGGGAAATACATGGTAATTGCTGATCAGTGGGATTCTGTTAAGAAAACAATTCCTGAAGATGCAATTGTCGGTGTTGACCCTACTTATCAAACTCAAGCGTATTGGATTTCGCAAGACGATGCAAGAGCAACTAAGAATGTTACAGCTGTTGATGCAACAGATGTTCTTGTTACACACTTACAAGAATGTGTAAGAAAACACGTTGATGAAGTTATGACAAAAACTGACGTTCTTAAGCTTATGGAACTTGTACGTTCTCAAGACCCAACTCTTGTAAACGACTTAGTTCCTGCTATTATTTCTACTTCAGATTTGAGAAAGATTTTTGTAAACTTAATCAGAGAAAAAGTTTCTATCAAAGATATTATCTTTGTATTTGAACGTTTGTGCGATTACGCGAGATTTTCTAAAGAACCTGATATCTTATCAGAACGTTTGCGTGCGGCTTTAGGCCGTCAAATTTGCTTGAGTAATGTTGACCGCGATCACGTGCTTTATGCTCTGACACTTTCACCTGAATGGGAAAAGACACTTGACGATAGCTGTCAAAGAACAGAACTTGGTACAATGTTCTTGCTTAACCCAATGCAAGTTCAAGATTTGATTGAATCTACCGCAATGACATTGATGAGAGCGCACCAATCAATCGGGCAACAGCCTGTAATCTTGTGTTCTCCAAGAATTAGATTGCCGTTGTATCAATTATTAGAACGCCACATTCCAACAATTGTTGTAATCTCTTATTCAGAATTGATTACGGACATCAAGGTTGAAGCAGTTGATACAATCGGTGAAAATAGCGGATACTAATCAGATAAAAAGTTGAAACTTTGCTTAATTTAGTTATAATAATTTTATGAAAAGAATATTAGTTTTATTAGTTTTTATATTATCTGCATTACCGATATTTGCTGATGAAGTAATATTGAGTACAGGAATTGCGATTAATGATATTCCAAAAGCATTTTTTGGTAGTTGGAGAGTAACGGCGCAGTTAGTTGATACCAATAGCTATGGAACGTTTAAACCTGTAAGTACGGACATGTGGAACTTATCCAGAGTTGGTGACAAGATTACTTTGTCAAATCCTTTTAGTGGTGCAAATGCAGAAATTTCTGTTAGAGCAGTTGAAGGAAATCTTGTTGTGTTTTCTAAAAAAGCACCGTATGATAATAAGGTTTTAACAGATACTGTGACATTAAGACTTTCCGATAATAAATTTTCAGGTATAAATGATTTAACTTTGGAGTCATTTTCTTTGGTTGATAATCATTTAATGAAAGCAGAACATGCTAAATACACCATTAAAGGTGAAAAGATTTCAGGAGAAAGTATTTTAAAACATTAAGCTATTCTTCTATAGAAAGTCCATCGTTATCAGTAGCAACTTCTAACAATCGGTAAGATAAATATGCACCAAGTGCAACTGCTTTAAGGTCAATGCTCTCATCATGTTTCGCAACTTCCAAAATTGCGGAATTGATTTCTGGATTTTCTTCTTTAAGATATTGAACCATGTTTTTTCTCCAAGCTTGCACATCCTTGAAAGCTTCTGAAAAAATTTCCGCTGACATATCTTCGGTAATGATTGGTAACATGTTCTCTATTCTCCTATTTTTCATAATTATAATTTATATTGTAAGTTGTTACAATACATCAAATATATTAAGAATTGAAAAAAGAGATCCGAAAGAGCAATATAATAAAAATGTGAAGTGCAAATATTAACGTCAATAATATAAAAAATGTGTGAAAGGCTTAATAAAAGGTCGTGTTCAATTAAAAATGTTGAACACGACCTACTGGCTGTTTTTCATGGGGAGGGTGTCCGAAGGACAGGAGAGGGTGTTATTAACTTTTTCAAAAATAATTTTCCACTTTCAATTTTCCACTTTCCATTAAATAAATACCCTCCCACATCTGTAAGGCTCGGCACAGCCTCGCCAACAGCTGCGACCTCCCTAACAAGGGCGG
>CAKVND010000078.1 GCA_934777245.1 uncultured Candidatus Melainabacteria bacterium | reverse complement strand
TGTGAGCAGCAATACCAATATTTCTGATTTTTTCTAATGGAGTTTTTCTAGCCATTGTCTTAGTTTCCTTTATATTTCTACTACTACTATTTATACTGTTTCCCAGTTAATCATATTGTGGCATGAACATGTTTTCAGTACAAGTAGGTTGAGTTTTTTGTTAAGTTTATTAAATAATTAGACAATAATATTTTATAAAAATATAAATTAAAAACGCGGTCGGTTTTTAACCGACCGCGTTTAATTAGGAATATTATAATTTTTTATTAAACACTAACTTTCATTGTGTTAGCAATAATTTCGTTGAAGCTGTCAGCTTTTAAGCTTGCGCCACCAACCAAAGCACCGTCGATGTCTGATTGTGACATTTGTTCTTCAATTGTGTTAGGTTTTACAGAACCGCCGTAAAGGATTCTGATAGCGTCGCCTGCAGAAGCTGAAGAAACTTCTTTTACAACGTTTCTAATCATAGCGATAACTCTGTTTGCTTCTTTGCTGTCGCAAGTCTTACCTGTTCCGATAGCCCAGATTGGTTCATAAGCGATAACTGATTTAGCAACTTCTTCTTCAGACAAGCCGTTTAATGCTGCTCTAATTTGAGTAGCGATGTGTTCATCTGTAACACCAGCTTCTCTTTGTTCAAGAGTTTCACCACAGCAGATGATAGGAATTAAACCGCCAGCCAAGATAGCTTTAGCTTTTTTGTTAATCATTTCATCTGTTTCTGAGAAGTATTGTCTTCTTTCAGAGTGTCCGATGATAACGTGTGAGCAACCAGCATCTGCTAACATTTCAACAGAAACTTCGCCTGTGAAAGCGCCTGATTTTTCCCAATGGCAATTTTGACCGGCAATAGCGATTTTATCGCAACCGCAGCCGCAATCGCATTTTTCTGCATTAACAACACTTAGAGAAGTGAACACAGGTGCGATAATGATTTCTGGCAATTGAGTTGCTGTGAAATCTTTTGTAAAATTCTTTATACCTTCAAATAAAGATTTAGCATCTGATTGAAGTAAGTTCATTTTCCAGTTTCCTGCAATAATTGGTTTTCTTGACATAATTTTCTCCTTCTTGTGAGGGTGAATCCCTCTTTTTTATGTACTATTACATATAAATATTAGAATAAACAAGGAGTGAAATCAATATTTATAGAGGTTAAATTGTTGATATGAAAGTTTTATATTTAAAAATCTGTGTCTTTACGATTAAAATCTCGTATAAAGACTAAAAATAGAAGTTATTTAATAGGCTGGATCCTTCGTGCTAACCGCACTTAGGATGACTTTGTGATGTTTATGTAAAAGTGTCACTCTGAAAATTGTGCTTGCGTACTAGGAAGTTGTTGATGATACTGACGCGGTAATGCCTTCCATGATGTTATAAAAATCTTCTCTCGGAAGTGTAGACATTGTTTTCAAAGCATAAGAAAGTATGCTTACTTTGTCATACCAACGTCTTGAATTTGAAATTTTATAAAGTCCTAGAACTCTGTCGATACCGATACTTACGTCTTGTTCTTCGTCTTCTTCATGCATTTCCTTAATCTGTTTAACAACATTCGCCAAATCTCTAGATAAAGCTCTTCTCTTAATTTCATCCATATCTTTTAGCAAAGTCAATGCTCTTTGCGTGTGTTCATTTGAATCGTACCAACGTCTGTTCATCAAATCCTCTCCCCAATACACATATTAATTATATTTCATGATACATGAAATGCAATCATACGTTTAGAGGAAGGATTTACGATTTTTTTTCTTGTAAGAATTTAACGAAGTATGATGAAAGTGCAGGAATGAGACTTAATCCCACAAGAACATTCATTATTCCAAATTTTTGAGCAATTGTACCTAAAATAGACATGCATAGTGCAACAATTCCCCAGCAAAATCCGTTAATAAATCCTGCAACGATACTTTTGTATTCCGGCAATGTACGTTGCGCCCAAACCATTGTAACAGGCTGAGCCAGCATTGTTGTAAATCCGATTACGAAAAAGATTACTAATGATAAAACCGGATGTGTTTTGTAAGTAAGTGCAAATGATACCATCATAGGCAAAGTTGCCCACATTGAGAAGTAAATAATTCGTTTTGAGCCGACTAATTTTTCTACTTTTGGACTTAAAAATGAAGCAATTGCACCTGCAAATACGAATAAAAACAATGCAAAACCAATGTAGAACGGAGAATAGTTCATTGATTTCCATAAGAATGGAAGTAATATACAAGAACTGTTTGTGATTAATGATTTCATCATAGAAATCAACATTAAGTAATTCATTTGACGATTAGAAAGTATATCTTTAAATGATTTAAAGAATTCTTTTTGTAGAGGTGGTTTTTCAATGTTGGATAATTTGGGTACGCATAAAAACATTACAGAGGCTAATGTTAAACCAAATAAAGATGTATATGCAATCATAGAAAGTCCTAAAACTTGCGTAATCAAAGCCGCCATAAGAGGACCAAATGCAAATCCGAGAGAACCCATACTTATAAAGATTCCCATATTGTTTGAGCAGTCTTTACCGGAAAAATAGTTTACAAATCCCATTGATTGTGGATGGAAAAAACTTCCTCCTAAACTGCCTAAAATCATGAAAAGTAATAATATATGCACATTTGGTGCGAGTGGAGTTAGTGGAATGAATAGGGAAGCTAGAATTAATCCCCAAAATATAAAAAAGCGTTTGAGAATGTTGTCTGCAAAAAAGCCAAAAATCGGTTGTAGCATAGATGAGCAGATGTGAGAAATACTTATTATTACGGTTGCAATAGCCATGGAGAAACCTAATTTTGATGCAATAAACGGCATAATTGGGTTTAAAAATCCGCTATATAAATCTGCTATAAGATGCCCTAAGCAAAGCCATATAATTGCTTTTTGCGTCGTTTTAGTACTCATTTTTTATATCTCCAATATCTTAATTTCAAGTCTGATAGATTCATGATTATTATAGTTTCTTCAAATTGATTAATCAAATTTGTAGTGTTATAATCAATTTATGAATGCTGAAATGGAAGATACGAATTTAAAAATGGTTGGGTTGGAACTAATGTTCTTAACCCCTGAAAAATATAGTCATGAAGATGGTATTACAGCTGTTGAATTGGCAAAACTTGTAAATCTTCCGGTAAATGAAGTTAAAAAGAAACTCCAAATTTTGAAAGAGAAAAATATAGTGCGAGTTAAAGGGATTAATCCGAAATATTGGCTGTTTGATGAGTATAATTTTCAACGTTTAGATGACGACGATGATATTTTTCATCTTCTTTGTAATTTTGAAGATGTAGATTTTGATAAATATTTTACATATTAAATATAAAAAAGGCTTCTGTTTAATTTTGCAGAAGCCTTTTTGTATAATTATATTTTGTCAAATCCGGTGTATTTTCTTAATACTTCAGGAATAATAATTGTACCGTCTTCTTGTTGGAAGTTTTCTACTATCGCTGCAAAAGTTCTACCAACAGCTAGGCCAGAACCGTTGATTGTGTGAACAAATCGGATTTGACCATCTTTAGTTCTGTATCTTGTATTGCTTCTTCTTGCTTGGAAATCTCCGTAGTTTGAACAGCTTGAAATTTCTTTATAAGCATTGTAAGAAGGTAACCAAACTTCTAAGTCAAAACATTTGTTTGCACTGAAACCTATATCAGCAGAACATAAAGCAACTCTTCTGTATGGCAAGCCTAATTTTTCTAAACAAATTTCAGCGTCACGAGTCAATTTTTCGTGTTCAGCAGGACTTGATTCAGGAGTTGTTAACTTAACCATTTCAACTTTGTTAAATTGGTGAACTCGGATTAACCCTCTTGTGTCTTTGCCTGCAGAACCTGCTTCACGTCTAAAGCACGGTGTATAAGCTGTCATATATTTAGGCAAATCTTCTTCGCTTAAAATTTCTCCTGAATAAATGTTAGTAACAGGAACTTCGGCAGTAGGGATTAAGTATAAATCTTCGTCAACACATTTATACATATCTTCTGCGAATTTAGGTAATTGACCTGTACCTGTCATTGTTGCAGCGTTTGCCATAAAAGGAGGTAAGATTTCTTCGTAGCCGTGTTCTTCTGTATGCAAATCTAAGAAGAATTGGATAATTGCACGTTCTAATCTTGCACCTTTGCCTCTATAAAGAGTGAATCTTGATTGAGAAATTTTTACTCCGCGTTCAAAATCAACAA
Organism: uncultured Candidatus Melainabacteria bacterium; assembly: GCA_934777245.1. Next base: position 1,360 of record CAKVND010000078.1, on the reverse strand, counting down.
GATTTTTTTCTTCGCAAATATCCCAGTGAGCTTTTGCTTCAAAATTAAATTTTGTAGGTTCACCCCAATACTTAACAGGAATATTATCATCTTCAGAAGTCCCTATAGGAGTTGATTCATCAGGTGTGTTTGGAGTTCTTAAAAGCATGTCTCTTTGAATATTATCCAATTCAACTTGCTTTTCTTCCAATGCCTTAACTTCATCACCTAATGCGCGAACTTCTTCTTGAATCGCGTCAGTATTTTCGCCATTCTTTTTCATCATGCCGATTTTTTGTGATTCAGATTTCCTTTTTGCTCGAAGTTCATCGGCTTGAGCTTGAACTTTTCTTCTGTCTGCATCAATTGCAATAATAGTATCAATTGATAATTCAGGATTTCTACGTTTTAAAAGTTCATTAATTTTTTCAGGATTTTCTCTAATTAATTTAATGTCTAACATAATATTCCCTCTTATTTACAATCTATAAATTTAGTTTATCACAAAAAATAAATATCAAAACAAAGAAAAAATATTTAATTCTGTGTGTTTTTATAATAAAAGGTAACATAAGAAAAAACGATAATGTGCAAAAACGCATTGTTGGCTAAGATGTTTTCATGATTTTGAACTTTAGGTATATTAACCTTTCTTTATAAAAACAAACAGAAATAAAACTTTACAAAAACGCTAAAAATTAATAAAACTGCTTGCATTGAGATTTTTAGCAAATATTATTAAATAAGATGTCAAAATGTGGCATTATATTGACAGCCGAAAATAGAGGAAAATAATGGCAAAAGACGTTATAGAAATAGAAGGTACGATTCTTGAATCTATGCCAAATGCAATGTTCAGAGTAAAACTCGAAAATGATCATGAAATTTTGGCACACATCTCAGGTAAAATTAGAAAAAACTTTATCAGAATTTTACCGGGGGATAGAGTAAAGGTTGAGATGACACCTTATGACTTGAGCAAAGGCAGAATTACATTCCGCTTAAAATAGAATTAAAACAGTAATACATAAATAAAAAGGAAAAAACAATGAAAACAAGATCATCAGTAAAACCTATGTGCGACAAATGCAAGGTTATTAAGAGAAAAGGCAGAGTTGCCGTAATTTGCGAAAACCCTAAGCACAAACAAAGACAAGGTTAATTGAAGTGAATAAGTCAATGAGTGAATAAGTGAATAAGTTCGTTAAAAATTCACAAAGTTCACAAGACCAAGCAAGGGTAAATATCTAAAATGAACTCATTCACCTATTGACTTATTCACCTATTCACTAAGAAGAAAAGTAAAGTACAAAAACATAAAGGAAACAAAACATGGCAAGATTAGTTGGGGTAGACTTACCTCGTAACAAAAGACTAGAAA
>CAKVND010000077.1 GCA_934777245.1 uncultured Candidatus Melainabacteria bacterium | reverse complement strand
AGACGTGAAGCTTTAGACAAATTATTGCCAATGCAATATTCTGACTTCTATGCTATGTTCAAAGCTATCGGTGACAAGCCAATGACAGTAAGACTTCTTGACCCACCTCTTCACGAATTCTTACCTTCAAAAGAAGAATTGATTAAGGAAGTTGCAACGCTTAAGGCTCTAAATCAAGATGCTACTGAAAAAGAAGAACTTCTTCACATTGTTGAAGGTCTTTCAGAATCTAACCCTATGATGGGTCTAAGAGGTTGCAGACTTGGTTTAACTTATCCTGAAATTAACGAAATGCAAGTAAGAGCAATTTTTGAAGCAGCTTGTGACGTTAAAAAAGAAGGTGTTGACGTTAAACCTTGGGTTATGATTCCTCTAATCGGTCACGTTAACGAATTAAGAGTTGCTAAAGAAATCTTAGAAAAAGTTGCTGAAATCGTTATGCTTGAAAAAGGCATTAAGGTTGAATACAAGTTTGGTACAATGATTGAAATTCCTCGTGCAGCACTTACAGCTGATGAAATTGCTGAATACGCAGAATTCTTCTCATTCGGTACAAACGACTTGACTCAAATGACATTTGGCTATTCAAGAGATGACGCAGAAGGAAAATTCTTGAACAGATATGTTGATCAAAAAATCCTTCCTGCTAATCCGTTTGCAACACTAGACCAAAAAGGTGTTGGACAATTAATCGAAATGTCTATGAAATTAGGACATAAGGTTAATTCTAAACTTGTTGGCGGTGTTTGTGGTGAACACGGTGGCGATCCTGATTCAGTTAAATTCTGTCACAGAATTGGCTTGAACTACGTTTCTTGCTCACCATTCAGAATTCCACAAGCTAAATTAGCTGCAGCTCAAGCAGTTGTTGAAGGCAAGTAGAATTAAAATTTTATAATTTAAATGGTGGCGTGCCGTAGGCACGCCACCATTTATTTATTGATATCATAATAGACAAATAGTACTCATGCAAAAAAAAGAACCTAAAAGGTTCTTGGAATTAAGAATAGCTGGAAGTATGAAAAAGATTTAATAATTATATTTAACTCCGATTAAGGTTGTGACGCTATTCGACAAGTCGACAATTCGAGATTGCCCAGATGGGCAATATTAATATAAAAATAATAAAAGGTGGGAACCGCTTACGCTTTTCCCATCCTACCTTGCTACAAAACATTATTCCTATTTAAATAACGAATACGTTGCTCCGGCATGTTCAGAAGCATAATGTTCTGTCCAACAATGAAACATCTCAAACATTTGATAAACTTCATTTGGAGTTATATTCTTACCACCTTCAGAAGTTTCATCCGAGAATGTTCTTAAAACAAAATCAACTCCTTCATAAAGATCTAGCTTTCCTCGAATATGTCCACGCGTTTCAGACATTCCACTTAATGGGACACACGCCTTTGCTAAATCAGCCCTCAATTGCACTTGTTCTTGTGGAGTAATATTAGGATCTTTACCTGTAAAATATTTATTTATTAGTGTAAATAAACAAACTGCATCTGACTTATTTTCAGGTCTATAAGATACATTTTGTCCCTTACTATTTCTATAATTAATTTGTTCTCCATTTTTTTTAATACTTGCTCGATAAATATAATTTGGCAAAACTTGTGACATAAAAATCTCCTTTAAATTCTCGTGTAACTTTTGAATTATAATTCTTACTTATATAAAGTTTTTGAAAAAATAAAAATTGCGCGCACTAGACACAATTAAGCTCGTACCGTAGGGCATTATGACAGGGTTTGAACAGATTGTAAAGAATTTTATTTTTGCTTAATATTTGGTAACATATCGTTACAAAAAAAGCAAGGGTGAGTTCAAGAAGCAGAATCTAAGCTGGCTTTTTTATAATGCTCAATTAAACGCATGCAACTCCACTCTCCATGTAGAATTAAATGAAGGAAAGGGAATAAACATGCGCTTGTATGAACGTCGTAAGCGTGTCCCCTCCCTCGGGGGAGGGTTCGGGAGAGGGTATTATTAACTTTTCCACTATCAACTATCAACACAATAAGCCCCCACCCGCATCTGTAAGGCACAACGGAGTTTCACAAACAGCTGCGACCTCCCCCTATAAAGGGATGTATCGTGTAGAATATGTTTGCATATTGCATTTATCCTCTATGCTGTCGCTACTGTCCGAGATAAATTTATCTACAATTTATAAAAAATGGTCTTATCAAGGCTTTTTGATAAAAAATGTATAGTGCAGACTCAAAATAATAATTAATAAAAGGCTGGATTGCTTCATTTTACAATAAACTTCCCCGCTTGTAGGTATCACTACTAATAAGAAAGTGAAGTGTAAAATCGCCTTCGCAATAACGCCCTACCGATAATCTGACGCCAAGTCATTGCAAGGAGCAACTATTATTTGGGCGACAAAGCAATCCATTGTGTAAGAACAAATTGGCCCATATTTATCTACTTCAAGTTTATCGCCTTCTCAACGACAAGGCGTGAAACTACTTGTTGAACGTCATTATGAGGTTCGTTAGAACCGAAGCAATCCAGTTTTTTAATAACTATTTTTATTTTTTGAAAATTATTATGGACAGCAGTGTATTAGAAAAAGGATAAAATTCAAAATTAAAAATCCTATCAGATTTTTCTTATTTTTTTCATGTTATTTACTCTTACAAACTTGCTCGTTTACTCTCGACGTCGCCCTACCGAAAATCCGCAACATCTATTTTGTTCAACAACAATAAGGTTATTGAAAACTATAGTGTGATTTTTCTTTTTTGCTTACTTTTGTTTTACTACCATAAATGACTTCAATGCTCTTCCGGTATCGCCGATTTCTTGAGTAGAAACAACATTTATATCTTTGTAATTTAAAGATGTTGAGCTTCCGCCATCAAACGCCATTGCGCTATCTAAACCGTAACTGGCGCATAAATCTCGTGCTTCGTAGATATCCATCGGATGCTGGTTGGTTACAATTAGAATATGAACCTCTTGTGCTCCACCATCTAAGTTCTTTATGCCAATCAAAGTTCTAGCTGTTTTATGTAGAACAGAAGCAGATTCCCTTACAATGTTTCCATCTTTATCTTTTACGATAAAAAACTCTTCTTCCAGTCTAAGATTTGGTAAAAGCTGAGGGCCGCCTTGAGCAGAAGTTTTAACCGAACACATAAAATCGATTTTAGAATTATGTTGCGCAATTTCATATTTTAACTTACTATCACAATCAAGAACACGAAACTCGGTTCTGTTAATAATTTTTTGTAGATTCTGCCTTAATACAGAATTTGCCATAACGTTATCATTAAACAAAGGGTCTTCGATGGTTTGATAATCGTTAACAATATAAGAAATAGTTTTTTGATTTTTAGGGTCAAAAAAACCTGTGTTAATCGTCAACAAAGAACCGGCTTTTTTGTGAGCTTCACGATTCGTAATCAAAGATGGCGAAGATATAAATTGGATTTGTTTTTTTACTTTATCACCACTTAACACTATGTGATAAATTCCATCTTCATTATCAACTTTGATAGGAGAAGCGAAAGCCGTCAAAGTACATAAAATAAACAAACCCAACACTAAAATTTTCTTCATATTATAAATCCCTTGTTCTATAGAACATAATAATTGCACATAAAAATGCCAAAGGCGGAATTGCTGCTGTTGCAAGCGGTGGCAAAACACCTTTTTCAGCCAATAAATCAAAGAATGGCAGAGTTATATAGTAAACGAAAATACATCCTATCGCAATTGTAAAACCGATCAATCTTTGTTCTCTTGGTTTACTAAAACCAAGCAAGCAACCCATTACAGCTAAAAGTACACAAACAAACGGATGGAAAAATCTTTGATAATACTTATTCGCCATTAGCCTATAGTCTTCATCAAGATTTTCTTTCTTCAAAAGATCAACATAATGCTTTAGGTCTTTGTTATTAATATCACGATCTTTTTTAGTCGAATTAATCATAATTGTATATGCGTCATTTGCATCTTCACCATTAAGAATATACGCCCTATCTTGCTTAGTAATTTTCTTAAAAATACCATCTTCATTTATATTATAAGAAGTTACATTTTCTAAGACCCAGCTCGGCTCGCCTTGCGGATTAACTCCTTTGTGCCCGATTTCACCAACTAAAATATTGTCTAGACCATGTAAATCATCAAAAACTTGTTTCGAAAAATTCATGACTATTACATCTGTCATTTCATCTTGGAAAAATCTTGAAACAATAACTGCTTGTTCAGGATGATTATTTTCATCCTTTTTGGTGTAAATATATTGAGTAAGCATTTGCCCGCCCTTAATTTCTTCAAGTTTTTGGCAAGTATATGGAATCCATTTGTCATAAGTTACAAAACAAAGATAAGTAACAATAAAACTTAATACTAAAAGCGGACGTAATATTCTTGAAAAAGACATGCCAACAGCCCTAAAAATTGTTAGCTCGGAATCCTTACTCAATTTATCAAAAGTAAATAAAGAACCTAGCAATAGGCCTACAGGAAATGCTTTTCCTAAAATTTTTGGCATTTCATAAATCAAAACAAGTACGCCAGTTTTTGCTGTATAAACACCTTCCAAAACTTTTTTAATTGTATTTAAAAGCATTTCGGGTGCAATCCAAACAATTGTAAACAACATAATCGCAACAATTGTTGTAATCAAAACTTGTGTAAAAATGTATCTGTCATAAACTGTAAAAGGCTTTTTCATACTAGAGTTTGAAGTCCTTTCCTAAATAAAATTCCTTAGCTACAGGGTCGTTTGCGACATCTGTACTTTTACCTTGAATTTTAATTTTTCCATCAAAAATCACATACGCCCTATCAGTAATTGAAAGAGTTGCTTTAGGGTTGTGGTCAGTAATAAGTACGCCCAAGCCTTTTTCTTCAGAAATCTTTCTAATGTTATCTTTGATTTCACCAATTGCAATAGGGTCGATGCCGGCAAATGGTTCGTCCAGAAGCATGAAATCAGGGCTTGCAGCCAGTGCACGCGCAATTTCGACACGTCTTCTTTCGCCACCTGATAGAGCGACAGCAGGAGATTTCCTAAGTTTCATTACACCAAACTCTGTTAGCAATTCTTCTAATTTCATTTTCTTTTCATTAACAGTTAATTTATCATTCATTTCTAAAACCAGTTGGATATTATCTTCAACTGTTAGTTTTCTGAAAATTGAATTTTCTTGCGGAAGATATCCAATACCGGCTTTTGCACGCAAGTTCATTGACCATGCTGTAATATCTTTTCCGTCAATAAAAACGTTTCCTGTATTTGGTTTAACCAAACCTACAATCATGTAAAATGTCGTAGTTTTTCCGGCTCCGTTTGGACCAAGTAAACAAACAACTTCACCTTTATCCATAAAGAAACTAACGTCATTAACAACGCTTCTATCGCCATATATTTTAACTAAATTTTTTGCCTCTATTCTCATTCTAAATCCCCATTCTATCTCTTAATTATATAACAAAATAAATATTCAAATTTAAAAATTGTATTATTTCTTTGTAACGAAATGTAACAATTTTTGAAAAAATGGTCATGAATTCTAAAGTTTTTAGTCAAATGTGCCGATATACATGG
>CAKVND010000076.1 GCA_934777245.1 uncultured Candidatus Melainabacteria bacterium | reverse complement strand
ATCAAATTCGAAGGCGAAATGGTAATGCCTGGTGATAACGTAGTTATGGAAGTTGAACTTATCGCTCCAGTAGCTATTGAAGAAGGTATGAGATTCGCTATCCGTGAAGGTGGTAGAACAGTTGGTGCCGGTGTTGTAGATAAAATTATTGAATAATTGATTTAAAATTATCTATAATATAAAATAACTCGATTTCATTTGAAGTCGAGTTATTTTTTGTCTATGCAAAAGTGATTATAATAATGCTCCGTCATTTTGCATTATAGTCCATGATAATTTTTATCAAATGAACGACATTCGCGCCGCGAACGTGCAGCGATTAGCTGCGATAGTGAGCGCAAGAGTGCAAGCTTTGCTTGCTACATCCATTTTGTCAATGCTCGTAAGAGCGTCTGAAACTATAGCGTGTTTTCTCTTTCTTTTGGTACTTTTCTGGGGTAAATACTTTCGGCTTGTAGGAACACTTACTAGCTTGGAAGTAAAGTAAAAAATCTTTGCTTCACAAATAAAGAGAAAGAAAAGTACATTTCAAAAAAGCTTTTTATTTCAAAATTCTTCTTACTTTTTTCTTCTTTGAAAAAGCAAGAAGAAAAAAGTAACAAAAAAGAAGAAACTTTAATCGTTTCCTACAACCTTACGGTTGTGGTTCAAATGGATGTAGCGGATTTACCCGCTCTCTCACGCTCGCTAAAAAACGCTCGCGGTTCGATTGTCGTTCAAATTTAGTCTTGGCTCAATATTTGCAACATAACTATATTTGTCTTTCGAAGAATCCAACTTTCTATAAATTTCGATTTTGTCTTTAAGGCGACGAAGCAAACTAGTTTGTACAATAAAAACTTTAAGCAGCTTGTTGGTTTTTTGCAGCTTCTGCTTTTCTCTTTTTATCAAGCATATTTGTTACATAAATATTCAAGTTTGGAATACCAAGACCTAAAACAAGACCTGAAACCATATAACCTGCAACTTGTGCAACATTCAATGTTCTTAAACGTTTTCTTACAAGTTTTTTCACTTCTGGTTTGTTTTCCAAGTCTTTTAACATTTCATTGAATTTTTTATTAAACAATTTGCCGTTTTCAGTTTTAGTTGTTGAAATACCTTCTTTTGCAAGTGTTTCAACTAAAACTTCATCTCTTGTTTTTAGGCTGCCATTGAATGTACGCTTGAATTTACCTGCATCTTTAGAATCTGCTCTATAGTTCATAGTAGTTTTATCCATAGAATCTGCAACAAGTTTATTCACGATATCACCAAGAACAAGCCAGCTTAAATAACCTAAGAAGTCTTTAGTTAAGCTTTCGCGAAGTTCGTCTTTGTCACGAGTAGAGAAAATTCTTGAAATAATTGTTAAACCATATAAACCTTTTAATTGGTTGATAGTAGGCATTTTGCCGTTGAATGACATTTTATCCATGAATTTTCCAGGTGATTTAATGAATTTCATAGGAGACATTTTTAGTGTTGCTAAAATCATTGAAAAGAATGCTGCTGCACTAACAGCTTTTATTGCTTTAAACCCGGTACTTTTATCTTTAGAACGACCTTCTACACCAACAAAACCGTCAGAACCTGTTTTTAATTTAGTTAAATACATATTAATAGGCTGAACTGATAAGCCAATTGCAGTTGCAATTCCAAAGCCAATTGCAGAACGAGTTTTCATAAATTTAGAAAGTCCTTTAATGAAATTATTTTCTTGAACTGTTTTGCCGGCTTTAATTTGTTCTACAAAGGCTTCTTTAACATTGTTTTTGTTGAATGAATCAGAAACAATGAACATGTCATTTAACAATGATTTCAAGTTAGTTTTACTAACTGTTTTTTTATTTGTTGATTCAAGAATATATTCAGATTGCGCACCTGTGCTTTCTGTAATTTTATTGATTAAAACTTCTCTGGAAGATGCTGTTTTGTCTTTTGTCCAATCATTAAATTTTACATTTTTATTTAATGACTCATCTAAAATCTTAGCAACTTCATCAATTTTTTCTTTTGAAATTCTTGTATAACCGTCTTTATCAGCATTTTTTGCATCCGGATTAAAAGCTTTTACATTTTCTAGAGTTGATTTAATATAATCTAATTGTGATTTATTGTCTTTTATTTGTTGAGCTTTGTTTTCAGCAAGGATGTTTAGAGTTTCCGGTGCAGTAAACATATCATTTACATTGAGTCCAAATTTTTTATTAATGTTTTTTGCAATTAACCAACCTGCTCCTGCGCCAAATAAACCAATGCAGGAATCGTTAATTGTTCCCATAATTTCACGTCTACCGGTTTCTAAACCGGCTGCAGGGCCACGTTGAACGAAATCAATTGTAGTTCTTGGGGCTACCATTGAGCAGAAATCAATACCATTTGCGCCAACTGCTTGATTTGTAGCCAAAAATCTTAAACCGGTATCTACCGGTCCTTTAAATTGTGGGTGATAGTTTTTTTGTTGTTGATTAAGTTGTACTTTCATTTTTTACCTTGCTATTTATTATCAGCTCTAAAGCCTGTTGTTAATTTTGAATACTTAATATTCATAGGCGTTACTGATTGTTCATCTTTTTTTGTTTCAATGTCTTGGTTTTTTTCTTGAGCAAGTTTTAAAGCTTGTTCATGTTTTTTCTTCGTTTTGTGTCTGGTATAAAGTGGAACGATAATCCCTAATAATGCTAATGATACACCAAGGTTGGTTACTTGGCAAGCAGAACGCAAGTTTTTAGCATGTTTCAATTCTTTTTCTATAATTTTTGCTTGAGTTTCTGTTGGTTTAGCTCCATTTAAACTTTGTTGAGTTTTACTTACAACTTCTTCAGAAGATTTAATATTTACATCTTTAACCCAATGCCAAGCTTTTTTAAATACATTTTCATCCCCTTTAAGAGGTTTTGTATCGTTTAATAATGTAATACCTGTATTTTTTTGGATTCCAGTTGCAGCTGCTTTAGCAGCGTAATCTCCCAAGAAATATAAGCCTGAGAATGTTGCAATATCTCTTACAGTAGCTTCTGCAAGTTCGTTTTTATCATCAGCAGCTGCCATACGAGACGCGAATGTTGTTGTTGAAATTACACGTGCTTGATCCATTGTTGGGAACATACCTTTAAATTCAAGCATATTCATACTTGGACGTTTCATCATAGAAAGGAGTGAAACTCCGATCATTGAAGAAATTGAGATTAGTTTTTGTTTTAACAAACCTTCTTTTGCCTTAGAAGTTTCTTCAATATTATCTTTTCCTTTTCCAAAATCATCATAAATTGGAGCACCTTTAACACCGGAAATTTTACCTGTAATCCAGCGGTTAATATATTGCATAGATGCAGCTAGAGGAAGAATTACTGCTAAGCCTGCTAAACTCTTAGTTTTCACAAGTTTTTTACTCTTTTTAGCAAATTCTTCAATGCCAACACCTGATTTTTGGAATTCTTTGAAGTATTTAACGGAATCTTCTAGCATAGAATTTACAGAGGCAGCATTAACTGTTTTGTTGCCATCTGCAATTTTAATATTTTCAGCAACATGAACTTTTTCGACTATTTCATTTGTTAGTTTTTTAATTTCTTTTCTTATAGCTTTATCAGCATCGCCAGAACGTGATAATTCAGTAAGTTTTTTAGAATATTTTTCAATTTCTTCCGGTGTTAAAGCTTCATTAAATTTAACGGAGTTTTTGCCTTCATAGCCTTGAATATTTCCTAAAATATTCTTTAATGATTCTTTAACTTTGTCGTCAGAGCCTGCACTCTTATAATATTCAGAAGCTTTATCGATTAATGAACTATCAGCCCAACATCTTGACATGTTTACGCCATTTGGCATAATTGCAGGGTTGATACATTTAGCAATGCCTAGTGTTATAAGACTTGGAATCAAACAGTTTACAACAAGACCTGAAGACTCTCTTCTAAAAGCTTCAAAACCAGCAAACCAGTTTGTCATTGATTCAACAACGGTTCTAGGTAAAATAGCAGATAACATGTCAATAACCGTAACGTTTACCATAGGCATTCTTTCGCATGCTTGAATTCCTGCCAAAGCAATCGCTCCAACACCTTTAAAGTTTGGATTTTGTTTGCTCTGTTCTTTGTTACGAACGTTGTTGCTATTAAATCTGCTAGTAGTATCTACACCAATTTTGTTTATCATACACATTTACTTCTGGGATTCATCCATACGATATAAGCTAATTATATCAACTTACATATATATTTAAAAGCCGTCAAAAAAAAAATTGCTATTATTTTTTCTTTTGTAAAGAAAATGTAAAGAAGATTTTTTGAGTATTTTTTTTGGGTAAGGAATGTTTCTATAATATTTTTATTTGTTGATATTTATGGAATTCAAAGTGTAAATAAATCTTCGTAGAATAGTGTTTTTCCCATGTAAAATAAATGTAAAGATTTGTAACGATTTTATTTATTTAAATCTATAACACCTGTATTAACGAATTTTAAATTTGGAATTACTTGAAAACTATCATCAAACAAATCATTTGTAATATTATCCAATATAAAGTAAGTTGAACCGGAGCCTGACATTATAGAGTTCGGCAATTTGTCTTTTATAATTTGTAATTCTTTATAATCATCAAAAACAGCATATTCTAAATCGTTGTATAAAAATTTTTTTATATCGGCTTTTTTTGAAATAGCATCCAGCATTTTTTCGGTCATATCATATTTTGGCTTAAATTCTTTTGCTGCATATTTTTGATAAGCTTCTTTTGCTGAAATCCCGAGATTTTTTGGCTTAATTAATGTTAGTGGATAATTTATTTTCCCCTCCACTTTTTCAATAATTTCGCCTCTGGAAGTCGCCAGCAAAGTTCCGCCTTCCAAGCAAACATTCAAATCAGAACCGAGTTTTGAACACAATTTATGCAACTCTTCTCTATTTAAAGAATTACAAAAAATTTCATTAAGTCCCCACAACGTTCCGGCGGCATTAGTGCTTCCGCCGGCAAGTCCTGCTGAAATTGGAATATTTTTTTCTATAAAAATGTCCACATCAGCATTTAAACCTGTATTTTCCAAGAAAAGCATCACAGCTTTATAAACAAGATTTTTCTCGTTATATGGAATTTCGCTACTCGTTCCAGCAAGCGTAATCTTCGTTTCGCTTGCTTTTTCAGCCTTAATTGTAAGATAATCATACAAACTGATTGTCTGCATGATACTCTTTATATTATGAAATCCGTCTTCTCTACGATTCACGATTTCCAGCGTCAAATTCACTTTTGCCGGACATTTAACTTTAATTTCTTTCATATTATTCATCTTAGAAATGCCTTACTTTCGGATCCAGAAGCATGCCAGCCAGTTTATCTGCTCCTCTAAATGTTCGCTGTTTCAATTTATTGCTGGCTCTTTCTTTATCATATTCTACGAAATGATGTTCAAATAAACATTCGCCATTGTTCGCAATAATTGTTAGGTAGCAAGATTTCGGTTCAGGAGTAAATGGACGTCCAATGCTGCCGGCATTTACTACTGTTTGTTTCTTTGAAGTTTGAAAACCGCAAGGTAAATGTGTATGTCCGCATAAAACAACATTTGCGCTAACACCTTCTAACATTTTTTCAACATCGGCTATTGGAGTATTTGGTAAAATATCTTCGTTGTTTTTTCTTGGAGAACCATGTACAAGTAAAAACTTAACTCCGCCTTCTGTTACTTCTAATTGAAT
>CAKVND010000075.1 GCA_934777245.1 uncultured Candidatus Melainabacteria bacterium | reverse complement strand
AGAAAATACGCCAAACTTGTAGTTCTGACTGTTGAGGTTGACATGGCGTTTTACTTGAATTTAGTAGTCTAAGAATTATCAACCGACCAAAGGTCTACGTGCGTAGCCTTCAGAAAATACGCCAAACTTGTAGTTCTGACTGTTGAGGTTGACATGGCGTTTTACTTGAATTTAGTAGTCTAAGAATTGTCAACCGACCAAATGTCTACGTGCGTAGCACAAAAAAAAGCCCCAAATGGGGCTGAAAATTTTTGTAAGATGGGGGTAAATATAATTGGCTTACATTGTCCCACCAAACTTGATTGTAAGATGTAAGATTTATAAGAGAGTGTTATGTTTTTGTGAAGTGAATAAGTGAATAAGTCAATAAGTGAATAAGTTCGTATTAAATATTTTTTCATATAATGCGTTCAATAATTGAGTCTTTTTTGATAAATAAGTCTAAAATGAACTTATTCACCTATTCACTCATTCACTTATTGCCCTATGCTATAAAGTTATTCCCAAATCTGTTAGCGCCGTAGAAGAAAGATTCTCTCATAACTTGTTGAAGGTTTCTTTTTCTAACAACTTTGTTGCCAACTTGTGTGTTAGCGATGTCATTAACAGATTTTGTGTAGCAAGAGGTAACAAGAGAGTTGATGTACTTAGAAACAGTTGTTTCTTTTTCGCTTTCTTCAACTGAAACAGTTTCAACTTCAGAATCAAATTGTTCAAAGAAGTTGTTGATTGATTCGATTTCTTTGTTTGAAATTGTTTCGGTTGTGAATAACATCTTGTTTACTCTCCTTGGTTATCTCTTATGTATATATAAAGTATTTATCTTTTCAAAAATTGCCTTTTTTGATGTGTTTTGTGAAGTTTTGTAAAGTTGAGTTTAGAAAAATGGGAATTTCTTAATAAATGTTTAAACGTCGATAAGTGAATAAGTGAATAGGTGAATAAGTTCGTATTAAGAATTTTTGATGTGGGTTGCGATTGTTGGATATTTTGGAATTAACTATTACCTTATTCCCCTAAAAAGAAAGGTGTAGGTCGTGTTCAACATTTTCATTGAACACGACAATAATTGAATTTTTGTCTTATTGGATGATAATAATCCAATATTATCTTGGACTTGTATGTCATTTATCTTTTGTTATTGTCAGGCGCTGCCTGACCAACTTTAGAAGGTTATAAAATATTTAAAACAATTTTCCACTTTCCATTTTCCATTATCCATTATCCATTGATTAAACCTTATTCCCCTTAAAAAGAAAGGAGCTATCATGCAGAAAACTGCATTAATTTGTAATAATTTTTCAGGAATAAATCGCTAAGCAAGATCGTGTTGGACATTTTTCATTGAACACGACAATAATGTAGAAAGTAAGTTTGTCTTTCAGCCTAACAAAAATATATACATATTAATAAATCTCTCTCTTTTTGCACCACATTTCCCAACGAGTAAGTACAACTACTAGCTTAAAAGTGAAGTAGAAAACTTCCCCGAGGGAGCATAACTGTCCGAGATAATTATTGATATAATTTATTAGAATGGAATTTCTACGATAAATGTTGAACCATTGTTAACTTCGCTTATCAATGAAATTTTACCACCGTGGAGTTCTACTAATTCTTTTGTAATAGTTAAGCCAAGTCCTGTTGAGCTTTCTTTTTTTGTATAAGCACTATCAAGCTGAACAAATTTTGCGAAAATTTTTCCGTGGTATTTTTTATCAATTCCGATTCCGTTATCGTGAACGAAAATTCTAAAGCTTTCGTCATCAGCGTTTACTGTGATTTCGACTTCATCATTCTCAGGTGAGTATTTTATTGCGTTGCTCACCAGATTGTATAAAATTTGTTGAATCTTTTGATAATCTGCAAATACTTCAAAATCCGCATCCATATTCTTTTTTAAAATTATATTTTTCTTTTGAGCAAGCGGATATAAAATGTTTGCAACTTCGTCTACTGCGCGAGAAATCCAAAACGCACTCTTTACAATTTTCATCGCGTTGGCTTCTATTTTTGACATGTCTAGAACTTCATTTATCATGCCAAGAAGATGGGTTGCTGAAACTTTAATGTCATTCACATATTCTTCTTGCTTGGAATTCAAATTCCCGTACAATTGAGTTCCAAGAATATCTGAAAATCCAAGAATTGAATTAAGCGGAGTTCTAAGTTCGTGTGAAATGTTTGCCAAAAACTCGTTTTTAACCTTATCTGCTTCTAAAATCTTTTCGTTCTGCTCTTTTATTGTTTTATAAGCGTTGTTTTTTTCGACAATTCCGTCTTTTAATGCTTTTAATTGGATTTTAAATACATTAGAAAGCTCTGCATCTTTTAGCAAATATGACATTACAGAAGCGATTGCATTTAATGCGTCTAAATCTTCTTGTTTATAAAAATTTTTTTCACGTTTAGACAATAATATAATGCCAAAAACGGTTGATTTGATAAATATTTTAGCGACTAAATACGATTTTTGAGAATTGCCGGCAAGTTCAACGGTTTTGACTAAGTCGTTTGTTTCATCGAGAATTTTGCCTTCTTTAGAAAATACAAATTTTTTCTGTTCGGTATTTATTTTAAACACAGAATTTATATCATAATTCGCGTGTTTTTTGTAAGTATGTTTGAGTTGTAAGCTGTCAGGATTGGCATAATAGATAAAAGCTTCATCAAAAATCAGAATTTTTTCTATTTTTCTGAATAACATCTTTTCATTGTTCAAATCGGTTTCAAACAATGAGGGAATTATTTTTAAAATTTTATCAGACGAAATTAATGCCATATCTTTTAAGTAAAATATAGCATAAATCGGAATAAACATCTACTGAATGGTGTATTATTAAAAAAACTTTACAATAGTTTGCAATTTTATTATGTTTATTTTAGTATTAATTCATACGCCGATTTAAAAGAGAGAATGTGTTTATCACATTCTTTTTAAAAAGGTCAAAATAATTTAAAATAGCAATTAAAGGTAAATATAAAGGAACTTAAAAATGGGTATCAAAGGTAAAAACGATAGAATGGTAGTTCTAGCTTGTGAAGATTGCAAGGAAAGAAATTACACAACTGTTAAAAACAAAAAGAATGTTAAAGACAGATTAGAATTGAGCAAATATTGCCCAACTTGCAAAAAACACACAACTCACAAGGAAACAAAATAATAAGGAAATAAGCACTGGTAATAAGGGCAAAAGAAAGCTTTAAATCTCTTATTCCCTTATTACCGAAAGTCTTATTCCCTTTTATATGCGTCCTTAGTTCAGTTGGTAGAACGTCGGTCTCCAAAACCGGATGTCGAGGGTTCGAGTCCTTCAGGGCGCGATTTTTATAAGAATAAGGTTATTAAAATGAATGATACTTTTGAAACAATAAAGAAAAATGTTTTTACTTATTTTAAAGGCGTAAAGACTGAGTGGGGCAAGATTACTTGGCCGGAAAAACATCAGGTTGTAGTTGAAACATTCTTTGTTGTTGCTATTGTTTTTATATTCACTGTTTTTATTTATTTCGTGGATGTTATTTTCAATATGTTGTTATCTAAATTTTAATTAAGATTTATAAAGGGTAAAAGTAATGAGTGAAAAAGACGAAAATATGATGAATGAAGAAGTTATGGAAGAAACTCAAGAAGTTGAAAACCATGCGTCTTCTGAAAAAAAGAATCAAAAACGTTGGTACATTGTTCACACTTATTCAGGATACGAAAACAAAGTTAAAAGTAACTTGGAAAAACGTATCGAATATATGAACATGGCTGATAAAATCTTTAGAGTAGAAGTTCCTCAAAAGACTGTTACCCAAATTAAAGGTGGAAGAAAACAAGAAAGAGAAGAAAAAATCTTCCCTGGTTATGTTTTGGTAGAAATGATTATGGATGAAGACAGCTGGTATGTAGTTAGACATACAGCAGGTGTTACAAAATTCGTTGGTTCTGCTAAAAAACCTATTCCGGCAAAAGACAGCGAAATTAAAAAGATTATTCACAGATCAACAGCTCAAACTCAAAAAATTGAAATGGATGTTAAGGTTGGTGAAAAAGTTAGAATTACTTCCGGTCCATTCGCTGAGTTTGTTGGTGATATTACAGAAGTTTATCCTGATAAGGCTAAACTTAGAGCAATGGTTTCTATATTCGGTCGTGAAACTCCGGTTGAATTAGAATATAAACAAATTCAAAAGTTATAAAATCTTTTTCTCTTCAATAGAGAGGTCGCGACTGTTTTTAAGCATAGCGAAAATTGCAGACGCGGTGAGGGTTTTACTTTGAAAACACAACACAAATAACGTGGAAGGGGGTGCCCCCCGTTAGTACCACGAAAGGAGAACAAAATGGCAAAAAAAGTAGTAGGAAAAATTAAACTACAAATTCAAGCAGGTAAAGCAAATCCATCACCTCCAGTTGGTCCGGCTTTGGGTCAACACGGTGTAAATATCATGGATTTCTGCAAACAGTTCAATGCAAAAACTGAATCTCAAGCAGGCTATATTATCCCTGTTATTATCGATGTATACGAAGACAGAAGTTTCACTTTTGTAATCAAATCACCTCCAGCTCCAGTTTTGATTAAAAAGGCATTAAATATCCCTAAGGGTTCTGCTGTTCCTAACAAAACAAAAGTTGGTGAAATTACAAGAGCTCAATTAGAAGAAATCGCAAAAATCAAAATGAACGATTTGAACGCAACTTCAATGGATGCTGCTGTAAACATGATTAAAGGCTCTTGCAGAGCTATGGGCGTTACTGTTAAAGAAGACTAGTATGTTCCCATAAAGGTGATGTAAATTTCACCAAATCCTCTCTAAAAAGAGAGTGAGTTAGAGATAATATGGAAGGATTGAAAAATCCGTTAACACCATGAAAGGATTTAAAAAATGTCAAAAATAACTAAAAAACAAAAGAAGCTTCAAGAATTGTTAGCTGATTTCCAACAACCGGCTAGCGGTCGTGATGCTCTTACTAAATTACAAGAAGTATCTAAAGAAGTTGCAAAATTCAACGAAACAGTTGAATGTCACATGAGATTAGGTATTGAAGTTAAACACGCAGAACAACAAATCAGATCTACAGTTGTTCTTCCTGCAGGTTTAGGTAAAGAAGTTCGTGTTTGCGTTATCGCAAAAGGACCAAAAGTTACTGAAGCTAAAGACGCAGGTGCTGATTTCTACGGAACAGAAGAAATTATCGACAAAATCGCTGGCGGTTGGTTTGAATTCGATACATTAATCGCAACTCCAGACTGTATGGGTATGTTAGGTAAGTTAGGTAGAGTTTTAGGTCCTAAAGGCTTGATGCCAAACCCTAAAACTGGTACTGTAACTCTTGATATTGCTAAAGCAGTTAAAGATGCTAAGGCAGGTAAAGTTGAATTCAGAGCTGATAAACAGGGTATGATTCACTGTCCAATCGGTAAGGTTCAATTCGCTAACGAAGATTTGGTTAAGAACTATGGTACATTGGTTGACGCAGTTCTTAGAGCAAAACCTTCTGCAGCTAAAGGTACTTATGTTAAGTCAATTTATTTGACAACAACAATGGGACCAAGCATTAAGATTGATGCAAAGAACCTTCAAGCAGAAGTTAAAGAAATTGTTGGTTGATATTTACGGCTAGCCGAAAGGTTAGCCTTTTTTTTTAATCAAAAAGCGTATTCTTAAGAATGCGCTTTTTTGATTAAAGAGGTACATAAAATCTTCTTCTTTTTTGCTTACATTTTCTTTTGTTGTGAATTATTAAATAATGGATTGCCACGAAAATCTAACGATTTTTTCGCAATGACACACTACTGTCCGAGATAATTTTTAGAAAAATCTCAAAATAGAATAAAATCATATAATTATGTTGCAAACATTGAGTC
>CAKVND010000074.1 GCA_934777245.1 uncultured Candidatus Melainabacteria bacterium | reverse complement strand
AAAAAGTTATTAAAAGGCTGGATTGTTTCGTTTTACAATACACTTCCAAGTTGGTAGTTAAGACTACAAGTATGGAACTGAAGCGTAAAAATCGCACCTCACAATGACGCCCAACCTGGAGTCTCACGCCACGTCATTGCGAAGGCGATTAGCCTGAAGCAATCCAGCTTTCTATTAACTATTATTTTTAGTCTACACAGTACAAATTTTATCAAAAAGCCTTGACTTAACTACTTTTTGTAAATTATAGATAAATTTATCTCGGACAGTAGTGCTCGCCTTTAGCACCTTTCCCCAAGGGAGGGTGTGACATGCGCTAGTTCAAAGATGCAAATGTAAAAAATGAACTACCTTAGGTCATTCCCTCTATGAAGGAATTGGGTTACGCAAGTAGTGAATGACTTTAGTACAGCTATAGTTTCCCATCAATGAAAGTTATAGTTTATTGTCCCTGTTGTTTGTTCTTCAATCCATAAACAAATAATAGAATTTCTGCAACTGCTTTATACAATTCAGGTGGAATTTGTTGATTAATATCAACCATCCTGAACAAAGCTCTTGCAACCGGAGCGTTATCTATTACCGGTACGTTGTGTTTTGTCGCAATATCAATAATTTTTTTAGCAATAAGTTCTGTTCCTTTTGCTGTCAACATTGGCGATTGCATCGTTTCAGAATCATATTTTAAGGCACAAGCTACATGGGTCGGATTTCTAACCACAAAATCAGCCTCAGGAACAGAGTCCATTGCACCTTGTTGTAGCATTTGCATACGCCTTTGTCTTAAAGCGGCTTTTACGTGTGGATCACCTTCTGAGTTTTTGTACTCATCTTTAATTTCTTTAAAAGACATTTTTTGGTCTTTCAAAAATTTCCACTTTGTCATACCATAATCGGCAGCTGCAATAATAAGGAAAGCAATACAAGCTTTGTAGATAAATTCTACAATCAATTTACCAAATTCTATCATTACAGCAAAATGGTTATCTATAGCAGCAAGCATGAGAATACTTTCCAAATGCGCTCTATAAACAGTCCAACCTACTAAGCCTAAAATAAAAACTTTAACGATATTTTTACAAAGTTCAAATAGCGTTTTAACCTGAAACAGGTTTTTAAAATATTTTGTTGGATTAAGTTTATCAAGTTTTGGCATTAAAGGAGCCGTTGCCACAAGAGGCCCTACTTGAATAAAATCACCAATAATCGCAACAAAGGCTGCCACGAACAAAATTGCACCAATAATCACAACTGTTGGAATAAGTGTAACTGTTAGAATATAAGTCATCCCTATATTTTCAATGTGCTGATTGGGGATTTGTTCATAAAGAGTTTTAAAAAGTCCGACAATGAGCTTCCAAATAATAGGGGCAAGCATGTTTATAAAAGAAAACATCACAAGTAAAGACAATGCGGTTGACACGTCTTTAGATTTAACTACCTGCCCTTCTTTCCTTGCTCTCTCAAGCTTCTGAGGGGTGGCATCAAACTGTTTATCTTCATCACCCATTTTATATTTTCCGTCGGATTTTCGTTTCTTTTGTTAATAGTTTAGCATAAACCCTTATTTTATTGTACAATGTTTCTATAAGGAGTCTAACTTATGAAAAATATTTTTTTAATAATTTTATCAATACTAACAATAGTTTGCGCTGCTTACACGTTTTTGAACCAAACAGGGCACATTCCTATGACTATAATGTTTTTATCAGGTTTTGTTCTCGCAATATTTTTAATGACTCTAAAGATAAATGTCAAAAATAAAAAACTAAATTCCTATAAAAGAGAACTGGAAAAAGAAGCCATTGCATCTACTGAATCATCGTCTAGAGTAAAGGTTTTGGAATCTAAAATAGAGGTTTTAGAAAAAGCACTTGAAAACGCATTAAAGAAGTAATACAAAACAATGATTGATTAAGTTTGGTATTTATTGTAAAATAGTCCTAAAATAAAATAAGGGAGAGAATTATGACAACAGAAACTACTGATTATAAAAAGATTTTAAGCTATGTTCCTACTGTAATTGAATCTTCATCAAGAGGTGAAAAGTCTTTTGATATTTTTTCAAGATTATTAAGAGAAAGAATTATTTTCTTAGGAACAGAAATTGATGATGAAGTAGCGAACTCTGTTGTCGCACAGCTTTTACTTTTGGACAGTGAAAACCCTGAAAAAGATATTATGTTATACATTAACTCTCCGGGTGGTGTTATTACAGCCGGCATGGCAATTTATGACACAATGAACCTTATTAAAGCAGATGTTCAAACAATTTGTTTAGGCGAAGCGGCTTCTATGGGTGCGTTTTTGTTATCAGCTGGTGCAAAAGGCAAGAGAATGGCTCTTCCTAGTGCTAGAATTATGATTCACCAACCTTTGGGTGGTGCTAAAGGTCAAGCTACTGATATTGAACT
This sequence comes from uncultured Candidatus Melainabacteria bacterium, assembly GCA_934777245.1. Next base: position 3,465 of record CAKVND010000074.1, on the reverse strand, counting down.
TGAAGCTAAAGAAATTTTGAGAATGAAAGATATGTTAATCGGTATCATGGCTGAAAATTCAGGTCAACCATTTGATAAAGTTAAAGAAGACTGTGAACGTGACCACTATTTGTCAGCAGCAGAAGCATGCGAATACGGTTTGATTGATAAAGTTGTTACTTCTGCTAACAGTTAAACTGATTTTGGAGTATGAAAAATAATAAGGGGATACTTTTTACATTAATTTCGCTTGGTGCGTTATTCTATTTCTTTGCAAATTTTCAAAGAATAGCAATTCCTGGTGCAATTTTTGATTTGCTTCAACAGGAATTATCAGTTAGCGCGCCATACATTACGGCGTTTGGTGCAATTTTCATGTACTTGTATGCCGTAAATCAATTAATAATTGGAGTTTTAGTTGACAGATACGGCGGGTTACGCGTGATGTTGACTGGCGGTATTATTTTAGGGATTGGTGCATTATTGTTTCCAATTTCAACCAATTTACCGCTTATGTATTTTTCGAGAGTTCTTGTCGGTGTTGGCGGAAGTTGTTTTTATTTAAGTTTAATAAGGGAACTTCGAGAATATTTTTCTGACAAAAACTTTGGTATAGCAATTTCTGTAATGCTTTGCATCGGATATTGCGGAGGAATTGCAGCAAACGCTCCTTTTGTATTTTTGATGAAATACATGAACTGGCGCACAATTCTTGTAATTCTTGCTTTAATTATTTTAGCAGGCGTTTTATTATTTATTCTTTTATCGCCAAAAATTAAGTATCCTGAAATTAATCGTAACGTAAAATTGAGAACCTTACCGTTTCGATTAGTATTGCACAAAAAACATAATAGAAATTTGTTTAGTTTCGCATGTTGTAATTTTGGAATTTCTTATGCAATACAGGCTATTATCGGTAAAAAATTTTTAGAAGATTTTTGTGGTATGCCAACCTCAAAAGCAGCAGTTGTTCTATCTATTATGGCAGTAATCGCAGCGGCTTTCAATATAATAAACGCATCAGTTTGCAAAATGTGCCATAACCATAGAGTTGTATTCTTAAAAAACGCCTCAGTTATTACGTTTGTATCACTGCTAATAATTTGTACATGCTTGATTTTTAATATAAGAACGCCCCTAATTGCAATTATATTCTGTGTTTTGGCAGGTAATGCAAGCTTAACATCATTATTGGTTCCTGTTCTACACTTAACCAACCGTAAAATGGTTTCAGGAACAGCAGTTAGTATTATGAATTTTTGTTTCTTTACTATGGTTGGGCTTTTAGGAACTGCAATGGGATTTTTGTTAAACCTTTTTGCGCCTGAAAAAGTCGGTGATATATTGGTTTATTCAAATAAATCATACCTGGCTGTTTTTGGTTTATTTTTCTTGATAAGTGTTTTTGAAATGTACAAAGCAATGAAGCTTTCAAATAAATATTAGGGTGGAAATGATAAGAGAGTATTGTAAAAAGTTTTTTTATTATTTTAACAACAACAAAAAAGCATTTTTTAAATATTCGGCTTTGTCGTTTGTAGTTGCCACATTGGAACTTTTTGGAGTTGCACTTACTTATCCGTTCGTTTTAAAATTACTTTCTAATAAACCTGTTGATATTTGGCATTCACCAATATTTATAGGATTTTGCATAGTATTTTTATTCTTATTGAAAAATACATTTATGATTTTTTATTCTTACCTGCAGGCTAAATTTACAAAAGAAGTCGAAAAAGAAGCTAACATAAAATTTATAAATTATTTTTTGGGTTCAACCTACCAAGAAACATCAATAATTTCATTAGCAGAAAAAGGAAATATTTTAGGATTCTTAATTCCAAACACTATTAATAATTTTATTTTAAGATTATTAAATTTAATCGTTAATTTTTTTATTTTTGCACTTATTTCAGCTCTATTGGTAATAAAATTTCCTATAGCAATGGCAATTACTTTTGTTTTCGCATTTTTGTTAATTTTGATACAAAACAAATGCTTCAAACCGTTTCTAAAAGAAATTGCACAAAAATCAAGCGAAGTTTCTACTATATATAACCAAAGAAGTAATGAAGTTTTATTAAATATTAAAAGCGTAAAAGTTTCACATAATGAAAAATTCTTTTTTGATAACTACAAAAACGCCATTACAGAATTTTACAGAATTTGTGCAAAAGCTTCGTTTATTAATACAATACCGCCTTATGTAATTGAACCATTTGTAATCTTATTACTTTTTGTTTTGTTATCGGTAATTTCTTTGCAAAATTACACAGAACCGAACAAATTAATTGCTTCTTTTGCGATTATTGTTTCGGCAATATTCAGGTTAGCGCCGACAATAGCCAGAATTCAGGTAAATTTAAACGGAATCAATTCTGCAAAAAACAATGTAAAACAATTATTAGATTGGTGTGATAAACTACAATTAGATAAAGTTGAAAAAATTAAACATACTGAATTTGCAAAGTTTAACAAAAATATAGAATTAAAAGATATAGATTTTTCTTATGGTGCTGAAAAAAATGTACTAAAAAATATAAACCTAAACATAAAAAAAGGTGAATTTATAGGAATTGCCGGTTTGTCAGGTGCAGGAAAAACGACTCTTGTCGATATTATAGCAGGTTTATTAAAGCCTGATAAAGGTGAAATTTTTATAGATGGAAAAAAACAAGCTTTGCCACTAAAAATAGGCTACATTCCACAAGAAGTATCAATTATAAATGCAACCATACGAGAAAATGTAGCGTTCGGCTCCGCTGAAATTGACGACGCTAAAATAATTGATGCACTAAAAAAAGCACAGCTCTATGACTTTATCATACAAAATTATTCCGATGGAATTTACGCAAATCCTTTTGTAGACTCTACCGGATTTTCACAAGGTCAAAAACAACGTTTGGCAATAGCAAGAGCTTTGTATTCAACTCCTGATATCTTAATTTTGGATGAAGCAACATCTTCTTTAGATTTAAAAACAGAAGATGAATTATGCTCTGTTCTATTGAGTTTACGCGGAGAAAAAACTATTTTAGCAATCGCACACAGACTTTCTACAATTAAATCTGCGGATAAAATCATATTTATGAAAAACTCCGAAATAGTCGATATTTCAGAGTTTAATAATTTAATTAATAAAAATAATGATTTTAAAGAACTTGTTAAATTGGCTTCATTTAAAGAACCCTAACTTTATCCATTAATCTGATAACTTTTTCTTTAAAAACAGGATCAATTGGAGATGCTACATAACCATCAAGCTTTGCAGCTTCTTCTCGTTCTAAAAGACTTTTTTCAAGCATAGCTAATTTCCTAATTGCAATATTCATAATTGCCTCCTAAATCTTACTTCCTTAACCTTATTTATCTTACATATATATAAAGTCAAAAAGTTTAAGAAAATTGCCTTATTAGAAGAAATTTATTAAGAAATGTTACCAATTAACTTTTTCAATAAGTTCAATTTCATATCCGTCTGGATCATTG
>CAKVND010000073.1 GCA_934777245.1 uncultured Candidatus Melainabacteria bacterium | reverse complement strand
TATTAAGTTTTGTAACAAACCTTCTCTCGATTGAAATTTACTTTTTTTGAAATACTTTATATATACGTAAGACGAAACACAGAGAGTAAAACAAAATCAAAAGCTTTATGTTTATTTGAATTAAAAATATTTGGTTCAAATAAAACAAATTAAGTTTTTGGATTAAAAAAACTTGACCTATTGAGCAGTCGCTTAAATAAGGCGCTAAATAAATGCGCTTTAGTTAAAAATCTACATAACAAGGCTTAAGTAAATACGCCCAAAATCGGCGAGAAACGAGGCTTTTATGGCATTATTACAATCATATAACATAAACGCTATGGCAACACAGATTTCTAGAGAATTTTATATAAACGAAAATCCTACTGAGGATAAATCATACGTATTAATGGATGAAATGCGACTTTTCGCGATGGATTTGAAGTCCAGAGTCACATTTATTTCCAGAGTCAAAAATTAAATTTTATTTATACCATCTTACAATCTTACTTACAATTTAATTTCCCCAACTTACTTATCTTTAGTGCCTCTTTAATTTAAAGAGGTCTTTTTTTATAGAATAACCATTTAACAATAAGCGTACTCTGAATGACTTGGAATATAAATTTCTAGTGTGCCGTCATTCTGAAGTTCGATTAGAACTGAAGAATCCAGCCTTTTATTACCCCTATTTTTTATTAAAACTATCATGTAATTCGCGCATATGGTGGCGATAATTTTTAACAAAAAAAACCTCTTTAGAAAAGAGGCGGGGGAATTTTTAAGTTAATAGGTATACACTTCACGATTTACTACACACTTTGAAGTTTTTAGAGTTAAATTAAATTATTTTATCCTAGTCCAAAGGTTGGTGCACTTTCTTTAGCTTCTTGCATTGCTAATTGTTTACATGATTGAAGCTCTGCACGTTTCATAGCTAACCTTTGTTCTATATCATTCATTTCTAATTGAATTTCTTTTTCTTTTTCATTTAAGACTTCTATTTCTTGTTGTTTCAAAGCCTTCATAGATTCTTCTTTGAATTTTGAGAATGCACTCATTTCCATTTGATATTGAGTTAATGCATTTCCTGTCCAAGGAACCATTCCTCTCATTTTCATAGACTGTACATTTTGCATTGCACTCATTGAACTTGCTTGATTAGAGAACTGAGCAAAAATTGCGGCTCTTGGTAAAAGTTCGGCAGACATACCAGCTATGTTCGCCATTGAGATTGCGGAAGAACCACCCAACATTCCGGCGTACTTTTGGTAATTAGAAAGTTTCATGCGGGTTTGCATTGCCTGCCTTTCTAATTGATTTATTTCGCGTGTTAATCTCTGGACTTGCCAGAATGCCATTAACATAGTAAACCTACCTAACTTTGTTCTAACCTTTTAACCTTACATTATAATAAAGTATTTTAGTTTTTTAAAATTGCCTTTTTTCTTTGGTTTTGTTAAGATTTGTAAAGATGAATTAAAAGGAGGGTATTATGATAAAAGACAGATTAGAACATGCATCCAGCTATTATGGCATTTCAGACGCTTTACAAAAAGGTTTTGAATGGTTAAAAAATAATGACATGATTAATATGCCGGATGGTAAACATATAATTGATGGAGAAAATATTTTTGCAAATGTTCAAAGTTATGAAACAAAAGATAGCGCACCTTATGAAGGGCACAGAAAGTATATTGATATTCAATATATGATAAAAGGTCGCGAAAAAGTGGGAGTTACTGATTATTCCAATTGTTCAACTACTGAAGCTTATAACAAAGAAAAAGATATTGAATTCCTAAAATGTAATATTATTGATAATTATCAAACATTAGAAGAAGGTGATTTTTTGGTATTCTTCCCACAAGACGCACACCAACCGGCTCTAAATCCGGATAAAAAACTTTCTGTTAAAAAAGTTATTGTTAAAGTTGCAATTTAATATATAATAACCGATTTTTAAAAATCAGTCTTAACTAACGATATAAATTCGTCGGTAAGTTTTGCACTCCATTTTTTATCAACATCAGCTTGAATAATTTTTATTGCATCATCGGAACTCAAAGCTTCTCGATACGGACGTTTTTCCATTAAAGCGAAATAAGAATCAATAATTAAAATAATTTGTGATTCGATTGGGATTTCGTCACCTGCTATTTTATTCGGATAACCTGTTCCATTCCAGTTTTCGTGGTGTTTTTCAATAATCGGAATAATGTCTACTATATTAGATATCGGTTTTAAAATTTCTCGTGCAGCGATTATAGGATGTTGTTTTATTGAACTTCTATCATCGTCATTCAAAGGTTCGCGCTTATTCAATAATTCTTTAGGCAACATTGTATTTCCGATATCATAAAGCAAAACAGCTATTTTTAATCGGTCAATTGCTTCTTTCGGCAAGTCAAAACGTTTTGCGAGCATAGTCGCAAGCTCAACTTTTTGCTTCATTCCACCAATTTGGTGCTGCGGATTATATGATTGAACAAGAGAATCTGCAACTTGATAAAGTCTATCGTTATTCATATCCATTAGTTTTTCGGTCAAAAGTCTTGACGTAACTGCGTCCATCGGAATTCTGTGTTTTGAAAGAATATCAACAAATGTATTTACTGCAATTTCTTGCCAAGATGTTTCGTACGAAGGTTTTGCTATAGTAACTCTATTTCTGCCGTTGCGTTTAGATTCGTACATTGCTTGGTCTGTTAGTTCCAAAAGCTCTTGGATATCATCCGACTGATCCGGATAAGTTGCGACACCCAAACTTGCTGTTATATGTCCTATCTTATCTAATTCAACTGATTCTATGGCTTTTCTAATACGTTCTGCAGCTATGCAACCGCCTTCAATATCAACGGCAGGCAAAATTAAATTGAATTCTTCTCCACCCATTCTAGCTGCTATATCTATAGAACGCGCATTACTTTTTAGAACTTCCGCTATTGCTTTTATCGCAATATCACCGTAATTATGACCATACGTATCGTTAATCTGTTTTAAATGATCCAAATCAAGCCCAATAACTGTAAATTTCTGTTTTTGACGCATTGCACGGATGGCTTCTTTTTTTATGTACTCTTCAAAATATCTTCTATTATAAAGCCCCGTCATACCATCAGTAATCGCTTGTTCTTTTACTGCTTGGAATAAGTCTGCAATTGTAATTGCAAGTTCAATTTGTTTTGCAAACAGACTTAAAAAATTCAATTCACTATTACTTATATTCTCTCGAGAAGAAAATACAATAAGAGAACCGAAATGAGTTTGTTTAGAAACCAATGGAACTAAAATATAAGATTTCATTTTAGCTTGCGTTAAAAAACCAGCAACTTTTTCTTTGTCTAGGCTAGGAATAAACCCCGTAATTAATTTTACAAGTTCTTTTGATTGATAAATTTGATTGTTTTTTACTGAATTTTTCAACTCATCAAATTCCGGAAAAAGCATTCTATAATCACTCAAATCACAATTCAAATATTCTGAAAATTTTTCACCTAAATCATCTCTTGAAGACGCAACGATTTGTAAATATTTACCGTCATTATCACTACGTTGCTTAACTATAAAACTATATAAATATCCGAGTTCACCTTGCAAACTATTTACAATAGCATTAAGAACACTGGAAAGAGGCTTTGAAGAATTCATCATTTCCCAAATATGCTGCAAGGTAAGCATTTGACGGTTAGCTCTATCTAATTCTTTTGTTCTTGCAATAATTTCAGCTTCAAGTTTTGCATTCTTTTCGTAAACTTCCAGTAAAGAATCAGAACCAGAATAAACGGTTGATTCTACTCTATCTAAATTGTTTTTAAAATTTTTGAAGCTATCAAAAAAGCCCACAATGACTGTCCTTTAATTCCTCTATCTATATATTCAGTATAACATATTCTTCTAAAAATTAAACCTCCTCGATGGGAATTGAACCCATGACCTCGGGCTTCGGAGACCCGCACTCTATCCAACTGAGCTACGAGGAGATGTTAATCTATAGAGATTCTTGCAGCTTTTCTTCAACAGCCTCTTCTATTAAAGCATTAATGCTAATCCCTTTTAACTTAGCAATTTTAGCAAGCTTATAATGATTCAACCCTGTTGTTCTGTATGTAATATTCCCTTTGTAATCTGTTAATTTAATTGGTTCTGGAATATCCATATTATTCTCAATACTAGTATTTACATAAGCAACTAACGCATCTTTTAAATTTGAAATTGTTTCCTCTGGAGTTTCACCACAAGTCATATTTCGTTCTAATTCTACAATGCTTCCAAGGTAGCAATTATCTGCATCACTCCATTCAACAATGTAACTATAAGGTAAATTAATGTAATAATCCAAATTTTTTTTCATATTAATACCCCTCAAATTTAAGAACTGCTTGTATTTTTGCAACCATATATGGTTTTAAAGGATTTTGAGTTAAAACAATAGTAATGGAAGGTCTATTTTGTTTTCTAAATGTTAAATGTGAGCTTCCACCCGCAGGACCAGTTGAAACGTAACCAAAAGCTTCCAAGATTTTTATAGCTTCTTCCGGTGAAATATCAGATTTTCCATTCAAAATTCTTTGAATTAACTTATCACGTTTACTCATACATTCATGATAGCATATTTGCTATCATGAAACAAGTCTAAATAGCACTAGCAAAAAATATTTTTTCAGGTTTTAATATGACATAAAACAAACTAAGGAGTAAATATGAGAATTCAACCAATTTTTTGCACACCTATTAGACGAACAAACTTTAGAAACAACAATAAAGCCGAAGAAGAAATAAGAAAACAAGAAGATGATTTACATAAAGAGGAAAATGAAATCAAAAAACAAATCGATTTCTTAAATAAAGAACAGCGCAAATTAGATGATGAAGAACGTAAACTTGAACACGAAAAATATGAAATCGAACGAATAAATAAATAAATTTCAAACTATTTACAAGTAATAAACGCGTTCAAATATTGTATAAGTTCATTAAATTCTATGTTTTTGCCGGTTTCTTGACGATTTTTTAAATATTCATCTATAGTGTTTAATATTTCAATAAATGTTACTTCTGAAATATTATTTTCCACATAGTCTTCATAAACATCAAGTATATATGCATAAGTATCTTCGCCTGAATGCATTTTAATTTTAATCAAAGCCTGTTTAATTGCTTCATTAGGAATATTAACATTTAAAATATTTGAATAAAGAGCTGCAGAGCGTTTCATTTTATTCATCAAAATATCTTCCGGCATATATTGCATCATTGTTTCAAAATAATTCACAAAAGATTCATAAAGTCTTTCTGGATTAAATTTTTTATAATTAAACTTAGTAACAAAAAAGTCTTTTAAAAACAAAATAACATCATTTTCACGTGGCAAATATTTATCACGAATTTCTTGCCAAATCTTTTCCACGCCGTTTTCGCGTAAAAAATCTTCTATAAAAGCTATTTGATTGAGCTTACGAGAACTATTTAACTTATAATAAAGATTTCTTTTTGAAACATTATCCGTTTCAACGAGAGTAACTTCGATTTTCTTTAACATTGTGAAAATCTTTGCCGCTTGCAATTTTTCTTCTTTTATTTGTGTCCAAAAATTATGTAACAACTTAAACATTGGCGTTGCTTTTTCGTGTCCGGATAAGCGTTCACCATTTATAATTTTATTAAATAGTTCGTTATCTTTTTCGTTTAATCTAAGTTTTGATTTTCCGCCACTCAAAAGATATTTTTTTCTTATTGTTCTAATTGCTTTATCATTTTGCGCAGATGTTTTTTTGTAACATTCGCAAACTGCATGCAACAATAAAGAAAGCGAAAGTATACGGTTTAGACCGTCTACAATTGTATATTGGTCTAAACTCTTTTGGTCTACAAAAATAATACCCAAATCTATTTTTTGAGTAAATTGTTCGTCTTCTGTCATTAGATCCAAAAAATTCACAAGTTTATCAGAACACTTTGCATAATTCAAAGTGAATAGGTTATGAGCATTATTTATAAATTCAAGTAAATTTACAACTTTCATTTTTTACTCTGTTAGCATAAAACCGCCTGAAGGAACATTTTTAAGCTTGTCACCTTCAATTTTAGCTCTCAAGTTTTTGATGTATTTATATACATAATCTCTTGGTAAATCCAATAAACTTGCCAAATCTTTTGCAAAAACTGTTTTTCCAACATTATTCAAAAGATATTCAAAAACCATTTGTTCTCTGTCGGTCAATGCTTTTTTTAATACAATTTGAACTTCTTTTTTTGTTGTAGCTTTAATTTCTTCTTTAACCTTTTCTACAACTTTTTCTTTTTTCTTCTCAACAGGCTTTACTTCTTTTTTTACTTTTGGTTCAGACTTTACAATACTTGCTTCTTCCTTAATTGCAGTTTTTAATTCTCTTTTGCGAACAGAGAACGGAGTATGTGAGATTTGGCGTTCTCTTTCAAACGCACGCTCTGCAATCTTTGAAAAACTTTCGTGATTGCTCTTATTTGTATTAGATGAAGTACCTTTTGACATAACGATATCAACAACATCATTAGTCGGTTTACTTTCTTCAACTTCTTTTCCTAATCTAGCTGCAAATTCTTCCAGCGTAATTTTTTCCAAAGAACCTCTCCACTGTCTTATCTCTTCCTTAGTCAAATAATTAGGCATCAAACTTCTCCTATAATAACCTGTGATAGTCTAACTTAATTC
>CAKVND010000072.1 GCA_934777245.1 uncultured Candidatus Melainabacteria bacterium | reverse complement strand
CTTAACATGTTTTATAATACATGTAGGCTTAGAATGCATAGGAGAAAATGCTTATGCGTGAAGAACTACAAGATAATGTAAAACGATTAATGAACTTTATGAATTTTGCTCGTGCATTCTTTAAACGAAAAAATCCATTAAAGGCATTACTCGTCGGTTTAATATCAAGCCTTAAGGATATGCTTACCATTAGACAAAAACTCAAAATGGCAAAGTATAGGGTTAATTATCACAAGCATCAGTTGCACAAAATGGAAAGCTTGATTGCAGAAAGTAATGAACACACATTCCTGAAAGGTAAGAATTTAAACGAAACAAGATAAGGAACGTGTGTTATGGGATTAATAGCCTCAAGTTTCAGAATGATGTACTTAACAGCATATAAAATATCGCTGGAAACAAAAGTGCAGTGGATTGCATCTGCCAAAATGGAGTTAGTTGCATCTTCTGATGAAATTATGGCTCTAGGTAATGACTTAGATCCCGACAACCCCGCAGTTAAACAATTAGAGGCTCGACGAGATAAACTCACTATTTTAGAGAAAAAATTAGACTTGCAAATGCAAGAATATCAAACCAGATTACAAATGGTCGATACAGAATTAAATTCTGCAAAAGGTGCTGTAAATTCAGCAATTCAAAGTTCTTTCACTTATAACTTTGGTCAATAAGTCAAAAAATTAAATAGTTTTCATTAGAAGAGCGCCTTCTCCATGGAGAGCACTACTGTCCGAGATAATTAAAAAAACTCTAAAATAGAATAAAACCAATATAGTTATGTTGCGAACATTGAGTCAAAACTTAAAATGAACGACAATCGCACCGCGAGCGTTTTTTAGCGAGCGTGAAAGTGCAGGCTCTGCCTGCTACATCCATTTAGACCACAACCGTAAGGTTGTAGAAAACTTTGAAAGTTTCTTCTTTTTGCTTACTTTTTCTTCTTACTTCTTCAAAGAAGAAAAAGTAAGAATTGTGAAAAGAACGAAAAAAAAGAGAAAATACGCCTTTGTTTTCTACGCTCTTACGAGCGTAAATAAAATGGATATTACAAGCAGAGCTTGCACTCATTCGCTCTCTATGCAGCTAATTGCTGCACGTTCGCAGCACGATTGTCGTTCATTTAATAAAATTCATCTTGGACAGTAGTGCCATGGAGAGGGCGCTCTTCTGTAAAATTTTCAAGTTAAAGTATTAGAATTTTATAATAACTTCCACTATGGGAATTTTAAATAATGTCAAGACAAAAAATAAAAGTTATTAAAGAGCTGGATTCTTCAGCCTAATCGGCTTCAGAATGACAGGGCGTAAAACGACTTACTTGTCGTCATTCTGAAGTTCGATTAAAACTGAAACAATCCAGCCTTTTTGAAAATTGTTTTCTATAATACCCTCTCCCGCCTTCGGCCCCCTCTCCATGGAGAATTGAAAAAAGGAGAGGGGAGCAGGACACGTTTGCGTGGATGTCGCAAGCTCAACCCACTCCAACGGGCGTTTCCCACATCACCCATCCCTCGACACTACTGCTCAAGATGTTTTTCATACAATAAAATTTTTAATACAAACTTGGAAGTACGATATTAAGAAAATATTTTTAAAACAATTTTCCACTTTCCATTTTCAATTCAGTCTTCTTGCTTTCTGATTGTGAAACTCATTAACAAACTACCACTTGAAATTATTGTAAATTTTTTGTAATATATATTTATATAAATATATTTATAATTTTATAAGAAGAGGAAAATATTAAATGTTCGAACGTTTTACTGAAAAGGCGATTAAAGTCATTATGCTTGCTCAAGAGGAAGCAAGAAGACTTGGTCATAATTTTGTCGGTACAGAGCAAATTTTGCTTGGTTTAATCGGCGAAGGAACAGGTATTGCAGCTAAAACTCTTAAATCTATGGGTGTAAACCTTAAAGATGCAAGAGTTGAAGTTGAAAAAATTATCGGCAGAGGCTCAGGCTTTGTTGCCGTAGAAATTCCGTTTACCCCAAGAGCAAAAAGAGTTTTGGAACTTTCTTGGGATGAAGCAAGACAACTTGGGCATAACTACATCGGAACAGAACACTTACTTTTAGGCTTAATCCGCGAAGGCGAAGGCGTTGCAGCAAGGGTTTTGGAAAACCTTGGTGTAGACTTGAACAAAGTTAGAAGCAATGTTGTTAAAATGTTAGGTGATTCTAAACCACAAACCGCATCTGCCGGTGTTGGCGGTTCATCTTCAAGCTCTCAAGCTAGTAAAGTTAAAACTCCTAGCCTTGATGAGTTTGGTACAGATTTAACTCAAGCAGCAGCAGAACTAAGACTTGACCCTGTTGTTGGCAGAGAAAAAGAAATTGAACGTGTTATACAAATTCTTGCAAGAAGAACAAAAAACAACCCTGTTTTACTTGGTGAACCGGGGGTTGGTAAAACTGCTGTTGCAGAAGGTCTTGCAATCAGAATTGTAAATAGTGAAGTTCCTGATATTTTAGAAAATAAAAAAATCATTCAGCTTGATATGGGCTTATTGATTGCAGGTACAAAATACAGAGGTGAGTTTGAAGAACGTCTTAAAAAGATTATGGACGAAATCAGACAAGCCGGAAATGTTATTCTTGTAATCGATGAAATGCACACCCTAATCGGCGCAGGTGCTGCAGAAGGTGCAATTGATGCGGCAAACATTTTGAAACCTGCACTTTCAAGAGGTGAAATTCAAGTAATTGGTGCTACAACTTCTGATGAATACAGAAAGTACATCGAAAAAGATTCAGCGTTAGAAAGAAGATTCCAACCTGTAATCATTGACGAACCTTCTATTGATGAAACAATAGAAATTATTCGTGGTTTAAAACCAAAATACGAAGAACACCACAACTTGAACATTTCAGATGAAGCAATCGTTGCAGCTACGAAACTTTCAAGCAAATATATCAACGATAGATTTTTACCTGACAAAGCTATTGACGTTATCGACGAAGCAAGTTCAAAGGTTAGATTAAAAGTTTGCACACTTTCTCCTGAAGGTAAAGAACTTGATAAAGAATTGAAAGAAATTATCAAGGAAAAAGAGGATGCAATCAGAAATCAAGAATTCGAAAGAGCTTCAGCTTTAAGAGATGACGAAGCTAATATGAAAGATAGAATCAGAGAAGTTTCTGAAGAATGGCGTCGTCAAAATGATGCAAATAAACCAACTGTAACAGAAGATGATGTTGCAGAAGTTATTGCAACAATGACAGGTGTGCCTGTAACAAAACTTACGGAAGGTGAATCAGAAAGATTGCTTAAACTTGAAGATACACTTCACGCAAGAGTTATCGGACAAAGCGACGCTGTAACAGCTATTTCTAAAGCAATCAGACGTGCAAGAGTTGGTTTAAAATCCCCAAACAGACCAATCGGAAGCTTTATCTTCTGCGGTCCTACCGGTGTTGGTAAAACTGAACTTGCAAAAGCTTTAGCAGAAGCTATTTTCGGTAGCGAAGACAATATGATAAGAGTAGATATGTCAGAATTTATGGAAAAACATTCTACTGCTAAACTTATCGGTTCTCCTCCAGGATACGTTGGTTATGATGATGGCGGACATTTGTCTGAGCTTGTTAGAAAGAAACCTTACTCAGTTATTCTTTTTGACGAAATCGAAAAAGCTCACCCTGATGTATTCAACATCATGTTGCAAATTCTTGATGACGGACGTTTAACTGATGCAAAAGGTCGTCACATCAACTTCAAGAATACTGTAATTATCATGACTTCTAATGTTGGTGCAAGTATGATTACGACTCAAGGCAAACTTGGTTTCTCTACTGCAGAAGACGTTAAAAAGGATAAATACGAAAAACTTAAAGATACAGTTAACGAAGAACTTAAAAAAGCATTCAGACCTGAATTCTTGAACCGTATCGATGATATTATCGTATTCTCACACTTGAGTAAGGAAGAAATCCGTCAAATCGTTGACTTGATGATGAAAGATTTGTTCAAACGTCTTTCTGAACGTGATTTGTCAATCGAAGTTACGGATGAAGTTAAAGATTACCTTGCAAAAGACGGTTATAATGAAGCTTACGGCGCAAGACCTTTGAGAAGATTGATTCAGAAGAAAATCGAAGATCAACTTGCAGAAGAAATCTTGACAAATGCTTACCAACCGGGTGATACAATCCTTCTTAAATTAGTTGACGATAAAATCGTTTTCGAAAGAAAAGAAGGTGCTAATGCGGAACAAGCAGTAGCTCAAGAAAGCTAATAAACAGATAAGAAATTAAAAATAAAAAGTGGAAAATTGTAAAATATTTTCCACTTTTATTTTATATTAATAATCTAAAGAACTATTGATTATCAAATGTTACTTCTGACAAATTATTTGATACATCAAAATAGTGAACTTTTTTATCTTTATCTCTCATTGCAAAATATTCTTTTCCGTCAATTTCTTCCTTAGAAAATAAAGTAACATTTCCATCTGATTTTGACTGATCAAAAAATGCATGTTGTTCTTTGTTTCCTCTAAATTCAGTTTCTTTTAATGTATAATCGTTAGAATTTTGTTCAAGAGCAAATCGATAAGCATCTGTTTTTTCCAAGTTAAATCCACCGCTTACGGTCTCACCTCCATTTTGCCATTCACCAATTTGTTTTGCAAATATATCTGCCATTTTTGCATCTCTTGCTGTTTTATTATTAAATAATCCTCTTATATTTACAACAACATTTTCTACTATACCTTTTGTAGTTGCAGTCATGTTATTAAGTGCTGAAGGTATCCTTTTTTGATCAGGAAATTCCTTTGTTTTCGTACCGATATTACCAAATACATTATCTGCTCTATAATAATTTTTTTTGTTGCCTTTTAAAGTTGTACAACTATTGTTATCAGTAAAAACGGAAACGCTATTTAACCTCAACTCTTCAGGAAGTTCTAATCGTTGTCCAACTTGAATTAAATTCACATTGGTAAGCTTATTAGCATCTTTAATCAAGTTTACAGTATTCATTATATCTGTATTATTAGTTAGACCATATTTATTTTTGATAATACCGTAAAGAGTATCGCCTTTGGCGACAGTAATTGTGGTTGGGTCAGCCATGATTATCTCCTTATTACATACTGTATATATAATAAGTCGTTTATTATTTGTTAATTTACCCAACAGCTGAAAATCTTTACAAAAATTAACAATAAAAAAGCATTAAACAGTTGCCATTTTTTCTTGAAGAGTATGCGCTGATTCTTCGTACCCCGCTCTACCCATAAGCGCATAAGTATAATTTTTAGCTTGCTCTACACCAGGTTGATTAAACGTATTAATGTTATACAATTCTCCGGCAATTGCTGTTTGAACTTCAAGCATATAAAGAAGTTGAGCAACATTATACTCATCAATCTTTTCTAATGTAATTGTCATTGTAGGACGTGAATAATCCGCCAAAGCTACTCTTGTAGAGTCAGCTTCCGCATTAATTAAATCATTAATCGTTTTTCCGCCTAAATAACCGATTCCGGTATATTCAAATATTTTCGGAATTTCCAATGTTGTGTCAAAATTGTTAACTCGAATAAATGTAATAATTTTATTATTTGGTCCTTCATTATACAACTGAATTTGTGAGTGTTGATCAGTTGCTCCGACAGCCTTAACAGGAGTTGGACCAACATTAACTTTTTCACCAGAATTGTTATATTCTTTGCCTAAAGACTCTGCCCAAAGTTGAACATACCAATCTGAAACATATCTTAGTCTGCTCGAATAAGGCATCATAACTGAAATGTTTTTACCTTTTTCTACATCCATAAGATATTGAACTAAAGCCCCTTGAGCTGCAATATTTTGATGAATATCAGTATTTTTAAGCGCCAAATCCATGTCTTTAATACCATTCATAATTTGGTCTATATCTAAACCAACAAGCGCAAATGGAACTAAACCAACTGCTGAAAATACAGAAAATCTTCCGCCAACATCATCAGGAACTACAAAAGTTTTGTACCCTTCTTGGTCTGCTAATTGTCTTAAAACTCCCATTTTTTTATCTGTTGTAGCAACAATATTTCTTCTGTAATTATCGCCAAGTTCTTTTTCTAAACGGTCTTTAATTATCATATATTGAGACATTGTTTCCGCAGTAGAACCTGATTTTGTAATTACATTAACCAAAGTTTTTTTCAAATCAAGGATGTCTAAAAGTCCGTTCATTGAATCGGGATCAATATTATCTAAGAAAAAGATTCTAGGTAAACCGTTTCTCTGTTCTGGTGTTAAAAGGTTCCAATAAGGTTTAAGCAATGCTTCTGTAACAGCTAAACCACCAAGAGCAGAGCCGCCAATTCCTAAAACAAGGATGTTATCAAATCTTCCTTCAACCATTGAAGCGAATTCTTTAACATACCAAACCGTTTCTTCGTTATAGCCTAAATTCATCCATTGCAACCATTGTCCCGGCTTATCTTTGCGTTGATTTAAGTTCTTAATTATATCAGAAATTTGTTGTTTGTAGTTTTCAAATTTTTCATACAAGTTCAAACCGTTTTCTTCGCCAATGACAGCAGAATCAACGTTTCTGCAATTTAGTTTAAGCATCCACAAATCCTTTCTCAATAACTAAACATCCTTATTTTAATTGTACTATTAACAATTATTTTTTCAAGATTTCTACAAGCTTAGTATTTACTGAATAAATATATATTTTTAATACTCAAACCCCTTTCCTGAATAATCAGAAAAGGG
>CAKVND010000071.1 GCA_934777245.1 uncultured Candidatus Melainabacteria bacterium | reverse complement strand
TCAATATTTGCACTAGGTATCGGACCATATATTACTTCATCAATCATTATGCAGTTAATGGCTGTAATTATTCCTGCTTTGGAAAAATTACAGAAGGAAGACGGCGAAGCCGGCAGAAGAAAACTTTCTCAATACACAAGATTATTTACTGTTGTATTGGCAGTTTTCCAAGCAGTAATCTTTATGGGTTATATGGCTCATCTTCCTGGTGCAATTACAGCAGGTGTAAGTCATGTTATGTTTTACATTTCTGCTGTTGTATCATTAACAGCCGGCTCTGTTCTTGTAATGTGGATGTCTGAATTAATCACAGAAAAAGGTATCGGTAACGGTGGTTCTTTAATCATCTTTGTTGGTATTTTGTCAGGTATTCCGCTTTACTCATCAAGAACAGCGCAAATGGTTTCGAATGATTCAGCTCTTATGTGGGGCTTAGTTTTATTACTTGCAATCTTCTTTGTAACAATGATTTTCATTGTTGTAATGCAAGAAGCAATTCGTAAGGTTATTATTGTTAATCCGAAAAGACAAGTTGGCAACAAGGTTTATGGCGGAGTAAATACTTTTATTCCGTTCAAACTTAATCCGGGTGGGGTTATGCCAATTATCTTTGCAGTAGCAATTTTATTGTTCCCATCAACTATTTTAAGTTTGGTTGGTCAAGCTAATTTGCCTGCAGGTTGGGTTCAAGATGTAGTTCTTATGTTGAACAAAATCTTTAATCCAAGTGGTTTAACATACTATGTAATTTATTTTGCAATGATTGTTGTGTTAACATTCTTCTACGCATCAATTATGCCTAATATGCAACCAAAAGAAATTGCTGATAACCTTAAAAAATACGGTTCATCAATACCGGGTATTAAACCCGGAAGACCAACTGCAGAAGCGTTGGATAAAATCTTAACAAAAACTACTTTCATTGGCGCAATGGGCTTAGGTATAATTGCTCTAGTACCTGCGTTTGCAAGTTATATAACTAAGATTACAACTCTTCAAGGTATCGGTGCTACTTCATTAATCATCATGGTTGGTGTTGCACTTGATTTGATTAACCAAGTTAAAACGCATTTGCTTGCAAGAAATTATGAAACATTTTTGAAGGATTAATTTTAAATTAAAAAAAAGTAGGATGTCCATTGGACATCCTACTTTTTTGTTATATTTTAAATTTAATTATAATCTCTTAAAGGAGGTCTTGAAGTATCAAAATTACCGTATAAATTATTTTTACGTGTCTTTTTAACATCAATTGGCTGATACAAGCTTTCATCCAATGCTGGTTTTTTATAATTTATGTTATGTATGCCGTTCTCAGGTAATTTTGTTTCAGTTTTAATAGGTTCAGCTTTTACTTCCAATTGCTGTTGCAAAGCTTTTTTTTGTGATTTTTGTTGTTGATTATCTTTAAATTGTTGATATTTTGATTTTGTATTTTCTTTTGCGGCATTAATTTTGTCTTTTGTGTTAGTTATTTGGGCATCAACTCTAGATTTGGCAACTGCATAATCTTTTCCGCCTTCTTTATGCCATCTGCGGTATTTTTTTGTAAATACATTATCAAAATTACCCATGTCATAATAAATTTGCTTTGATTCTTTTGAATAAACTTCTTTTGGCAGAACGTTTATTTGAACATTTTGAGCTATTTCAGGACAAATCATTCTTGAATAATCTCTAATTTTTTGCAATTGTTCTGTTTGAGGAGAAGGACCGCGTGTAATAATCCTATTTTCTACAACACTTATTGTTTTATAAAACGTGTTTGACCATAAAACAATGTTGTTTTGAACATCCACTAAAACCGCATAAGTGTTAATTTTATATGCCGGGTCTACAACAGTTGCTCCTGGAATATTTAAAAAATCCCAAAATGTTCTTCTTAAAATATAATTTTCGGAATCAATAGAAGATGTTAAAAGCAAGATATGTTGTGCTTTTGCCTGATTTGCAATCTTTCTTAATTGAGAATAATCAATATTATAAGATGTTTTAAATTTGTTTGTTAGATTTCGTGCTGGAATCATGTATGAAGGATTGCTTTTTAAAAGTTTTCTTTCATCACTAACCGTCGGTGATTTAATATAATCAGTTTGATTAAGAATATTAATTATTTCATTAGCAAAAAATTCAGAAGTCGCATTATAAATGTATGAATCAACTGCAATATTTTCTGTAACAATATTATCGGGAATTATAAGCACTTTATATTTTTGCTCGGCACATTGTGCAAATGGAGCAATAGAAATCACTATCCCAACTACTAATAATTTAAATAAATCTCTCACAACAAGATTATATCATAGGAAGTTTAAAAATAAAAGTTTATTAAAGAATGTTATTTGATTAAAGTTGTTTCAATACACATTTCGTGATATATTACAAATAGAGTGAATTAGTGTGGTGATGTAATTAAGAATTTTGCCACAAGGGAGGAGTAATATGGAAACTAATTTTATATTTGCCGGTTTTGGCGGTCAAGGTGTGCTTTTGGCTGGTACAGTTCTTGCAAATGCGTTTATGTTAGAAGGCAAAAATGTTACTTGGTACCCTTGTTATGGTGCTGAAATGAGAGGCGGAACCGTAAATTGTGAAATTGTAGTATCTGATACGGAGGTAAGTTCTGTGCATAAACAAGATACTGATTATGCAATAGTTTTAAATCAGCAATCTTTTGACAAATTTGTTAAAAGAGTTAAAAAAGGCGGAACAATCGTTGCGAATTCAACTCTTGTTGCAGAAACTCGCCCGCGTGATGATATAAAATATATATTTGCTCCAATGACAAAATTAGCAAATGATTTAGGTACAAGCAAAGTTACAAACGTAGTCTCTCTTGGTGTTTTATCAACTGTTTGTGATGTTGTAACTAAAGAATATTTAGCAAAAGGTATAGAAAAAGTTTTAGGCGCAAAGAAAAAAGATTTACTACCACTAAACTTAAAAGCTCTAGATTCAGCTTGCGCAATGGTTTAAGCTAAATAATCTAAAATAGCGCCGCCAATTTCTTCGTTTGGGTCGAAATTGCAGTCTTTTGGCGGATTGATAGCGTTTCTGATAAGCATTGCGCATAATGGACCGAACGCGTCCGGAACTTTAATTTTGCGATAAATCCCTGCTAAATAAGTTTGTATATTTGGCGAATTTGTATCGTTATATCGAGAAAGTGTCGGGTATAATTTGATAACATCTTTTTCTCCGTTATCCAACATGAGATTAAGTGTGTACAAGTCTTCTAATACTTCGTCTTCCGAGCTGGGATTTTCAAGCGAAGCTTTGATTTGTGCTAAATTTTTCTGCTCTTTTATATCAAAAGTGCAGTAATTTCTATATTGATTTGGATACGATACACTCATGATTAAAAGTTTACATTAAAAAAGATATAATATAAAGCACCTAATGCTAAAGCCGGAACGTAAGGTAAATAATTACGATTTTCTACTTGTTTTATGTTTTTAAGAATTGAAACTGTTAGTAGAATTCCTGTAATCATAAGAGCTGCAAGGCTGTAGTAATTCTGAGAAACAAGTTTAAATACCATTATAGAAAGTACGAAAAGTATTGATAAAATGCATGTCGCCTTGTTATTAGCTTTGTATTGGTTGTATAAAAACATTGGAATAATAAATATCATAGAGGCAATTAGTGCGAAGGCTAGTGAAAGTAAGATACCTTTCCCTAAAATTGCTCCAATAGCACCGGCAACATAAGTGTCTGCCTCTCCCATTGCGCGTTCACCTGCTATTAAATAACCTGAACGTGCAATTAGTTCAAGAATTCCGGCTCCTATCAGTAATCCTAAAACAGATGATATTAAGCCAGTTTTTCCAAACATAATAAAGTTATACAGAATACCGCTTAAACCCATAACGATTGCTATATTGCAGTCAACGAGTTTAGCTTTTAAATCTGTCATAGTCATAATAATAAAGCATGAAACCCAAAACAGGGTAAAAATCGTTTTGACGCTTATTCCGAATCTTATAAACGTAAAACCAAACATAAGCATGGTAAGAAGTTCGATTATCGGATACTGAATACTGATTTTTTCTTTACAAAAATAGCATTTTCCGCCAAGTAATACATAAGACAGTACGGGAATGTTGTGCCAAAAATAAAGCTTATGATTGCATTTTGGACATTTTGAAGCAGGATAAATAATACTCTCGTTGCTTAAAGAACGCAAGATTACTACGTTATAAAAGCTACCCAAGCAAAGTCCTATTACACAAATCCAAAACAAAAAATAATGATATAAATCCATCTATTCCTCACTATCAGCAATCATTTTGTATAACAAGCTGAACGCTTTTTTTAATTTTCTGGAAACTTGCATTGGATTAATGTTTAATTTTTCAGAAATTTCTTTTTGGTTTAAGTCTTCATAATAAAATAATTTTACAATCTCTCTGTAATCATTCGGTAATTTTTCAATTACATCCCGCAAAATAAGTTTTGTATCTTCAATTTCTCTAGGGTCGTTATCTTTTGAAAAAATTTCTTCATAGCCTAAGTTGTCAGAATCAGAAGCAAAAACTTCATCTAAAGAAATTGTTGATTTCCTTCTGTCTGCTTGTAATGCATTGGTTACAGCATTAGGTGTAACATTTAATGCCTCTGCAACTACGTCATTAGTAAGCTCGTTTACTTCTTCTTGTGTTAACGAACTTGTAAAAGTATTTATACGTAATGATAATTCTTGTATGTGACGTGGTACGCGAATTGTGTTCAATTTATCGCGTAAAAAATGTTTCATTTCACCAATTATCAGATAACCGGCATATATTTTAAAGTTTTCATTAACATTTTTAGAATAACTATCTATAGCTTTTAAAAGACCAATAGCACCGGCTTGAACCATGTCATCAATCGGGTCGTAAGAACGTCTAGCGATTGTTCGAGCAATTTTTTTAATAATGGGTAGCATTTGAGTAACAATTAAAGCTTTCATTTTGGCTTTTTTGTATTTACTTTTTGCACCATGATATTCTTCTAACCATTGAGCAACTAATTCATAAGTTTTTTGATCGCCGGATTCTGTTTTTATCATTCTTCCCTCGTCTAATCCTAAATCATGATAGCATAGTGGATTTTGATTTTCAAACAGCTTGAATGCGAAATTTGTCTTTTGTATAATCAAGCAATGGGGATAAAATATCATTATGTGGATAGTCCACTTTTTAAATTAGAATGTACAGCAAAAATTTGCGAACGTTATTTTATGCAAATGTTTAAGAAAAAATTTGCCAGTATGGGGATTACTCAAGGTGAATTTTGCGTAATGGATACAATTGTAAGAAGTCCGGAAATCTCTCAAATAGAACTTGCTCGTCTATTATTTAAAGGGCGTGCGCATATAACACAAATGTTAAATTCACTTGAAGAAAAAGGTTTTATTAAAAGAATTAAAGAGACAAAAAACGGACGACAAGTAAGAAAAACATCTTTAACAAAATATGGAGAACAAATTTATAATTCTATTTGTCTTGATATTGATAAAAATTTAAATCATATGACAAAGTTTTTTGAAGGCAATGACGAAAAATTAATTAGTTATCTTGATGAAATAAAAAATATTATTACTGATGGAGAAGAAATTAGTTTTGATTAGAACAAGTTTGTTAATAATTATCTGTAGTTGTTTTAAAAGATTAAAATTTGTCCAATTAGCTTCTTGCATCCCCCAAAAAAATTTGTTAAAATTGTGTTTAAAGTTAAACATATTATTTTTATAATTTTTTGTAGTAAAATAGTAAAAGGATATGTAAAACCAGTATTTATGGAGAGAGAATGAGAAAAAATATTATAATAATTGTGCTAGTAGTACTTGCGCTAATTTTAGGCAGAATGTTTTTATCCAATATGGATAAAATGAAAACTGCGAAACAACGTGCTATGATGAGAACTCCTGCAGTTACGGTTGCTACTGTCGGTTCAGAAGAAGTGCAACGCCAATTTACGGCTACAGCGAGAGTTGTTGCAAAATATCGTGTTGATGTTTTAGCGCGTATTAGCGGATATTTAACTAAAAGCTATTTTAAAGAAGGCGATTATGTAAAAGCAGGTCAATTGTTATTTGAGATTGAACCTCAACAATATCAATATGCTGCTAATCAAGCTAAAGCGAATTTGGATAACGCGCAATCACAATATGCTTATTATGACAAGCAGTTAAAACGTTATAAAGAACTTGTACAAAATGATTATATTGCTCGATCTGATTATGATAGTATTTTATCTCAGAGAGATGCTTATAGAGCGCAGGTTGCGAATGCTCAAAGTGCATATCGTGATACTCAAAGAAACTTGGGTTACACAAAAGTTAAATCACCTGTAAACGGACGTGTCGGTATTATTTCCGTAACTGTCGGTAACTATGTTTCAATGAATAGCGGGGCTTTAACAACCATTAACAGTTCTGATCCGATGTATATAACTTTCCCTTTGGAATCAAAAGATTACGCAGAACTTGTTAGAATTGATAAAACTGCAAACGTAAATCGAGATGTTGAATTTATTTTCAGCTCAGGTGAAAAGTATAAATTTAAAGGTGTTCAAGATTTTCATGATAACAAAATTGATGATTCAACCGGTACTATTACTATGAGAGCAACTTTCCCAAATCCTGACGATTCTTTGTTGCAAGGGGATTTTGGGCGCGTAATTCTTTATACTAAAAACAAAGATAAAGTAGCTGTTGTTCCTCAAGAGGCGACTATGGAAAACCAAGAAGGACGCTATTTGTACATTCTTGATAAGGATAATTTACCAAAAATGGCTTATATTAAAAC
>CAKVND010000070.1 GCA_934777245.1 uncultured Candidatus Melainabacteria bacterium | reverse complement strand
GATAAAGGTATTGAATTCTTGCTTGGTAAAGGTAAAGTTTCAGTTAATAAAACTGCTAATAAAGAAGCTGCACCTGCCGCTCAAGCATCTTCAACAGGCGAATACACTATTAAAGTTAACGGTAAAAACTACGCTGTTAAACTTGAAGGTGATAAAGCAACTGTTAACGGCAAAGCTTATGACATTAATGTAAAAGCTGGTATTGAACAAAAAGCTGCTGCAGGTTCTGCTGAAGGTGAAGAAGTTAAAGCAGCTTTACCTGGTAACGTATTAAGAATTGAAGTAGCTGAAGGTGATGAAGTAGCTGAAGGCGATGTATTATTGGTTGTTGAAGCTATGAAAATGGAAACTGAAGTAAAATCACCAAAAGCAGGTACAGTTCAAGCTATCGAAGTTGCTCAAGGCGATAAAATCATTACCGGACAAACATTGGTAGTTATCGGTTAGTTAGGAAAGGACGTTAGAAATGACTATTAGTATTCAAGACGGTTTATTAAACCTTTGGAATTCAACAGGCATCGTAAACTTCGTACTTCCTGCTGATCCAACAATTCAAAATAGTGTAGAACAATTTTTACACATGTACGGACAAGTATTAATGGTGTTCATTTGTTTGTTCTTACTTTGGTTGGGTATCAAAAAACAATTTGAACCATTGCTTCTTGTTCCTATCGCATTTGGAGGTTTGATTGCAAACTTCCCTTGCGATCACGGATTTCAACAATTTGTTTATAAAGTAGGTATTGACCCTGCAATTGGTATTTTCCCATTGATTATTTTTATGGGTGTTGGTGCCATGACAGACTTTGGTCCGTTGATTGCAAACCCTAAAACAGCTTTATTGGGTGGTGCAGCACAGTTTGGTATCTTTGGTGCATTATTCTTGGCATTGTTCTTAGGATTCAGCTTACCTGAAGCAGGTTCTATCGGTATCATTGGTGGTGCTGATGGTCCTACTTCAATCTTTGTAACTTCCAGATTGGCTCCTGATTTATTGGGTGCAATTGCAGTTGCAGCATACTCTTACATGGCTTTAGTTCCATTGATTCAACCTCCTATAATGAAGTTGTTGACAACTGAAGCTGAAAGAAAAATTCAAATGACACAGTTAAGAGAAGTTTCTAAGAGAGAAAAAATTACTTTCCCTCTAGTAGTTCTTGTGCTTTGTGCAATTTTCTTGCCTGATGCTTGCCCTCTAGTAGGTATGTTGACATTCGGTAACTTATGTAAAGAATGTGGTGTTGTTGAAAGATTATCAGACACTATGCAAAACGCTTTAATCAACATCGTTACAATTTTCTTAGGTTTGGCTGTTGGTTTAAAACTACAATATGACCACTTCCTAACTTTAGAAACATTGAAAATCTTAGTTCTAGGTATCATTGCATTCTCTGTTGCAACAGCAGCAGGTGTATTGATGGCTAAGTTTATGAACTTGTTCTCAAAAACAAAAATCAACCCGCTTATTGGTTCAGCAGGTGTTTCTGCAGTTCCAATGGCAGCTCGTGTTTCTAACAAAGTAGGTTTAGAGGCTAATCCTCAAAACTTCTTGTTAATGCACGCTATGGGTCCTAACGTAGCAGGTGTAATCGGTTCTGCTGTTGCAGCAGGTGTTCTATTAGCACTTTGTCACTAAGGATATGGATAAATTAATGTAATAAGGGCGCGAACGAAGTTCGCGCCCTTATTATTTATGAAATTATTTAAATAATAAGATTATTATTTATTGGCAGAAACGCATTTTTCAAATCTTTTCATTGCTTCTACGGTATTTTCATAAGAGCCAAATGATGTTAAACGGAAGTAGCTTTCGCCGTTTTTTCCAAAACCGGCACCGGGAGTTCCTACTATTTGTGCATTTTCTAGTAAATAATCAAAGAATTCCCAAGATTTCATGTTGTTAGGGCATTTTAACCAGATGTATGGTGAGTGCTTTCCACCAACATGCCAGATTCCGCATTTTTTTAATGTGTCGGAAATTATCTTTGCATTTTCTTTGTAATAACCAATATTTTCTTTAATTTCTTTTTGACCTTCTTCGGAAAAGACTGCTTCAGCGGCTCTTTGTACGATATAAGGTACGCCATTGAATTTTGTAGTTTGGCGTCTCAACCACATTTTGTTTAGTTTGCCTAAATTCTTAGGAACGATTGTATAACCGCACCTTGTACCGGTAAATCCGGCAGTTTTTGAAAGTGAACAGAATTCTATTGCACAATCTTTTGCGCCTTCAATTTCATAAATGCTTCTTGGTAATTCAGAATCAGAAATAAAGCATTCGTAAGCGGAGTCAAATAAAATTATCGCGTTCATTGATTTAGCGTAATCAACCCACGCTTTTAGTTGCTCTTTGTTGTAAACCGCGCCGGTAGGGTTGTTAGGTGAGCAAATATAAATAATATCAGCTTTTACGTTTTTGTCCGGTAGCGGTAAGAATTCGTTTTCACCATTTGCGTCAACAAAAATAACTTTTCTGCCTGCCATAACGTTTGTGTCAACGTAAACAGGATAAACAGGGTCTGGTACGAGAACGGTATTTTCTTTTGCAAATAAATCCAAAATGTTTCCTAAATCACTTTTTGCACCGTCAGAAATAAAGATTTCGTCCAAATCCAGTTCGACATTATGTGATTTGTAATATTTTTGAACAGCTTCACGTAAAAAATCATAACCTTGTTCAGGCCCATATCCTCTAAAAGTTGCTTGAACTCCCATTTCGTCAACTGCGCTATGCAATGCTTTTACAACAGCTTTACATAATGGCAAAGTAACATCGCCAATACCTAATTTAATAACTTTTTTATCAGGGTTATTTGCAACAAATTCGTTTACTTTTTTTGCAATTGTAGAAAATAAGTAGCTTTGTTCAAGATTTTCGTAATTAGTGTTTATGTTCATACTATCCTCATTTGTTATGTATTTAGTGAAGTGTTTAGCTTCTCTACTCTTCGTTTATAATTATATATAAATTTAAATGATAAGACAAATATTAAATTGAAAAATGTTTGTAACTTTTTGTAAAAAAAAACATACCAAATCCCTAAAGTCTGTAGGTCAGGCAATGCCTGACAAAAACTATTCTAACTCTAAACTTTTGGTTATAAATTAAAGGGTTTAAAGCAGATAATATATTGTAATTCATTTTTCATATTTGAGATTTTTGTCAGACATTGTCTGACCTACAGACTAGAAATATGAAAGTTGCGGAACAATATAAGAAAAATTATTTTAAAGAAGATTATAAGGATGTTTTTGCATCAGAAAGCACTACAAGTCGTAATTATTTGTTTGTCGGTTAACAAATAAAAAAGTTACGTTCAAATTTTTTATAAAGTTTTTACTGTTTGTAACTTTTTGTAAAAAAAACATGCCAAATCCCTAAAGTTTTTTAGAATTCTGCCGATAAGTATATTGTAGAGATTCAATCAACAAGAACTTAGGGTGGTGTGCATAATGACAGTAAATAATATTAGTAGCTTTGGAAGTTTTGGTTGTACTGTAGCTTATACTATTGATGAAGAAGAAAAACGTATTTTACGCAAGCTCCTACAATATGGTATAAAAGGAACAGGTAAAAAAAAAATTGATAAGGCAAAATTACATGAGCTGGAATTACGTCAAGCCCAAAATGAAAATTGTATCTCCAGTAAATTTTTAACTGTTTCAAAAACTGAACAACAAAAAATTCAAGAAAAAAAGAAAACAAAACGCCAAGAAGTTAATCCCGAAAAATATCAAAATACTGACAAAGCTCAGAGAGTTCTTGGCGAACAAATTTATTTAGCAATAAAAATGAAAAACAAAAAATAAATTTTGTTTTATTATTGGTCATTCTCTTTATGTTTACCTTCCATTAATTTTTCAAAATCTGAAGGTTTAATATTTTGAATAAAATCTTTAAATTCTTGTGCTTCTTCTTCGTCTTTTGCTGTGTCAGTCGATACAGAACCATTCATAAGAACATTTGCTGTAACAAAAATTGGAGCTTCTGCTCTCATTGCAACTGCAATAGCATCAGATGGACGCGCATCGATTTGAAGTGTCTCACCATCTTTCGTTAAGAATAATGTTGCATAATAAGTTTCTTCTTCTACATCATTAATCTCAATTTTTTCCAGCTTATATCCGGTTTTTTCTATAATATTCGTTATCAAATCATGAGTCATAGGTCTAGCTACAACCAAACCTTCAATGCATCTTATTATTGCACTTGCTTCTGCTGAACCAATCCAAATAGGAAGTGCTTTTCTATTATCTAAATCGTGGAGTACAACGATTGGCGAATTTGTCCTTACGTCAAGCGCAATACCCATAACTTTCATTTCTATCATAATAACCTCTCTTTAATTTTCATTATATCACAAGCCTGATTTATATGTTATAATCCAGTTATGAAGATAAATGTTGTATACAATAAACAAATAGTAGGCTATAAAGACGCATTAGAAAAATTGGAGCAAACGCTGATTTCTTATAAAGTTGAATTCAAATCTTTTGATATCGATTATCTTGATAAGTTCGGCGACTTCACTTTTGTAATAGGCGGAGATGGAACTTTGCTTAAATGTGCGCGTTTTTATGCCGGAACGCCTGTGCTTGGTATTAATATCGGAAGATTAGGTTTTCTTGCTCAAGCCGGAGTTGATGCAATCGATAATGCCGTAAAAGCTGTAATTGAGGGCAAGTATTCAACAGAAGAACGTCTTATGCTTGAATCCGGTAATGCTGTAGCGCTGAACGACTTTGTAATTAAAGGTTGTATGCATTCAAGAACTTCGAAATTTTATCTGGAAATTAATGGTAAATTTGTATGTGATTATATTGCAGACGGTCTGATTATCTCAACTCCAACCGGTTCAACAGCATATGGTCTCTCTGCAGGTGGACCCGTTTTGTATCCTACTCTCGGCGCACTTGTTATCGTTCCAATTTGCCCACATACTCTAAATGCCAGACCGCTAGTAATACCTGTTGGAGAGACGATTAAAGTTAAAACCAGTGATAAATTGCTTTCTGTTGCGGTTGATGGTTTTGATACCACTGAATGCGTAAAAGAAATTTCAATTAAAGCTTCCGATAAAAAAGCTGTACTTGCATTTTTAAATGATGATAGTTTTTATTCTGTATTAAGAAACAAACTGCATTGGGGAATTTCACCAACAACTTAAAATTTAAGCTAAGTATTTCTGCAAAGTTACTTTATCAAATACTTCTACGCTGTCTTTTGAATGAATAAAAATCAAGCAAGAAATCAAAGATTTGAAAGACTGAAAATCGTCAAACGCCAGTTTTTGTCTTAAATCAGTCATATTGTTAGCCATAAATTCAGTTAAAACAATTTTGTCGTTATAGAAAAGTTCTGACAAAAATTCAAACGCATCACGAGTTTTAACACCTTCTAAATAAATAATATCAGGGGATTGAAACTCAACATATCTGAGTGCTTTATCCATATTAAAACCGATATTTTCGTTAAGCTCGCACTGATTAACGCCTTTGAGTTCGTATTTTGCGATTGACTCAATTGTCATAATATTTTTTCCTGATTTAGCCACCTCTGATAAAAGCGAATAAATTACGTGAGTTTTTCCGCTCAAAGGCGAACCGCAAACAAGGATTATTCCCGGATTATCAAGCGCGTGCGTAATAATACTTCTCTGTTTTTCATCAGTTATAATTTTGTCTAAATGACGAGGCGGTTTATAAATTTTCAAAGAAATTCTTTCGCCCATAATCGTTGGGAATGATGAAACAGATGCAATAAGCATTGTGTTTTCAACTTTAAAACAAAGTTTACCGAGTTGTGGAATTTCGCAAACAGTAGCATCCAAATTTGAAAGCGTTTTTAATTTAGAAACAAAAGCCGAATTTAAAATTGCAGGAATTGTACCTTTGTCAAATATTTCACCGTCTTTTTTGAATACAACTTTTAGACCTTCTTCAACCTGTTCAAAGTTAAGCTCGTGAATATCCTCAATAATCGCTTGTTTCAAAATCGCTCTAATAACGTGCTGGATATGTTCTTCACCGGCTTCTTCTTTATGTAGTTCTTCTGTCCAGTCAAATTCTTTTTCATCATCAGGAGTCAATGTAATGCTATCAACCGTATCAGCAACTTTGTAGTATTCGTCAATTTTCTTGATTATGCTTGCTTCTGAAGCAATTACCGGCTCAATCGAACATTCCGCTGTTTCAATAACTTTATCTATCGCAAACAAATCCAGCGGATCAGACATTGCAACAGTTAAAACATCTTCTATTTTAAATAAAGGAATTATGCGGTATCTTCTTGCATCCGCGAACGAAACATATTTAAAACATTTTGTATCGGGTTCATAATCTTCCAAATTAACATAAGGAATGTGTAACTTGCTTTCCAAAAATTTCAACAAAGTATCTTCCGCCAAAATCCCTGAATTTATAAGTGCTTGACCTATATTTATGCTTTGTACGTTAGCTAGTTCTTCGGCCTTTTCCAAGGTTTCGTATGAAACCACGCCATCTCGAACAAGCTCGTATTTAAGTTTTTCTAATGTTTTGTTGTTTACTGTTTCCATGTCTGTATCCTTTGAAGTGAATAAGTGAATGAGTGAATAGGTGAATAAGTTCGTATAAAATATATTCAATTTTTAACTCAGTTCAATATTGACAATAACTTAAATGAACTTATTCACTTATTGACCTATTCACTTATTCACTTTACTTCAAATACTCTTCCACTTTCTTCACAATCGCATCCAACTCAAACGGTTTGGTGATATATTCGTTAACTCCGGTTTCTTCACCAATCATTTTGTCTTCCAATTGCGAACGCGCTGTTACCATAATTATCGGAATATCTTTATATTTGCTGTCATATTTAAGGAGTCGGCTGATTTTATAACCGTTGATTTTTGGCATCATAACATCAAGGATAATTAAATCAGGCATTATCTCCTTCGCAAGCTTCAAGCCATCCTCTCCGTTATAAGCCGTATAACACACAAAGCCCGAAACTTCCAAAACGAACTTTAGACTTTCTACGATGTCTTGCTCGTCATCTACTATAAGAATCTTTTTCATGTGTATCTCCTTCAATCTCGTATGAATACATTATATCACATTCTCCGTATAAGTTTTTATTCTGCTCAAT
>CAKVND010000069.1 GCA_934777245.1 uncultured Candidatus Melainabacteria bacterium | reverse complement strand
ATTGGGGTATGGGATTTTTCAGACAAAGACGATTTGTTTGAAGTTGGTGACGCAAAATTTATTCCGCGTGATACAGTAAATAATCCGGAATTGCGTTCTGAAAAATTTACGGTACAACAAGGGATGTTAGAGCTTTCTAACTCAAATGTAATTAAGGAAATGATTAATACGATTAATACGACCAGAAATTACGAAAGTTTAACAAAACTTGTAAGCACAAACAGCGATATGCTGACTACGGCAGTTTCGGTGGGAAGAATACGAACAGCTTAAAAGTGAATAAGTGAATAGGTGAATGAGTGAATAAGTTCATTTTAGGAATTATTAAAGATAAATTCGTTCACTGAACACAGTACAAAATAAGAAAATTTAAAACGAACTTATTCACCTATTCACTCATTCACTTATTCACTTGAAAGAAAACCAGACTTATAAAGAGGACAAATAAAAATGTTAAGAGCACTAACAACAGCAGCAACAGGTATGATAGCACAGCAAAACTATCTTGACGTTATCGCAAACAACGTAGCGAACGTTAATACTACTGCGTTTAAACAATCTCGTATTGAGTTTCAAGACTTGTTATCACAAGCCGTTAGAACTCCGGGGGCATTGATGAACCAAGGTACTTATCAACCTGTTGGTATCGAAATCGGATTAGGTGTTAAAACGGCTGCAACAACTCGTGTTTTCACTCAAGGTGTTGCGATTTCTACAGGTCGTCAACTTGATATTGAAATCGAAGGTGAAGGCTTTTTACAAGTTATGAAAGAAGATGGCTCATTAGCATACACTCGTGACGGTTGTTTACAAGTAGATTCTTTAGGTCAGTTGTGTACAAACGATGGTTTACTAATTCAACCTTCTGTTTCAATTCCTCGTGACGCTACAGAAATTACAATCACACAAGACGGTAATATTTCTGTAACACTTCCGGGGCAAACACAACAATCAATCGTTGGTTCTTTGCAGTTGGTTAAATTCCAAAACCCATCAGGTTTGTTGTCAATCGGACACAACTTGTACAAAGAAACTCAAGCATCAGGCAACCCTGTACAAGATACTCCGGGACAAAACGGTTTAGGTTTGATTCAGCAATGTATGTTGGAAGGTTCAAATGTTCAAATCGTAGATGAACTTGTAGGTTTGATTAAGGCAGAAAGAGCATTTGAATCAAATTCAAAAATAATCAACGCATCAAGTAGTATATTGCAGTTGACGAATCAGATGAGCTAATAACTTAAAGGAGTGAATAAGTGAATAGGTGAATGAGTGAATAAGTTCTTTAAAGGAATTGTAAAAGATAAATTCGTTCACTGAACATAGTATAAGATAGGAAAATTTAAAACGAACTTATTCACCTATTCACTCATTCACTTATTCACCTCAAAAACAAGGAATAAAATGAAGAAAATTTTAACAACAGCATTAATATTAACACTAAGCATTCTAAGCGCAAACGCTCAGATGGTTAGTTCTGCTGACGTTAAATCTTCTGTTGCTAAGATTTTGGAAACTAATTACAGCAAAATGATTAATGGCGATGTTGAGGTTAAGGTTTCAGCAACTCCGTTTGCTCAATTGCAATTACCTGATGGAAAAGTTTCATATAAAGTTGTTTCTGGCGGTGATAAAATTATGCCGCGCGATATCAAAAGAGTTGATGTTTATGTAAACAACGCTTTTATCAAAACTTTAAACTTG
Source organism: uncultured Candidatus Melainabacteria bacterium (assembly GCA_934777245.1). The sequence goes on along the minus strand of CAKVND010000069.1, from coordinate 5,775 downwards.
CCTGTACAAACAAGCGTTTATCAAAACGTGCTTGTAGCAAACGATACAATTGATAGAGAACAGGCAATTACAAGAGAATGCACAACTGTTAAAAAAGTTGATGTTTCTATGAAAATGGATTACGTACTTCCTGAAAAAATGCTATCTAAAGAGATGACAACTAAGAAAGCATTTCAAAAGGGAGAAGTGATAGACAAAAGATTTGTAAAAATGCGTCCTGACGTACAAAGAAACGGCGAAGTCAGAATTTTCTTTGTTTCTAATGGGGATGTGATGGTTACAATTGACGGAACTGCGATGGCAGACGGTATGACAGGTGATTACATTAACGTTGAAAACAAAAATTACAAGAAGGTTTACAATGGGAAGGTAATTGGGGAGAATAGAGTTTTGGTGGCGATTTGAAGGGCGTGAATAAGTGAATAGGTGAATGAGTAAATAAGTTCTTTAAAGGAATTGTAAAAGATAAATTCGTTCACTGAACACAGTATAAGATAGGAAAATTTAAAACGAACTTATTCACCTATTCACTTATTCACTTATTCACGTCAAAGGAGAATAATGAAAAAAGTTTTAGCAATATTTTTAACACTACTAATGTTAGTTGGTTGCATGCCTGCTCAGGCAATCAACGCCAAGGTTCGTATAATGGATTTGACGCATATTAAAGGTGTGCGCGAGAACCAACTTGTTGGTTATGGTGTAGTTGTTGGTCTTCCAGGGACTGGTGATAACTCTCGTTCAACACAAATTACGAACAAGATGTTACTAAGAAATTTAGGCACAGTAATTGAACAAGAAAACTATATCCAAAAAGGTGCATCAGCGGCGGTAATTGTTACAGCTACTGTTCCTCCGTTTTCTAAAAATGGCGACAAAATCGACGTAACAGTTTCTGCAATGGCTGACTGTAAAAGCTTAGAAGGCGGTGTACTTGTTCAAACAATTTTAAAAGCACCAAACGGTGAAGCAGTAGCAGTTGCTCAAGGCCCTCTTTCAGTAGGTGGTATCAATAAAATTGCGGGCGGTTCATCAGCTAGAACTGCAATCACTACAACAGGTAGAATCCCTGGTGGTGCAATAATTGAACGTGATATCTACACAGAAATCGGTGATGAAAATTCAATCACACTTTCTATTGATCGTTCTGATTATACACTTGTTTCAAGAATTGCAAAAACAGTTTCTCAAGTGGCGCCTGCTAAAGCTATTGACGGAAGCTCAGTAAGAGTTGAAATTCCTGCAAGATTTATGAACGACAGAGTTTCTTTCTTATCAATTATTGAGAATTTGGAAGTAGCGCCGACATTAGAGCCTGCAAAAGTTGTTGTAAACGAAAGAACAGGTACGGTTGTAATTGGTGCGGATGTTAAACTTCTTCCTGCAGCGGTTGCACATGGTAATATTACGGTTACTGTTTCTACAACAAATGATGTTTCACAACCAAACGGTTTTTCAAACGGTGCGACTGTCGGGTTTGAAAACTCTGATATTCAGATAAACAAAGCACCCGGAAGTTTGGTTACAATGCCTGCTAACAGTAATCTGAATGATTTAGTAAGGGCATTAAATTCAATCGGCGTAGCACCGGTTGACCTAATCTCAATTTTGCAAGCATTGAAAAAATCAGGAAGCTTGCAAGCAGAACTGGTTATCATTTAGGGAGTGAATAAGTGAATAGGTGAATGAGTGAATAAGTTCTTTAAAGGAACTGTAAAAGACAAATTCGTTCACTGAACGCAGTACAAAATAAGAAAATTTAATACGAACTTATTCACCTATTCACTCATTCACTTATTCACTTGAAAGGAATACAATGGACTTCTCAACACCTACAATAGATTTAATAAAAAACGGTTTGCACAATGCACAGACCGTGAACGCTGATCAGGTTTTGTATAACAGAATCAAAGAATCAGGTGATAATAAAGAGCAATTAAGAAAAGTTGCAACAGAATTCGAGAGTATTTTTGTTACAAAAATGCTTTCACAGATGGATAAAACCGTTGACCACGAAAACGGTCTGTTCGGACAAGAACAACATTACATAGATACCTTTAAACCTATTGTTTATCAACAAATGGGTAGAGATATCGCAAATAATCCGAGAACAAGCTTTGGCTTTGCTGATCAGATTTATAGACAGATGGAGAAATATGTCAACTAACATTTTGAAAAAATGTTAGTTGAATGGAAAATTGAAAGTGGAAAATGGAAAATTATTTTAAATAATATTTAAAATAAATACGTTCAAAACTGAACACTTTCAAAAAAGAAAAATTTAATACAATTTTCCACTTTCAATTTTCAATTTTCCATTCAGGCAAAAAGAATTTAATTTTCTAATCCAGAAAGGACAACCATGTTACCAAGAATAGAATCAAATTCAGTACAACAATTTAGCGCATTAAGTGCGTTTAAGTCTAATAAAAATTTAGCACCTCAAAAAGATGAAAATTCAGAAATCGAAGTTTCTCGCGGTACGGAAACCGCATCTGCAAAATCTTTATTGGATAGAATTGATGTAAATGATGTACGAGAATGTGCAAAAACTGTTGGAGAATTCAACATTTCGGATGATGACATAAAGTACGGATTGCTTTATGGTAGAAGTGTGATAGCAGAGTTTTTGTGCTAACTAAAATGGTAAGAAATTATGGGGATTAAAAGGAAGTAGATAAGGTCAATAAGTGAATAGGTGAATGAGTGAATAAGTTCTTTAAAGGAATTGTAAAAGATAAATTCGTTCACTGAACTCAGTACAAAATAGGAAAATTTAAAACGAACTTATTCACCTATTCACTCATTCACTTATTCACTTCTTTTCAAAGAGGAACAACAAATGAAAAAAGTTATACTAACAATAGCATTAATCTTAACCACAGCAACAATGGGCGTACAAGCTGAATCTTTGTTCACGCTTGGCGCAACACAAAACTACGCCGGTGTTCCTCGTTCTTTGTTCGGCGGAGTACAAGCACACCAAATTGGGGATTTGTTATCAATAATTATGAGTGAAAAAATCACTGTTAGTGATAATTTAACATATTCTTCAGAAAAATCTTCAACAACAGAAGATTCTTTCACAAATTTTTTAAAAGACTGGTTTGGACTTAAATTCTTAAAAGGTTCAAACGGTTATGGTGGCTCTAATGAGGTTTCAAACTCAGCTGCCGGCGGTCGTTCTATGTCATTTGGCGACAAAATCGCAGTACAGGTTGTACAACAACTTCCTAACGGAAATTTAGCAGTACAAGGTAAAAAGACATTAGTAAATGGCAACGAAAGAATGGATTTTATTATAACGGGTGTGGTCGATCCTCGTTGGCTTAACGTAAATGGCGAAATCTATTCTTATAATGTTTCTAACTTACAATTCGCATTGTCAGGTAGAGGCGCAATATCTAGAAACCAAAACGAAGGAATATTTAATAGGTTTATTAAATACTTATTCTAATAAAGAGGTTAGTTTAGAAGTTGAGAAGTTGAGAAGAAGTTATAATATTTCCAATAAATAAACTTGTTGTAAAAAAGAATAATCTAAAACCTCTTCTTAACTCCTAAACTTCTAAACTTCTAAACTAAAAAATGAACACACAATTCCAAAAACTAAACGAAATACTGGATAATGAAATCAAGGCTTATACTAAGCTTAAAGCGTTTTTTGAAGAAAAGCGCGATAGCTTGAAAAGTTCTAAGCCTGATGATTTGGGTGTTCTTGATAACAAAATTTTGGCACTTAATAACCAAATAACAAAACTTAATAACGAAAGAATGGATGTTGCTGCAGAACTTGGAAAGTCAGACGCAAATATGTCTTGGTTTATCGAAAAAGCAGAAGAACAAGCGCCCGAATATGTTGAAGTTCTAAAAGAGAAAAAAGTTAAGATTTGTAAATTGATTTCAGAATTAACGTTATTAAATAATCAAAATGTGGAACTATTAAAACATGGCATTATAATTTCTAACAAGATGTTGGAAACAGTTATAAATGCTTTTGCTCCTCAAGGATGTTTTTATAATGGAGCAGGAAAAACAGACACACATGACGTTGACATGTGGACAATAAACGAAGAAATATGATGAACTTGTATGCGCTTGCGCAAAAGTTTCTGATTATTTGCACTGAAAAATAGGATATGAGGTACAACAATGGTTAGCTTATTATCAGCACTAAATATGACAGGTAACACGCTTTCAGTAAACGAAAAAGCGATTAGCGTTGTTTCGCATAACGTTGCGAATATGAATACTGATGGATATCACAAACAACGTGCTAACCTTGAAACTCGTAACATAGCCGGTGCAATCGGTAATAATGTTAACAATCAGGTACGCGCAAACGGTGGTGTAAAAATCGCAAATATTATGCGTTACAATGATGAATTTCTTAACAATTACTATCGCACGCAACTTTCTGAACAAGCAAAATTAAACGCTCAACTTGACGGTTTAGGTGATTTATCAAGTATTCTTAATGACTTGGAAGGAACCGGTATAGATGCTCAGCTCTCAAAGTTTTATGAAGCATTAAATAATTTAAACAAATATCCTGCTGATTCTACAGCAAGAACAAATTTTATTGAAACAGCGAAAACTTTGACTTCTGTTTTGAACGGCAAATATACACAACTTCAACAAAACACATCTGAGGCTTTGGGTGATGGTGAGTCAATAGAAAGCTTGAAGAATTCAAAAATCTACGTTCAATATTCAGCTTTTAACAATAAGCTGGAGGAACTTGCAGCTGTAAACAAGGCTTTAATTTCGACTCAAACAGGAACGCTTGAAGCAAACAACTTGCTTGATAAACGTGATTTGATTTTGAATGATATAGCAAAATTTAGTGATATTACTGTAGAAGAAAAACATAACGGCGCTGTTAATGTTTATATCGGAGGTAATTCGGTTGTTGAGTGCGCTAAGGTTACAGGAAAATTGGAAATTGAAACCGCAAAATCATATTGTGATAAACAAAATCCTCCAATAACTTATCCTGATGATTGGAAGGGTGAAAATGCGGTAATCAGTATTGTTAATCCAGAAACAAAAGAAGTTATAAGTGCAAATGCTAATGCAGACATTACATCTGGTACATTAGGCGGTTTGCTTCACTTCGCAACTGATACAGGCAATGGCGAAAATGGGATTAATGCAGGTACTGTAATGAATGGTTTGAACAAACTTGCGCAAACTATTGCAAATGTGTTTAATGATTTGAATACAAGAAACGGCGCTTATTGTATTAACCCAAATGACACAAGCAAATTAAAGGCTACTGATGCGGACAATTTAATTTTTGTAGGGCCTGACGGAAAAACAGCAACAGGGATTACTGCCGGAAATCTTCAAATAAATTCTGCTCTTTTGACAGAAGACGGTTGTTGGAAGCTTTCTTGCGCATATTTTGATAATGCTGCAAATTTTGATGAAAATGCTGTGGGTAACGCGCAAAACGTTGAAAGTATGATTGGTACAAGAAATGCCAAAAATGCTGATTTAAACAATACTTCTATTGAAGAATTCTATACAGCTTTAGTCGGCAAAGTAGCTTCTGCAGGAAGTAATATAAAATCATTGGCGGATACACAAGATCAGGTTGTTCAGTCAATTGAAAGTAAAATTAAGGATTCAACAGGCGTTGATTTGAACGAAGAATTAGTAGACTTAGTTAAGTATCAAACAGCATATCAAGCAGCCGCACAAGTTTTCAACACTTGTAACAACTGTCTTGATGTACTTATGAATTTGGGAGGTTAGTTGAATGGTAAATAG
>CAKVND010000068.1 GCA_934777245.1 uncultured Candidatus Melainabacteria bacterium | reverse complement strand
AAACTCTAATTCTTTGTCTTTTAGCTGTTGTCATTTTTCATTCCTTTATTTTATGTCTTTTACACAAATAATCCTCATAATGCAGTCAAATCAATGACCACAAAGAGATTATGCTATTCTTTCGACTATAGCATAACAATCGTAAATCAAACATAAAATAGTGTCAACAAAGGGTTTGAAATTGGTCAAAGTTTTTACAAAAATTTACATTTCAAGGGAATAAGGCGATAAGAATCGACGGAAATAAGAGATTAAAAAAGAAAATGTTACAAATTGTCAATTAAAAGTAAATCTATATATACATGACACTTGAAAATTAAAATTTAGCATAATATCATGTGTTTGGTCGAAAAATTCAAGTTTGGAATCTTGAACAAAGAAAGAAGGTTTAAAATGAAAAACGGAATCCATCCAGATTATAAAAAAACTGTTATCAAATGTGTTTGCGGTAACGAAATTGAAACAGGTTCTGTTGTAGACGGCCTAACAGTTGAAATTTGTTCTAACTGCCACCCATTCTACACTGGTCAACAAAAAATTCTTGACTCTGAAGGACGTGTTGAAAGATTCAAAAAACGTTACGGAACAAAATAGTTTTGTTAAGATTTTACAAAAAGAGAAGCCTACGGGCTTCTCTTTTTGTGTATTTATTTTTTTATTGACAAGAATTCAATTATCTTGTTAAAATCAAATTATGGCAATCGTTTATTTATCATTAGGTTCAAATTTAGGCGACAGAGTTGGTTACTTACAACAAGCGACCAGCTTGTTAAGCGCTTCAGAAAAAATTAATGTAGTCGCTACTTCATCATTTTATGAGTCTGAACCTTGGCAAATGAATTCAGATAACTGGTTTGTAAACGCTGTTATACAGATTTCTACAACATTTACTCCGGAAGAATTATTAAACGAATGCCAAAGAATCGAAAATCAATTAGGCAGAAAAAGAAATGAAATCGGAATTTATACAGATAGAACACTCGATATTGATATTTTATTCTATGATAATTTAATTCTGAATACTGAGCGTTTAACAATTCCGCATAAAAATTTCTGCAAACGAGCTTTTGTACTTGTCCCAATGTTAGAAATTGCACAAGACTTTGTTCATCCTGTTTATAAAAAAACAGTTATGGAACTTTATGAAGAACTAGAAAACCCTGAAATGGTTGTTTTGTATGGAACAAGAATCTAAAAAAAGTCTTCATCTTAATCACAAAAATACGAATGCAAATATTGCAATTATTGGTGCTGGAGCTTCCGGGTGTATTTGTGCTTATTTATTACAAAAAGAAGGTTTTGACGTTACCTTATTTGACAAAGGAATGCCACTAAGAACTCTTTTGCCAACAGGCGGAGGACGATGTAATTTAGCACATGCCGAATACGATTTTAAAGATTTAGCTAAAAATTATCCGCGCGGTGAAAAATTTTTATATTCAGTGTTTTCTAAATTTTCAACTTATGATACATTAGCATTATTCGACGAATTCGGAGTTGAAACATATACGCAAGAAGATGAGAGAATTTTTCCGACTTCAAATAGCGCAAAAGATGTTAGAGAGAGAATTTTAAACCATTTAAAAAATGTTCAAATTCAAAGAGAAGAAGTTGTTGAAATAGAAAAAATGAATAATGGATTTAAAATTCTTTCTACAACTGATTACACAAAAAACAAAAGAAAATGCGAATACTTGTTTTCGCACGTAATTATTGCAATTGGCGGGCATTCGAATTTTAATTTTTTGAAAAATTTTGATATTAAGATAATGCCGCCAAGACCATCATTAGTTGGTTTAAACACAAAAGAAAAAAATAAAGATATTTCTGGAATAGTAATTAAAAATGCCCATTGCAACGGAATGACAGACGATTTGTTATTTACACATTTTGGAATTTCAGGACCTTTAACCTACAAAATTTCATCTATTAAAGCGCGAGACGACTTTCCATACAAATTGAGTTTTGATTTGTATCCACAAGAATTCAACCTACAAGAATTGCTCAATTCTTACCCACACAAAGACGTTAAAAATATTTTATCAAAATTTCTTCCGCATGGAATTATCAAATATTTGATTGGAGATATTGCAGACATAAAAGCCCATAATATCGACGGTAAAACCAGAGATTATATTTTAAATAGGATTCATCATTTAGAATTTACTATTACCGGCACGAATAAAGGCGAGGAAACGGTTACGGCGGGGGGTATTGATTTAAATGAAATTGACCCTAAAACAATGGAGCTAAAAAAATACCAAAATCTTTATTGCATTGGAGAGGCGTTGAATATCGATGGATTTTGCGGTGGATATAATCTCCAAAATGCTTGGTCTACTGCTTATGTGACGGCTTGTGGAATATCTAATATTCTTTTCTAAATATTTTCAGGAGCTTCACGCATCCATACAATGTCATTTTTAATAATTTTAGCCGGACATCCTGCAATTACAGAATTTGTTTTTAAACAATCTTTTGTCACTAAAGACTGCATCCCAACGATACACCCATCAGCAATTTTAACACCTTTTAAAATTCTAGAGTGTGCACCAATCCAGACATGATTTCCAATTTCAACATCTTGTCCGTAATTAAATGGAATAGTTTCATTTAATTGAAAAATTGCATGTCCATCTCCGCTCCATATTTCTACATCATAAGAAAACATACAATCATCTCCTATTTTTATAGATTTATTGTTGCCATATAACAAAAAACTTGCATTACAAACAGAAACATTCGCGCCAAGTTTAAATAAATTATTATTTCCGCGAATTACCAGATGTGCCTTATGAAATGTTGCAGAATCGTCTATTTCTATAACGTTATTACTACCATAAATTTCTACAATAATTCCTTCTCTTATAATTTTATGATAACTTTTTATTCCATTATTTAATCTATAAAACTGATTATTCTTTGGACAAAATTGACCTAACAACTTTGTTTGTCTTATATGTTTTCTTAATTTTTTATCCAATATAAAACCAGTTAACAATCTTACTATTAAATTATTTAAAATAATTAAAATTTTCAAAACATCACCTCTAATTGTTTTAACAACTTTTCAAATTCAGGAAATGAAATCTTTGTCCACTCAAAACCATTTATAGCGATTTCGTTTTTACAAACCAATCCGGCAATATAATAACTCATGGCGAGTCTATGATCGTGGTAGCTTTCAAGTTCTGCCCCACCTTCTAGTTCGGATTTTCCACAAACAACAAAACCGTCTGGGCGTTCTTCAATATTTACGCCAATTTTAGACAATTCTTCAACTAAACATTTAATTCTATCTGATTCCTTATTACGCAAATCTTCAGCATTTTTAACAAGCGTTTCTCCCTGTGCTTGAGAAGCTAATACCGCTATAACAGGAAGTTCATCTATTAATCGAGGAATATCTTCACCTTCAATTACACAAGGTTTTAGATTTTCCGTATACTGAACTCTGATATCACCAACTTCTTCTCCAGAAACAGTTGTTTTATTCAAGATTTCTATATTTCCGCCCATACGGTTGGCAACATCAATTATACCCGAGCGAGTGTAATTTAAGCCTACATTTTTAATCACAAAATCTGAATTTGGAACAATTAACCCAGCTACTATAAAGAATGCTGCAGATGAAATATCTCCAACAACATCAATATCTTTTGCCTGTAAGATAGAAGGTCTAACTGTTACAGCGGCACTGTTAATTTTAATATCAGCGCCCATATACTTAAATAAATTTTCGGTATGGTTTCTTGAAACATAAGGTTCTGTGAAAATAGTTTCGCCTTCAGCTTTTAAACCAGCCAAAAGAATGCAAGATTTAACCTGCGCGCTTGCAAGTTTTGAATTATAGCTAATTCCATGCAATTTTTGCCCGGTAATTTTTAATGGAGCATGCCCTTCTTCTGCATCAATTTTTGCTCCCATAAAAGATAAAGGCTCAATTACACGTTTCATCGGACGTTTAGATAAGCTTAAATCTCCAATCAAAGTTGAATTAAAGTTTTGACCAGCTAAAATTCCGGAAACTAAACGCATTGTGGTGCCGGAATTTCCGCAATCATAAATAGAATCTTTTGTCGGTTGTAAAATTCCTGTTGATTTTATTTTTAGCGTTTTATCGTCAACAAATTGAATATCAGTTCCTAAATTTTTGAACAAATTTAGAGTGGAATGACAATCCGCTCCGCTTGAAAAATTGCTTACTATACATTCACCCTCTGCAATTGATGAAAACATAACTGCTCTGTGTGAAATAGATTTGTCAGAAGGTATTGTGATAGAACCTTTTAATGAATTTTTGCGTGATACTTTTTTTAACATGACCCCACCCCGAAATCAGAGATTTCGACCCTCCCTCAAGGGGAGGGTAAACCCTCATTATTCTCTAACCAAGTCAAAGATAGCTTTACATTTTTCGAATACTTTTTTAGCATCTTTAAGAGCTAGCATATTTGCTCCATCGCAAAGAGCTTTATCCGGTTCCGGATGAATTTCAAAGAATAAAACATCTGCGCCGGCTGCCATTGCGGCATTCGCTAATGTCGGTACAAATCTTCTGTCACCACCTGTTGAATCACCGTTTGACCCTGGCATTTGAACGCTATGAGTCGCATCAAAAACTACAGGATAACCAAATTCTTTCATTATAGGAATTGCTCTAAAATCCACAACTAAATTGTTATAGCCGAAAGAAACACCTCTATCTGTTAGCATTATGTTGTGATTTCCGCTATCTTCAACTTTTTTAACTAAAGATTTCATTTGCTGTGGAGCAAGAAATTGTCCTTTTTTTATGTTTACAATTTTACCTGTTTTTGCCGCTGCCACAAGTAAATCCGTTTGACGACAAAGGAAAGCCGGAATTTGCAAAATATCAGCCACCTCTGCAACAGGTTCAGCTTGTTCGGGAAGATGAATATCAGTTACTATAGGAACTTCAAATTCTTTCTTGATTTGCGCAAGCATTTCCAAGCCTTTTTCCATCCCAACTCCACGATAAGAGTTAATAGAAGAACGATTCGCCTTATCAAAAGAGGATTTGAAAACATAATTTATGCCAAGTTCTGCACAAACTTTTTTCAAGGTTTCAGCAGTTTGTTTTAATATATCCATTGATTCTATTGCGCATGGTCCGGCTAAAATTGTTAATTTATTTGAGCCGATTTCGAAGTTGTTTAGTTTTAGCATATATTCTCTCTTAAATTTTAAGTCAATAAGTTAATAGGTGAATAAGTGAATAAGTTCGTTTTAACTATTGTTCAATGCAAAAGTTGTTTGACATTGAATATATTTAAAACAATTTTCCACTTTCCACTTTCAACTCTAACAGTCCGCATCCGTAAGTCTCGCCAATAGTATGATTCTATGCGATATCCCATCTTCCGCAAGTTCCGCCCCAACGTGCGATAATATTACCTTTAATATCACCGATTTTTTCTACGTGGTGCATAGGTTCTGCGCCTTCTAAAATAGTGATAACTTCGCAGTTGTTAGAACAACCGGTGCATTGACAAGTTACAGATTGGAAATTCATGTTACCAACTTCCCAACCTTTGAACTTAGTATCAACTTCTGTGTATTGGTGATTTTCCATTGCAAGAAGCGCTGCGCCTATAGCACCCATTGTTTGGTGGTTTTCCGGAACAACAATTTTTGTATTCAAAGCTTCTTCAAAAGCTTTTACCATACCTGAATTTGTTGCAACACCGCCTTGGAATGAAATTGTAGGCAACAATTCTTTACCAAGAGCCAAGTTTGAAAGATAATTTCTAACAAGCGCTTGACATAAACCATACAACAAATCTTCTACTGGATAACCAAGTTGTTGTTTGTGAATCAAATCACTTTCTGCGAATACACCGCAACGTCCTGCAATACGTGCAGGGTTTTCTGATTTAAGTGCGGTTTCACCGAATTTTTCAATAGGAACATTCAATCTTTGCGCTTGGTGGTCAAGAAAACTGCCTGTACCTGCTGCGCACACCGTATTCATCGCAAAATCGGTTACAATACCATCTCTTAGGATAATAATTTTACTGTCTTGACCGCCGATTTCAAGAATAGTTTGAACTCCGGGAATATTTGTACTTGCTGCTACTGCGTGAGCCGTAATTTCGTTTTTAACAACATCAGCTCCTACTAATGCACCTGCCAAATTTCTACCTGAACCTGTTGTTCCAACGCCTTTTACTGAATATTCGCAAAGTGCTTGTGAATAAATTTGTTTTAAACCGTTTTGAACCGCATCAACCGGTTTACCAGCGGTTTTTAGCATATAAGAATCAATGTACTTACCTTTTTCATCAACTAATGCTAATTTTGTTGTAACTGAACCTACGTCGATACCTAAATATACATCTAAACTCATCTTTTTACCTTCTTCCCTTTAACAAATTTTATTATAACATAAAAAAAAGAGCTTTACGCAAGCCCTCATAACTATAAGCATCAAAAAGATTTAATATAGTCATTTAAACTTTAAATAACTCTATTGTCGATTACCCAACTCGGCTATATGTTCTATTTTTTGCTTATATTTTAAATTGCTTTTAATGTAAAATTATCAACTTTATTAATACGTTAAGTTTTGTAAATACGAGTTTTTATAGCCTCAAATTCAAACGTAGCGCGGGTAGTAGTAGTAGTAGTAGTAGTAGTAGTAGTAGTAGTAGTAGTAGAATTCTGGGCAATTTTTAAAAGTAAGTTGTTTTTATTTATATGTAGTTAGTTTAGTAAATGTAAAGGAGACATTATTATGAATGGTGTAGGTATTGGGGCAGCTGCTAAGGAATATTTTGGCAAAACAGTTAAAGCAGCAAAGATTAATGGTGGTAAACATCTCGAATTTAACAACAAATCTGCGTTATTAAAGGAACGTGGAATTACAGACATGTGGTGTTATTCACATCCTGAGACAGGAGACCCTATGTTGTATCTAGAAGATGCAAAGGGCAATTTAATTAGAGAATTTAATTTAAAAAAGCAATTAGAGCAAGTAAGAAATTATTTTAAGAAGGCAAATGCTGATAGAAATGAAGCTTTGGAATTGAAGCGTAAAGAGAAAAAATTAGAAGAACAATGTAAAGAATTCGATAAGCTAATAGGTTACGCTTCTGGTCCTGGTAACCCTAGAGATGCTGATTTCTTCTATGTTGTTAATGGAAAGCAATTTGCCTCACGTAATGCTGCAGAAGATGAAGCTTTACGATTAAAACCTGAATTTAAAGAAGTAGTAGAAGAGCGAAATAACATCTATAGAAAGATACGCAGTTTAAGCAATAACCTAAACGATTATTTTAGAAATCTAAATGTCTAACGTTAAACAAAAAAATAACCGACTTGAGATCTATCAAATCGGTTATTTTCTTAAATTAGATGTTGGACTTGTCGGTTGGGCATACCTGCCCAACAAATACTATAGCAGCCAGTGAGTAGGTCGTGTTCAACGTTTTCATTGAACACGACAATAATGTAGAACATTTCAATCAAATAAAAAAAGCCAGTAGG
>CAKVND010000067.1 GCA_934777245.1 uncultured Candidatus Melainabacteria bacterium | reverse complement strand
GATATATAAATGAGTGAAAATTACATACAAATGATTGGTCAGGATAAGATTTATCCGATTATCAGATGCAAAGAAGCTAGTCAAACAATAGAAATAGCAAAAGCTTTAGTAGAAGGTGGAATAAGAGTTTTAGAAATCAATGTTGAAAACCCTTCAATTTATGAAGCTGTGCAAGAAGTTTCAAAATTTGCAAATGTTTGTGCAGGAGGCATAATTACTTCAATGCAAGCAGATGCTGCATTTGAATGTGGTGCTAAATTGTTTTCTTCGCCAATTTTCCAAATGAACATGGTGAAAATTTCTAAAAACAAACAAGTACCATTTATAGCCGGCGCGTCAACTGCTAACGAAGCATACAATGCTTGGAAATCAAGAATTCCTTTAATTAAATTATTTCCAACAGACGCGATGGGCGGTGTTCAATATATAGAAGATATTTTAAGACAAATGCCATTCTTGAATTTAATGCCAATGGGAAATATCAAATTGGGTGACGCTGTAACTTATATTAAAGCCGGTGCAACAGCTGTTGGTATCGGTCGAGATTTCTACAACGGATTTACTCCAAAAGAAATCACAAATCGCACAAGAGAAATTTTACTCGAAATAAAGGATTATACTAAATGGAGCCAAAAGTAGACATCGCAATCATAGGCGAATGCTTAATTGAGCTTTCCTCAAACGGAACGCTTGCTGACACTTCAACGCTTAACAAGTATTTTGGCGGTGATACTGTAACTACCGCGGTTGCAATCGCAAGATTGGGCGGTAAAGTTACTTACGTAACTAAAGTCGGCAATGATGGTTTTAGCGAATTTATTCTTTCTAGCCTAAAAAAAGAAAATATCGACACTTCTTTAATCAAGGCAAACGAAGAGCAGAACGGCATGTATATTGTTTCTCGCACACCTGAGAAAAAAGAACTTTTATATTACAAGAGAAAAACTGCCGCAACAAAATTATCAATTGATGACTTGAATGAAGATTGTATAAAGCAATTAAAACTTGTGTATTCAACAGGCGTTGTTCAATCGCTTTCAGCAAGTTCTAGAGAGCTTGTACATAGCGCTTTTAAACTAGCAAAAGAAAACGACGTAATGACCGCGTATGATCCTAATTATACATCTTGTTTCATGAATTCTACCGATACAAAAGAGTATTTTGAGGAAATCGTAGACTATACTGATATCATATTTTTGAGTCTTAAAAATGACGCAGAAAGACTATATGATGTTGAATCAATTGACAAAGTTATGAACTATTTCTGGGATAAAGGCGTTAAAATAGTTGTTGTAAAATCTCATATCGATAACGGCTATTATACAGGCTACAAGGGCGATATTAGTTTTACGGAATTTTATAACACATCTAAGGCGATTGATACGACAGCGTCAGGCGATGTATTTAATGGTGGATTTTTATACGCTATTACAAACGGTTATGCGCCTTCTGAAGCTACAAAATTTGCATCTGTTGTTTCAGGTTTGCAAACACAAAATTTTGGTGCGATTCAATCAATTCCTTACTTAAAAAATGTTTTGGAGAATGTTTAATGACAAAATACGTTGTTTCGGGATATATCGGCTTCGATAATTTTGGAGATGAAGCAATAGCGCATGTTTTAGCTGATAAACTAAAATCAAAAGGTGCTGAAAAAATCACTTTAATTTCTTCTAACCCTGAAAAAACTGCTCAATTATATAACGTAAATTCTGTACCAATGTTAAAATTTGTTAATGCAATAAAAGACGCAGATGTTTTAGTGTCAGGAGGCGGAAGTCTTTTACAGGATGTAACAAGTTTCAAAAGTCTTTTATATTATCTTGGTGTCATTTATTGTGCTTTATTCTTTGGCAAAAAAGTTGAAATCTTTAGACAAGGAATAGGCCCGATTCATTCTAAGTTCGGACAAATTTTGACAAAAATTGCATTAAAGCGTGCTTCTAAAATATCGGTGCGCGACAAAAAATCACAAGAGCTTTTAAAAAGTTGGAAAATTGATGCGGAATTAAAACCTGACCCAATTTTTGATTTGGATTTGCCTAAAAAAAACAAAAAAGGCGTAGTTGGAATTCAGCTAAGAAGTTATCCTACGCTGAATGAAAACTTTTTAAATGCTTTGGCTGAAGAAATCGTAAAAAGATTTTCTGACAAAAAAATTGAAGTTTTGTCTTTTCAAGACAGCATTGATTTAGCGATTTGCGAAAAATTTGCACGAATTTTGTACAAAAAAGGTTTAGAAAATGTTGAAGTTGTAAAAGGACTTTCCGTAAACGAAGTTTTTGCCAAAATTTCAGACTTAGAATTTTTAATTGGCATGCGTTTTCATGCTAACGTTGTTGCAATTAAATCCGGCGTAAAAGCGTTAGCGATAAATTATGATATAAAAGTTAAAAAACTTGCCGATGAATATAATTTACCTTTAATCGAATTGAACCAAAAAGATTTTACAAAAGAATTCGAATTATTGGTAAAATAAAGAAAAAGAAAATTTATACTTGACTTTTTGTTAGGTTTGCCTTACTTTCTTTTTAAGAGTAATGTAAGGAGAACCTAACAAATGATTACAAAAAGTTTAGAAGATTATATTGAATATATTTATACTTCAATATCAAGTGGAAAAGAGTTAAAAGCAATTGACATAGCAAAGAAATTTAATATTTCAAGAGCAAGTGTATCAGAAGCATTGATTAAATTGTGTGAATTAGGGTTAGTTATTTATGAAGGGAGAAAAGGAATTATTGTTACGGAAAAAGGTGAATTTGAAGCAAAAAGGGTGATTAAAAAGCATCAAATTCTTTTGGATTTTTTCAATAAGACTTTAAATATAGAGGCAGAAAAAGCTTCTGATAATGCTTGCAAAATTGAACATGTCATTGATGATGATGTAGTTTTAATGTTAGAAAAATTTAATCAATTTAGTGATAAAAATAATTTAAAAAAAGATTTTGTGGAGTTTATAAAAAATGATAAATAATATCAAATCATTCGCAAAATTTTTAGATCAACCAATGTTAATTGGTCATTTAAATAAAAATATGCCAAAGATAATGCTTTCAGCAACAGCTTTATATAGCGTTAAAAAAGGTTATGATGTTTACGAAAGTAGCGATGATTCTGTATTTTATAATAAATCTGAGCAAATAAAAAAATATTTAAAAAGTGTAGGAATATTGTTAGCATCAGTTATTTCAGCTCTTTTAGCGCCAAAATTAGCTTCTAAGATTACAAAAAGACCGCAATTAGAAAATTTAAATACGATGAAAGAGCAAAATGCAAAATTGATAGAAGGATTTGTTCATGAAAATAAAAATTCTTTGAGTAAAGAAGGTTTAATAATTTTAGAGGATGCAAAAACAAAGGTTCTTTCTTTCTCTAAGATAAAAAGATTGATGAATGAATTAAAAAATAAAAAACTAGACGGATTTATGAAAAAATTAATTCCTGATCCTGAAAATATAAGTTCTAAAGATGTTTTTTCTGAAATCGGTTATTTATCAATTTATGGCGCGATACCTGTTATTGGCGGAATTGCAAGTGGTTTAGTAGCAGATAAAATTGCAGGTGATGATGTTAAAAAAACAGCTCCTGATAAGGTAAGTGAAGGTCTGTATCAGTATTTAGCCAATATTTTTATGTGTAATATTGGTGCTGGAGTAGCTTTAGGAATTTTAGAAAAATTAAAAATAACCTCAAAGGCTTGTCGGGCTGTAGGAATGGTTAGTGGAATAATTTTAACCGGAGTCCTTGGTGGTTCCAAGATTGCCAATATTATAACAGGAAAAATATCTCAAAAAGTCGGCATAAAAGATGTTAAAGAAAGAAAGCCGGAGCTTATAGATTTAGGAATGCATACGGATGATATTGCTACAGTTGCAGTTCTGTCAGGATTAAAATGGATAGAACCATCATTGCCATTTTTGTATTCAATTTCGGGCTATAAATCAGGTATTGGGTATAGAAACTAGTTTGTTTAAACTGTGAAATCTAATAAGAAAAACTCATAAAAAGTTAATGTAGTGTTTGATGATAATAGTTGAATTTTGATTTTTGAACTCACCTTTGAACTATTTTTTAATGTTTGTAAACATTTGTAAAAAAATGATTAATTTAATTAAAGTTTTTTCATTTTATGCCGTAAAAACAATTATACGATGAAAGGAAACTTTATGGATATAAAGGTAAATAAAGGAGAAAATCTTTCTTTAGTTATCAAAAAAACACTTATAAATGAAGGTGCTAATGAAAAAAGCTTTACAGCAAGTGTATGGAACAAAATACTTGATTTAGTTGATAAACAAAATGAAGAAGATAAAAATAATAATAAAAAAGGATTGTATCAAGGCGGAAGCGTAAGAATTCCTGCAAATTGGAAGAAAAATTATAAAGTTTTTGTCGGACAAATTTTGAATTTTTCTGAAACAACATGGAATAGTATACGCAATCTTGTAGGATTAGGAACAATAGAAGACACTAATCAATCACAAGAAACTTTGCCAAAAATAGATGTTGCGCCTTTATTGCCGGAATTAGAACTTAAAACAAAAGCACTTCCAATGCCTGATATTAAAGGTGTAATTCAAGAAAATGGTATTGCTCAAGAAACAACTGATACAAAAAATAATGGAGTAAAAGATTCAAAAACTTCTTCAGATTTAGAGGTTACATATAGAGGTAAAGAACCGGATGTAATGTCTTCACAATTAAATCCTGAAAAAGAAGTGGCGGCTATTCCTGCATTAGAACCGATTTTAGATGCTCAACAGACAAAATTAAATACATCCAATCCTGAAATAAAACAAAATGAATCGGTAATACAATCTGAACAAACTAATGTACAAGAAAAAAAAGATAAAAAAGTTAAAACAAAAAAAGGACAAAAACATGAAGTAATAACAAATTCTGATGGCTCAACAACGGAAATTCAAGTAAAAAGAAATAAGGACGGTTCTACCGTAAAAACGGAAACAACAAAAAGGCCGATTGAGAATACCAGTTGGATGAATGTAGAAACTATAATTATAACAACAAGTGCAGATGGACGAACTGAAACTATTGAAACAATAGTAGATAATGAGTCAACTCTTGATAAAAGGTCAAGAAGAGTAAAAGAGACGAAATCTACAATAACGCACGAAGCAAATGGAAATAAAACTGTTACTTTTGAAAAAGTACAACAAGGAATCTTTACACAAGCTGATGAAGTAAAATGCACATATTCAATGGATAATAGTGGGAATATTTTAGCTAAATTGGCAGATGGTAGTACTTTGTCAATAAATTTCAATACATTAATTCAATCTGATTCTGATAAACAGGAAACAGAAATTAAAATGACAGATAAAAATGGAAGTGAAATTATTATTCCTTTAAAAATAAATCAAAATTGCTATAGTGGTACTGATAAACTCAGAAAATTAAGCAAGGAAGAACAAGTTACAGTTATTATTGCTAATTTGTCATCAGCAATATCTGGTCTAAGTGCGGATGCATTAAATGCTTTTAAAACAAAAATAAAAGAATTAACTTTAGAACCCCAATTGGGCAATTTAAAAACAGCAGGAGAACAATCTGGTGGCGTTATAAAACTTAATACAAACGACGGTTTGTCAAGTAAAATACTAACTCATGAAATAGGTCATGCTGTTGATTTTAACAATGATATCGAAAAACATCAGACAAGCGAATATTATGAAAAGATTAATAATTTAATTAATTTGATTAAAGATAAAAATATTAATAAAAAAGCATACGCATTAAGCAATCCTCGTGATTTATTTGCAGAGTATTATTCAGTAAAAGAAGGGTATGGATTAAATGATACAAAAGATATGCTTCAACAACTAGAAAATACTCAAGATTCGGAATTAAAGAAAGCTTATCAGGAAGTGAAAGCGATATTTGATAAAATAATTGAGGATTCTAAAGCCGGATAATAAATGATTTTAATCTTCGTTAAATTAATTTCTATAAACAAAAACACCTTTAGTCAGTGACTAAAGGTGTTTTTCATTGTTCAAAGTTTATTAATTTTCTTTTGTGAATTCTGCATCAATTACGTCATCATCTTTTTTATCAGAAGAAGCGTTTTCGTTGCCTGCTGAATTTGCGTCTGCATTTCCGCCTTCTTTTTGAACAGCTTCATAAGCTTTTTGAGAAATTGCAAACATTGTTTGTTGTAATTCTTCAGACAATTTTTTCAATTCTTCAGAAGGTTTGTTTTCATCTAAAGCTTTTTGAAGAGCTTCTCTGTGTTCAGTTAATTTCTTAACGTCTTCGTCAGAGATTTTGCCTTCAAAGTCTTTAACGATTCTTTCAGAAGATGTGATTAAAGAGTTAGCGTTGTTTTTGATTTCAGCTTCTTCTTTTTTCTTCTTATCTTCTGATGCGTTAGCTTCAGCTTCTTTAACCATCTTGTCGATATCTTGTTCTGACAAGTTAGAAGAGTTTGTAATTGTAATTTTTTGTTCTTTGTTAGTAGCTTTATCTTTAGCAGATACGTTTACAATACCGTTAGCATCAATATCAAATGTAACTTCGATTTGAGGAACACCACGCATTGCAGGAGCAATACCTTCAAGTCTGAACATACCTAAAGATTTGTTATCAGAAGCCATTGGTCTTTCACCTTGAAGTACGTTAATATCAACAGCTGTTTGGTTATTTTCTGCAGTTGAGAATACTTGTGACTTACTTACAGGGATTGTTGTGTTACGAGGAACAAGAGCTGTCATAACACCACCTAATGTTTCAATACCCAATGTCAATGGAGTTACATCAAGAAGAACGATGTCTTTAACTTCACCTGCTAATACACCAGCTTGGATTGCTGCACCAACGGCAACAACTTCATCAGGGTTTACTGATTGGTTAGGTTCTTTACCTGTGTATTCTTTTACTAATTGTTGAACGGCAGGAATACGAGTTGAACCACCAACTAGAACTACTTCATCAACTTCATTTTTACTCAAACCAGCATCTTTAAGAGCTTGTTCAACCGGAGTTTTACATCTTTCTAATAAGTCGTGAGAAAGGTCTTCGAATTTAGCTCTTGAAAGAGTTAATTCTAAGTGTTTAGGGCCGTTAGCATCAGCTGTGATGTAAGGCAAGTTAATAGTAGTTTCAACAACTGAAGACAATTCACATTTTGCTTTTTCAGCTGCTTCTTTAATACGTTGCATAGCTTGTTTGTCGTTAGTTAAATCCATGCCTTCTTGTTTTTTGAATTCTTCACAAATCCAATCAATGATTTTTTTATCGAAATCATCACCACCTAAGTGAGTATCACCTGATGTTGAAAGAACTTCGTGAACGCCGTCGCCGATTTCAAGGATAGATACATCGAATGTACCACCACCTAAGTCGAATACAAGAACTTTTTCAGATTTTTCTTTTTCAAGACCGTAAGCCAAAGCAGCTGCTGTAGGTTCGTTTACGATACGTAAAACGTCTAAGCCTGCAATTTTACCTGCGTCTTTTGTTGCTTGTCTTTGAGCATCGTTGAAGTAAGCCGGAACAGTAATTACCGCTGAAGTTACTTTTTCTCCCAAGTATGCGCTTGCATCATCTGCTAATTTTCTCAAAATCATTGCAGAAATTTCTTGTGGAGTGTAGTCTTTGCCATCAATATTCTTTTTATAATCTTCGCC
>CAKVND010000066.1 GCA_934777245.1 uncultured Candidatus Melainabacteria bacterium | reverse complement strand
GGTTACGTTGGAAATAAAACAGCGGTTGATATTCTTTTAGAAGGTTTAACAAGTCTTGAATACAGAGGCTACGATTCTTCAGGAATTGCGGTTAACGTAGATGGCAAAGTTGAGCTTTATAAAGCTGCAGGAAAATTACAAAATCTTAAAGATATTGTTGAAAAAAATTATGCAGAAATATCTAAATCAACAATCGGCATCGGTCATATTCGTTGGGCAACACACGGTGCGCCAACAGTTGAAAACGCACACCCGCATTCTTGTAATTGTGGAAAAGTGGCGGTTGTTCACAACGGTATTATTGAAAATTACAAAGAATTAAGAGCAAAATTAGAAGCTAAAGGATGTACATTCCGCTCTCAAACCGATACAGAAACAGTTGCGCACTTAGTAGCTACAAAATATGGTGAAACTCACGATTTAACTGAAGCAGTAAGACTTGCTACAAAAGAAATTGAAGGTGCTTACGCTCTTTGTGTTATTCATCAAGATGTACCAAATACAATTGTTGCAACAAGAAGAAATGCGCCACTTGTTGTTGGTTTAGGTGAAGGTGAAAACTTTGTAGCATCTGACGTTCCTGCATTAATCCAATATACAAAAAAGGCAATGTACTTAGATGATAATCAAATTGTGACATTGAAACCTGATTCTTACAAAGTTATTGATATTGACAAAAATCCATTGACTTTAAAAGTTGAAACTCTTCCTTGGGAACCTGTTGCACTAAGCAAAATGGGTTACAAGCACTTCATGCTTAAAGAAATTCATGAACAACCTGATGTTGTTAGAAACGTGCTTTCAGGAAAACTTCATGCGATGGATGAGGATATCATTTTAAAAGAAGTTACTTTGGATAAAGAAAAATTAAAAAACTTGAGCCGTATTCAGATTGTTGCTTGTGGAACATCTTTGCATGCAGCAATGGTTGGTAAATATTTAATTGAAGATTTCTGTGGAATTCCTGTTGATGTAGAACCTTCCAGCGAATATATTTATAGAAAAACTATTACAGACAAAAATACGCTTGTAATTGGCGTTTCTCAATCAGGTGAAACTGCTGATACGATTACAGCTGTAAGACAGGCAAAAAATAAAGGTTCACATATTTTAATTGTAACTAACCGTCCAGATTCAACAATGGCGAGAGAAGCAGACAGTTTAGTTCCTGTAAATGCGGGAATTGAGGTTTCTGTTGCTGCTACAAAATCATATATGGCACAGTTAATTTCGTTCTATTTGTTAGCAATCTATATGGCAGAAGTTAAAAACTCCATGCCAAAAGAAGAATTACTTAACTTGAAACATGAATTGATTGTTCTTCCGCAAAAAATTGAAAAGGTTTTGGCACATACAGATGATGTTCAAAAATGCGCAAGAGCATTCTCCAGCGCAAAAGACTTTATCTTTATCGCAAGAGGAATTAACTTCCCAACAGCCTTGGAAGGTGCGTTAAAACTTAAAGAAATCAGTTATATTAACGCAACAGGATATACTGCAGGCGAATTAAAACATGGTCCTATTGCAATGTTGGATGAATCTATGCCTGTGCTTTCAATCTTGATGTCAGGCAAAGTATTCGATAAAATCATGTCAAATTCAGAAGAAGCTAAAGCTCGTAACGCAAGAATGATTGCACTTACAGATTGTACAGATTCAAAAATGGAAGAACTTTTTGATTGCATAATCAGAGTTCCGAAAATTTCAGAAATCTTATCACCTGCACTCGCAATCGTTCCGTTGCAGTTGTTAGCTTATTATATTGCAGAATTTTTAGGCAAAGACGTTGACCAGCCTAGAAACTTGGCAAAATCAGTTACGGTGGAATAGTTTATAAATTGGAAATTGAAGTAGCAAGTTATTAAATTTACTTCGTTTATAATTCGTAAGTGAATTTAATAACTTTTTACTTTCAATTAAATTTACTCATTCGTTTAGTGACTTTTACTATGACATCCGTTGTCCTCTTTGTCAATTAAACCGTCATAATCATTGTCAATTCCATCTTTACAAGAGCCGATTGATTCCCAACCCTCCGCGCGAGGATAGCCGGTTAACCATTTATTCGGAATTCTATCCCACTCATATAAGAAAACTTTTTTTAAGTATTTTGCAGTGTCAGCATTTGTCATAACAATCGTGTTTTCGTCGTTTTTCGTTTCACCACTTTTTGATAAATTCATTGAACCGATTACAACATATTTATCATCTGCAATTAAAGTTTTAGCATGCATTTTGCCCGCATAGTTTTCAACTTTTACAGGAATTTTTGCATCTCTCAAAATTTGTATTTTTGAATACTTTTTAGAAGCATTCAAAGCGTCTGAAATCAAGCGCACATCTACTCCGCGTTTTTTCGCATTGATTAATTCTTCTACAACACGATTTTCTGTAATTACAAAAATCGGAATATAAATATACGTTTTTGCGTCGCGTATAATCGGCAAAATTCCGTTTGTTAAAGCTTTATCTTGTGGCGAAAAATAAATTTTAAATCCGTCTGCTTCATTTCTTTCAGAAATATTTTTCGCTGAATGGAATTTTCCGGCGTACATTTGTTCAAATTCTGACTTATAAATTTCTGCGACTGTTTTGGAATTTATAACGATAATATTATTAAAATTAAACCCAGACATGTCCGTATGAGAAAGATTAGCCGAACCGGTAATTACGGTTTTATTGTCGAAAATATAAAACTTGTTATGCATCGTAGCGTTTGAATTCTTTAAACCGCCGTCGTTTTTAGAATTCGCGATAAGGCTAACAAATTTAAAAGTGTCCGGATAAATATTTTGATTTTTGCTATCAACGTCATAAATCAGTCGAATTTTTACTCCACGCGCCTGTGCATTTTTAATAGCTTTTTCGATTGCAGGAGTTGAAGAATATCCGTAAATCGCCATATCAATCGTACTTTGCGCGCTATTTATGTTTGTCAAAATCTCTTTGCAAATATCGCTTGAACAATTTCTATCGGGTTTAAGTTTAGTTGTGAAATCCGAAAAAATAATTTTTATATTTCCGCTAACAAAAGGCGCAAAACAAGTTTGTTGCTGTTTTGAGCGAGATCTTTTGTTTTGAATGTATTTCGGAAAAAGTTTGTAGAAATGACTTTTTCTGATAATCAAATAATCGCCGTTTGCGTATTCTTTAGTTATCGGATAAATTTTATCATTTTTATAAATTCCGTATTTAGTATGGCGAATGGATTTTAGTAATTTGTTAAATGCAACTTGATTTGTCGGTTTATCATTTCGAATACCAAACGCAGAATTTGCAAGCTTTTGTCTGTAGCTATATTTATAATAAATTATATCGTTATCTTCAAGAATAATATCGCGCCCATTAAGCAGATTTTGCGCCCAATATTTCGCAAGATTACCGATAACAAAAGCTTCTTCTTCCGTTATTCCAAACTTTTTAGCAAGAGTTTTATTCTTTTGCGAAAAATCAGAATCAAAAGTTTGAATATCACTAATTGATAGATGATTTTCATTCTCAAACTCTATTTTAGTTGGTGAAATTGCTGTTTTTACGCGCAATTCTTCATCTTTCGGCATCAAAGAGAATCCCAAAAGTGAAAGAATTAAAATAGTTGCAGTTAAAGTTTTAATCTTGTTCTTTGTCAGCATAATTTGTTATTTCAAAGCCCAACTGTTCGATTTTTTCTTTAAGTTTTTTATTTCTTGTGATTTGAAATTCCTCAAAATGGTTATCAATTGTGCCGTCTTCGTACCTGCAAGGGTGAATAAGCGCTTCTGCAACAACTTTATCGTATTTGATAGCCATTAATCCATAAGAAATTGCAAGGCTGTTCATCATAGAAGTGAAGGAAACACCAAGCAAATAATCATTTGTGGTTAAGCCATATTTTAAAACAGTTTTTTCATTAATTAAAGTAAAGAATTCAAGTAATGCAACTTTTATCAAATTAATCGGATATTTACGATTAATAATTCTACTTACATCCGGCATCAAATAAGGCTTTTCAAATTGGGTTCTAATCTGTTTAATACCGTATTCTTTAGCCAACTTTGCAGTTAATTCAAAAATCTTTGGAATTGAATGTGTATGAACGTGAGAATCAATATGAGTAACTTGCGTACGATTAATAACTTTTTCTATTTGAGCGCGAAATTCTTTTTCTATTTGTTCAATAAAAGCAGTATTTTTTGGATTAAGTGATTTTAAAAGTAATTCGCCAAATGAGTTATTGAAATTACCTTCATCGTCTGTAAGCTGGTCTAAATCTGCGCAGAGTGATTTCCCTTCAATTATATTTAAGTGAATTCCAACGCCTAAATCCGGACATGAAGGAATTACTTTTGTGCAAGCTTCTTCAAAAGCTTCGCCGTTTGCAGTAAGACTTGCACTTTTTAAAATACCGTGTTCATAACCTTCTAAAACAGCTCTATTATAGGCTGTGCTCATTCCAAAATCATCTGCGTTAAGTATAAATTTTTTCATAATTTTCCTTTTGATACCCGCTTAATTTGAGCATATCAAGTTTAAAATTT
Organism: uncultured Candidatus Melainabacteria bacterium; assembly: GCA_934777245.1. Next base: position 3,341 of record CAKVND010000066.1, on the reverse strand, counting down.
TCAAATTTTAATATCTTTTAAATAACAGTTACTTTTATATTGTACTTGAAAAATATTAAGTTTATAAGTATTTAATTCAAATATCATAATGGATATAGAAAAATTAAAGTGTTTAAATATTTACAACCTTTTTCGTCACTATTGTCCGAGATAAATTTATTTACAATTTATACATATAGTCATACTAAGGCTTTTGATAAAATATTATAGTACAGACTAAAAATAATAGTTAATAAAAGGCTGGATTCTTCGTATTACAATACACTTCCAAACTTGTAGTTATGCCTATAAGTTAGGAAGTGTGGTGCAAAACAGTTTCTCAGAATGATGGGATATAAGACTACCGGCTTGGCGTCATTGTGAGGTTCATTAAAACCGAAACAATCCAGCCTTTTAATAACTATTTTTATTTTATAAAAAATATCATGGACAATAGTGCGTTTTTCGTGGAGCATATAAAAATTATGTAAATTTGAATAAAAAACTTAAAAAATAGGAACAGTTAACGTTTTTCCAACTCTATAAAATTACACTAATTTTATGATTGTTTAAACCTTTTTACAATACATCAAAAATATAAAAACTAGCAAAAATATTTTTTAACGGTTTTAATATAATTGCATGAAAGGAGTTAAATGTATGCAAGTAAATAACAACACAAATCCAAATTTTAGAGCAAAAATGCTATTAACAGGAAATTTGAAAAAATCTTCCCGTTGGCAAGGAATTGCTAAAAAGTTTGAAGAGCAAACGGTAAAATCACCTAAGTATGAAATGGAAATTCTTGCTAATGAAAAAGGACAATTAGAAACTGCAACTGATAGAGGTGTGCTAGATGACTTAACTCCTCGCTACTTCAGATTGAAGCAAAAAGGTTTTAACAAACTAATGAAATTGTCTGATGATAAGATTGTAGAAAAATTTAAAAAATTACTAGATGTCGTTAAAATGCAAGACAAGCATCAAGATACTGCTATTGATAAAGTTTTTGATATGCAAGACAAATTAGGTATAACACTTGATACTTTTACAATGGATAGTATAGTCGATTCAATGGCTAAAAAAGTCAAAACGCAAATAAATTCAACTATCGCCAAAGACTCAGTGCTTAAGCATTGTGACAAAGAACCTTCTAAGGGTGTTTGGGATTATTGGGTTGAATAGTTTACAAATATTAATTTTTATAGCAATTTTTACAACTAAAAATACTTTATATATATGTAGAAGTGTGCAAGGAGTAAATTAATGTCAATTTCATTTAGAGCAAATCCTGTTGCTACAACAGTATTACAAACACAAAGTCAACAGAATAACGCATTAGGCTTATCCGAAAATGGACAAAAGGTTTTGAACAAAACAAATGTACATGCAAATGCATACGATTTAGCGAGTACGGTTGTTGACTCTGATAAACGCAAAGAAAATTTAGCGACTGTTGCAAAAAACACTCTTATGATGCCTGTAATGTCTTCTCCGACTGTAAGTACAGTTTACACCGTAGACCAATACAAAAAAGGCAATATCTCAAAAGATGATGCAATGAAAATTATGGCATATAATGCAATGGCACAAATGTTGTATGATTAATAGTTGATAAAATTAAGAGAATTCTTTTACAATAAGCTGGATTGTGTTTGATGATAATTATTTAATACAATCTAGCTTTTTATATATGTAGGTTTACCAAATAATTTAGCCATATTTTCACCTGCATATCGAGCATCTATTTCAAAGAATCGATTTTTGTAGTATTCGTGGTTATGGCCATATTCATACAAATCAGTTTTAAGCGACGAATCAAGTATTTTTTCTGCAAAACTTCTTTGTTCTTTAGGAACTTTATCAATATTTGGTTTTCCCATAAATTTTTGAACGATATGATCAAGTCTTTCTTTAAATTTTTCAGCAATTTTATCTCTTATTTTAAAACTATCAAGAAGTCCGCCATCAATTAATTCATCTATATATTGCAGAACCTCTTTATCAGATTTCAATGCAGCATAAGCATAACTTTGCTTAAATTTTTCAGGGTTATAATTATATTCTAATATGTGTTGCTTTGCATGCCTTAATTCATGGTGTATAACATCCATTAACTTATCTTTTTTAACATTCGGATTTATATAAATATAATGGTTAAAATATGATGCTCGTCCACCTATCGTTTTCTTTTCTGCAACATCTTCCAGCCTTAGTTTTATAGGTTCTATTCCATAATTCTTGTTAGCTTCTTTGTATAATGCCTCAATGTATTTTTCTTTGCTTTCAGTTACTCCGATTTTTTCGATTTCTTTATAGCGATTAAGAATTTCCAAAGTTTCTTTTTCTGTTATATCATCACGCAAGAATATGCTTTTAAATGTTTTTTGAACATCCGGCAATTTTTCTTGCAAGTTTAAAAACTTTTGGTCAATTTGTTTAAGAGCCTTGTTTGTTCGATAAGTATTAGCCACTTTAGCTGCTAATAAAGTACCAACAACTGCAAGTCCAATGCCACCTAGCGTTAATGCAATTTTATTTTGTTTTGTTTTGTGTTGTGTTGAAAGAGTAACGGTATCTTGCTTTAGTTCTCCCTTAAATTGTGGTGCAGAAGTATTGTTGCTATTTTGATTTATAACAACAGAATTTTTTATAGGATATTTATTATAATTCTCATAAGAATTATTAATATTTAAGCCTTGCACCATGGTAGCCTTCCATATCTTACATATTTATAAAGTCTTGAAAAGAAAAAATATTGCTCTTTATATTACAAAAAATATAGAATTGTTACAAATAGGTTTAAATTTTAGCAAATTTATTTTTTGTAGTTTTATTTACTCTTTTTATTCAAAAAATTATCTTTCGTTGGTTTCGTTAGAATAATTATGTAATGTTAATCAGTACATATATAGTACATTGGAATTTTGCATTAAAAAAGAGGGTCTGAAACCCTCTTAAAATGGTGGGTGTGGAGAAGGACTTCGTTGACGTGCAGAAAAAGGTGACTAAATGTCACGTTTTTCGTGGAAATTTAATTTATAAAAAAGAATAACCAAAAGTCAATGGAGGAGAGAACCCAAGAAGCTATGCTTCTTGCGTGAGAGTCCCACTAAAAAAGACCTCCGAAGAAGTCTTTTAAATGGTGGGTGTGGAGGGACTCGAACCCTCGACCAATTGATTAAGAGTCAACTGCGCTACCAACTGCGCCACGCACCCATATTTATTTAATTGTCTCATTTGTAATGCGCAGTTGGTTTATCTGGTAAACGGCTCGTCTTACTGCCGTTCGAACTCACCTACTCCATCTTCGGACTTGACATTTAGTCAACTCCTCAGCGGAGTCCTACGCACCCATATTT
>CAKVND010000065.1 GCA_934777245.1 uncultured Candidatus Melainabacteria bacterium | reverse complement strand
GCCACAGGCCCTTATTAAAGTATGGCGTCTTTTTATTTAGTTGTTTTGCCTTGCCTGTGTCTTGCGCTAGCGGCGCTACCTACCTCTCAAAAAACTTGACATTTAGTCAACTTTTTTCGGCAGAGTGTCACAGGTAATTATTGACAACTCAATATATTCAATTTATCAGGTAAATATAAAAAAATCAACTGTTTTTTTAATATTTACTCCATTATCATGACTTTTTAAAATCCTTCATTAAACAAATATCATACAAACGTATGATATTTTCCCTAAAAAATAAAGAGTTCTTTTATAATTCCGATATTATTAAAGGAAGGACGGTTTATATTGTTTAACACAATGAATACAGTACGCCCACGCCCTTATCCTCAAAGAGGCACAGGCAATTATAACGCAGGTAACGAAGGTACTGACAAAGACGGTCATAACGGCAACGCCCAAGACCAACAACAGCAACGTCAGAACCAACAAACCATTGCTCGTGGTCGTGCGCAAGATATTCAACAACAAGCAGGCGCACCGCGTCAAGCAATATATTCACCCGCTCAAAATGCTTACAGCGGAACTCCTAACCGTCAGGTTTATCAGGTTCAAACCCCTCCTCCGATGAGAATTAACAATCAACCTCATCAAATGAATGCAATGCAATATCAAGCAGCTCAAGCAGGTTATCAACCAATGGCGCAACCAGTTCAACAACAGTCTGCACCAAGACCACAACAACCTGCAAGAAGCAATAAAGTTAATATTGCACAAATCCTAAAAGATTTTAGAAACACAATAAAAGCAATTGCAACTCCTCCTGAAATTGAAGAACAAGTTGCACAATACTTGCAAACCGTTGAACAACTTGTAAGAGAACCTCAACCGCAAGTTAATATGATTCAAAGCAACTTAAAAATTGCGGCCTCTCTATTAGACAAATATATTTCTGAAACTCTTAACAAAGATTCAAAAGTTGTTCAAAATTGGCTTGATGCTTTATTCTTGCAAAGAATTAATTACAGCTACAACGAAGAAGAAATTAATCCTAACTTCTTAGTAAAATTTCCTGATCAACAAGAAAAGAAAGCAGCACCTCAACAACCTCAACAACAAGTTCAGCAAGAAGAACAAGCAGTTCCTCAAGCAGAAGCAATTCAACCTACACCGATTCAAGAAGCTTCACAAAATGAAGTTCTTGAAATTGAGCCTGAAGAATTAAGCTTAGAAGAAGAATTTACACAAGCTAAAGCAACAATTTCTAAAAAACCAAATATAACCATCATTCCACAAGATACAAGATTAAAATCCTTGTTTGTTGAGGCTAAAAAACAAGCTTTTTCAAACAATCCTCAAAGAGCAATGCAAATCTTTAAAGAAGCTTTTACACGTGCAAGTGAACTTAAAGATACAGAAACTCAATCAAGAATTTGTCTTGAAATTGGCAAAATCTATGATGACAATGACCATTTTGTTCAAGCATTGAACAGTTACAACAAGTCTTTGCAGTACACAACTGACGTTAACGTAAAATCAAGAGCGCATTATTCAATGGCTCAAATTTATGATGATGTAAACGAAGTTGGACCTGCATTAAACCATTATTTAACTTCAATTTCTTACGCCGGAAAATCTGATGATTTAATCGGTCAATCTGATTCTTTAACAAAAATGGCAAATATTTTCACAGACAAATATGATGAAAATGCTTTTGAATACTATGATGTAGCTAGAAAATTAATTGAACAAACAACCGATTCATCAATGAAAGGTTATGTTTTAAGCAATACTGCAGACGCATGTGTTCAATTCAAAAAAGGCGACAAAGCTTTAAAATATTATGCAGAAGCTGTTAAGAATTATGAAAAATCAAACTCAGTTGAAGAAATTGCTCAAAACTACAAATCTGCAGCACAACTTATGATTGATTTTAACAGTCCAAACAAAGCAAAATCTTTATTGAAAAAGGCTTTAGTAAATGCTGTAAAAACAAAAAACGAAGATTTGATTGCTGAAATTAACACAATGTTGGCTTCTGTAGAATAATCTATAAACAAGTTTGCATAAGAGAAACACAACATTTTAATATATTTGACGCACATGTCCCTTTTTTCTATAATTAATGAGTAGAAAAAGGGGAATTGTGTATGAAAACATTTCTTAAATATTTAGGTTTTACTATTCTTGGTGCAATTGTTTTAGCCTATGCTGGATTTCTTTTTGTACTGCCAAATGCAATAGATTTAAATCAGTACACTCCTGAAATCCAAAAACTTGCAAAAGAGCAAGCAAAACTTAACGTAAACTTTGAAAATATTAAAATTGTAACTACTCCACTTCTCGGAGCTGGTATAAAAGCTGAAAACATATCAGTAAAACTTCCTGATGATTCTATTTTATTTTCAGCAGATAAGATTAAAACAAGAATTTCACTTCCAAGTCTTTTATTACTGACAGTAAAAGTTTCTTGCCTTGAAGTCGAAAAACCGTTTGTAAATTTAGAAATCATAAATGACGAGAACTTCAAAGTTGTTAAACTTGTTGAAGATTTGTTGAATTCAGGAAAAGAACAAAAGCTTGAAGAAGGTAGACAAACCGTTCAAGCAGAAGCTGAAGGTTTCAAATTTAATCCTGCATGGATAAGAATAAAAGTTCCTGCTGTTAAACTTAACAACTACCGAGTTCTTGTAAACGACCTTAAATCTAAGCATTATTTGGATTTAAAAGGTGAACAATTGGTTTTAGGCTATTTTAACGGCAAAAGTGCGAAAGTTAAAACTTATGCAGAATTGTTTAGTGATGAAAACAAAAATATTACTGCAAATATTGATATAAATACATTCTTACCGCCAGTTGAACCTTCGCTTGATTCAGAAGATGATCCGGCTGAAAGAATTGAAATACCGTTCGTAAACCCTGTAACTATGTACAGAAATTATGATTTAAAAGCAAATCTCGATACAAAATTGCGCATAAGAAATCATAATGACAATTTAACTTCTTACGGTCATTTTGATATTAATGATATAACTCTTAAAGTCGGCAACCTTAAATTACCTGAAAGCTACTTGAGAGTAAAAACTTTCGGTTCAAATGTAGATTTAGACACAAATATTTATGCAGCGCAAAATCAGAATATCCAACTTTTGGGTAAATTCAACTACAGTCACCATCCAAAAATGGATATGAGTATTAAAACTGCTGATATTAAATTTAATGATTTAATTATCTTATCAAAAGCGTTTATGGATTCATTACATATTTATAACGAATTGGCTCAAGTTAAAGCAACAGGTGCTCTGCAAGCTGATTGCTATGTTAAAACTAACTTCAAAAAATTAACTTCAACAGGTTCAATTTTGGTTAAAGACGGTGGTTTGAGCGTTAGAAACATCGGTAACGTAATTTCTAAGGCTAATGTAAACGTTAAACTTGACGATAATGTGTTAGATATTAGAAATTCAAGCCTTTTAGTCGGTAATCAACCAATTACGATTGACGGTAAAATAGACAAAAAATCTGTTGCCGATATTAATGTAAGCGCAAAGAAAATACCTTTGCCAATTTTATTTAACGCATTTGCGCCAAGAGAAATCAGAAACGCATACAATTTTAAATCAGGCGACGCGTCTTTCGATTTAGGTTTGAAAGGTGAATTAAAGAAAGCTGTTGCAGCTGCTGAATTTGCACTGGGTAACCTAAATATTTCAGACAAAAACATGGTTGTTACAAACAACAACTTGAGTGGTGAATTTTTCTTACAAGGCAAAGCTTTAACAGGAAAAATTAACAACAACGATTTTGCTCTATTGCTTCCTCAAACAAAATCGAAAATTGCTGTTCCAAAATTCAACTTGGAATTGGCAAACAATAATATAACTATTGGCGATAATAAAATTTTGTTCAATGACAAATCAACATTGAATTATGCAGGTAGTGTAATTGATTATAACAAATTGAAATCATTGAGCTTCACAACTTACGGTAACATTCATACCGATGATTTAATCAAACTTATCGGACGCGAATTCAAACCATATATTCACTCAAGCGGTACAATACCAGTAAAAGTAACGTTTGACGGTGATAAACACAAGCAAACTCTTTTTGCTCAAGCTTTAGCCGACAAAACAAACTTTATTACACCTGTGGATTTTTCAAATGTTAGCGGTGCAAACACTTCATTGCAAACGGTTGTTGATTTTAAACCTAATAGAATTAAAATTAAGAAAACAGGTTTGTTTACAAGAAACGTAACTATTGACGAAAATGGCAACGAAGTTGTTCATTTAAACGAAGTTTTAGGCGTAGATGGTACGATTGCAGGAGATAGAATAAATCTTCTAAAAATCACTATGCCAAAGGCTTTGAATGGCAAAGTCCATGTATTCCCTCAATCTAATTTTGACATCAAAGGTAGAGCATTTATATTTGGTGAAACATCAAACCCAAGATTAAGAGGCGGATTTACGGTAACAAATCTTTCAATTCCGGAATTATTGGTAACTTTAAGAAATGCTGAATTAAAATTCAAAGGACAAGAAGCCAATTTTGATGTACAAGATTTACTTTTAAACGGCTCCGATATTCAAGCAAAAGGAACGGTTAGTCTGCTTCCTTCAAACGTTTTGAATATTCTTAACCTTGACGTTAATTCAAGATACATGAATGTTGATAAATTATTGAACGTTAGCGATAAGGCTATGAAATATGTTCCGCAAAGCAGTGGTTCAAAAACATCTGCTTCAAACGCAAGCGCAGATATTCCTGTAGTTATAAGAAACGGCTCAATCAATTTTACAAGAATAATTACAGGCAACATTGATGTAAGAAACACGACAGCCAGAATTTCTCTAGCCAGAAACATTTTCTACTTGAGAAACTTAAGAACAAATATATTCAAAGGTCGTGTAAACGGTAATATTTCAATGAACTTGATTACAACACTTTTGAACATCCGCGTAAACGGTCAGGGAATTGATGTTGAACAAGCACTTTTAGACGGTGCTAATATGAAAGACACACTTTCAGGTACTGCAAGCTTCAGCACTGATTTATCTTTAAAAGGTGCAACTTATGAAGAACAAATGAAAAGCTTGAAAGGAAATGTTGATTTTTCAGTTAAAGATGGTCAATTCGGCCCATTTGGGAAATTGGAAAACTTAATTATTGCAGAGAATATTCGCGAATCTCAATTCTTCCAAACAGCTTTAGGTGGTGTAATTAGCGGACTTACAACGATTGATACGACTCATTTTTCTGAATTAAATGGGAAATTGAGTTTTAACAATGGCATTTGTCATATTGAACCAATTACATCATTAGGTAATATTTTAAGCTTACATATTTTTGGCGATTTTGATATTTTAAGAAATTATGCTGACATGAAAGTTCGTGCAAGAATGGCATCACTTGTTTCAAATTTGCTTGGACCAATAGGTGCAATCAACCCTGCTAACTTGATTAACAGTGCAGCTAGCTTGAATGTTGTAACTGCTAAAGCTTTCTCTATTTTCTGTGAAATGGTTCCGGAAGATGAGATGGCAATTATTCCAAGTTTTTCTAATAAATACGTGGATAATTCAGCTACTAAATTCCAACTTGTAGTAAGAGGTGACGCTACAAAACCATTAACACTTGTTAAATCGTTCAAGTGGCTTGCAACTGAAACTCAATATCAGGATGCGGTTGATTATGTAAATTCAATTCCTGAACCTGTTGAAGGTAGTGAGGCTGAAACAATTGAACAAGCCGTTCAAGAACATGAAGCTTTGGAAGCCGAAAAACAAACGCTCAAATATAAAGTAAAACATTTGTTTGATAAAAACAAAGAATAAGAATAGAAAAGACACTCAATCGAGTGTCTTTTTTAAATTCAATAAACGCCTTGTTTCTAAACACTAAATTTACATTATCATAGAACTTTCAATACCACTTCTAAATAATACTGTCAAAGTTCTTAATGTTGCAAATGCCATTCCGATAAAACCATGGTATTTAATATTCTTTTTCGCTTTCAACTCTGCAAAGTTCAAATCTTCACCATAATTATATTTTTCTAAAAGTTCACCAAATCCTTTTACGTTTTGAAGTTCTTGAGAAGAATTATAATGCTCTCTTAAGGATTTTTTCTTTTCAGGTTTAAATTCCGGTGATGAAGCAATATTATCACATATCATACTTCTCAAATTTGCTTTCTTACCACTTTCCGTATGATGTACGGAGTGATCTCTGTGCCATCTTGATACAAACGATTTTGGAAAACCTAGCATATACAATATCAATTTATCTGCATCATGAGTCAAACTATCAATTGAATTTTTGCCAAACAATTCTTTTTCAACCATTGCAAATACTATCTTATGGTCATAAGTATGTTCAATGTTCTTCACATAATTCTTTGCATATTGTTTTACTTTGTCCAATAAACCACGAAGACCGGTCGCACTTTTCTCTGCAACCGGTCTTCTCATAAATATATCCGCACTTTCACTTGCTTTCTTTACAAACTCACACCCGTGAAAGCTATTTCCCGTTGGTTTTGGGGTTTGGGCATAATTGTTACGATAATAAGAGTTAAAATTACACTTTAATTCCATATCTTATTCTTGCACATCAAAAATAAAATGCAAGTAGTAGTTTAAAAAGTCTTTGCAAAAAATCTTTGATTTTCGTGGCAATCCATATAAAAAAAGAACGACTAAAATGTCGTTCTCTTCTTTATTATTTAATAAACTTATACTTCTACAAATCTTCCCATTTTGCGGAATTTATCGTATCTTTCATTTCTTAATTCTTCAGAAGATTTTTTAGAAAGTTCATCAAGCGCATTCATAATTGATGTTTTCATATTATTAGTAACTTCTGCATAATTTGTGTGAGCACCACCTAACGGTTCAGAAATTTCTTCATCAATAATATCAAATTCCAGCAAATCTTTAGACGTGATTTTCAAAGCTTCTGCTGCATCTGCAAATCTTGCTGCATCTCTCCAAAGAATTGAAGCACAACCTTCAGGAGAAATTACTGTGTAATAAGCATGTTCAAGCATCATCACTCTATTTGCAACAGCTAGACCTAAAGCACCACCGCTGCAGCCTTCGCCTGTGATAATAGAAATAATCGGCACATTTAATTTTGCCATTTCTCTTAGGTTTACTGCAATTGCACCACCTTGTCCTGTTTCTTCAGCTTTAATCCCTGGATAAGCCCCCGGAGTATCAATCAAGGTTACAATCGGCAAATTAAATTTGTTTGCGTGATTAAACAACCTTAGAGCTTTTCTATAACCTTGAGGTTGTGGCATACCAAAATTGTATTCTAAGTTTTCTTTTGTATTTCTACCTTTTTGAATTCCGATAATCATTAAAGGTTTGCCATCAATTTTCGCAATTCCGCCAATAATAGCTCTATCGTCCATCCCTTCTCTATCCCCGTGAAGTTCAATAAATTCATCACACATTAAATTCACATAATCTAGGAATTTAGGTCTTTCAGGATGTCTTGCGATTTGTAATTTTTGTGAAGGTTTCAATTTAGAATACAACTCCTTTTTATAATCTTGAGCTTGTTGTTCAAATGTTTCAATTTGATTATTCAAATCCATTCCGGACTCTTCGCTCATTTTCTTTAATTCATCTATTTTATTTTGTATTTCTACAATAGGTTTTTCAAAATCTAATACTACTGCCATTTCTATACCCCGTGAATGTCTAAAATATTAGCAAGTGTTTTTCTTAAATTCTTTCTCTTAGACACAATATCTACCTGACCGAATTTTAACAAATATTCTGCAGTTTGGAAGTCATCAGGAAGTTTTTGTCTGATTGTTTGTTCAATAACTCTTCTTCCCGCAAAACCAATTCTTGCACCTTGTTCTGCAATAATAATATCACCTAACATGCCGAAACTTGCAGTGATACCACCAAAAGTTGGCTCTGTTAATAAATTTATGTAAAGAAGCCCTGCTTCATCCAATCTCGCAACCGCACAAGAAGTTTTAGCCATTTGCATAAGACTTAATGCGCTTTCTTGCATTCTTGCACCGCCTGATGAAGTAATTGCAAGCATTGGTAATTTAAGTTCAAGAGCTTTTTCCAT
>CAKVND010000064.1 GCA_934777245.1 uncultured Candidatus Melainabacteria bacterium | reverse complement strand
CTTCACCTCACCCTAACCCTCTCCTGTAAGGAGAGGGGATAATCAAGACTTGTTAATTTTAACAATAAATAACTGAGCGACTTTAAGTCATTCCCTCTCCTTACAGGAGAGGGTTAGGGTGAGGTGAAAACCCGTAAAGGGAATTATACAAAAACTTCTCACCTCAAATCAAACTCAACTGTTTTGTAAAATGCTTGCGCAAAAAAGAAGGTCTGTGATACTTGCATAAACCATGTTTATCAATTGCATCAAGATGTTCTTTTGTTAAATATCCGGCATTTTTCGCCCAATTGTACATAGGAAATTCCTCATGCAATTGTTCCATGTACCTGTCACGCGTAACCTTTGCTAAAATACTTGCGGCAGCTATTGAAGCTGATTTTGAATCACCTTTTATAATAAATTGCTGCGGATATTTAAAATTTTTGATTAATTTATTACCGTCAACTAAAACCATAACATCAGAATTATCAATTATTGCGGAGCAAGCTAAGTTCATTGCTTTTAGTGACGCATTCAAAATATTTATTTTTTCAATCTCATCGACTTCAACACAAACAATCTCATTTAACGTACTATTTTTAATAACGTCATAAATTGAATTACGTTTTTTTGCCGTAAGTTTTTTTGAATCATTAAGGATTGCTAAATCCTTAATCAATCCGTCCGTTACTTTTTCGAAACAAACTGCCGCTGCAAATACACCACCAGCAGCAGGACCTCTTCCGGCTTCATCCGTTCCTATTATTGTTGTATTAAAATCTTTATCAAATTGAAATAAAAGTTCTGAACTCATCAACTCTATCCTATAATAGGTGCAACAAATGTTCTTGCTGCTAAATCTTTATCCAAGATTAGTAAAGCTTTTTTATCGTCGCCGATTAATTTCAATGTTGCTAAAACACCGCCAACATTAGCCTCTTCCTCAACTTGTTCTTTAATATACCAGTCAAGAAGGTGCATTGCAGCTCTATCTTTAACTTCTTCTGCTACATCCATTACATGATTAATTCTTGAAGTTACATATTCTTCATGTCTTAAAACTTGCTCAAACATTGTAAGAGGACAAGTTCCTTCAAGCTCAGGTTTTTCAATTGCTCTTAAGTCGATTTTACCGCCTCTTTCGTTCAAATAATTCAACATTCCCATAGCATGCGCATGTTCTTCTTGAACTTGAACATCAAACCAATTTACAAAACCTTGCAAATTAAGTTCTTGAAAATAAACCTTCATTGCTAAATATAAATATTCAGAATAAAATTCTTTATTAATTTGGTCATTAAATGCTTCTTGTAATTTTTCGTTAATCATATTTCCTCCAACTCTATCTTTTTAATGGATTGCCACATCGCTAACGCTCCTCGCAATGACTTGGCATGCTGTCATTGCGAGGGACAAATATCCGTTTTAGTGACAAAGCAATCCATATAAAAGTATAACTAATATGCGTATTTATTTTAGCACAAATTATGCTAAACTGTTTCTATGAAATATTTTTTAATTCTAATCACTTTACTTTTTATTTGGTCATTTTTTATCGAGCCAAATTTACTTGTAGTCAAAAACTACACATTTAAAGAACTTGGTGATAAAAAAATAGTTTTTGTGAGTGATTTTCATATTGCAAAAAACGAAAGAAAAAGACTTCAAAAAATTGTTAATACCATTAATGAAATTGAGCCTGACTTGGTTTTATCTGGCGGTGATTTCATAAAAGGTCATGATGGAAAATATACTTTGCCGATAGAAGAGCAGGTTAAGGAATTCAAAAAAATAAAAGCACCGATGATTACAGTTCTTGGGAATCACGATGGTTGGTATGATAAAGACGGGGTGAGAGAAACACTTCAAGCAAACGGCATAATTGTTTTGGAAAACTCAAATACAAAATTTGAAGGATTATCTATTGCAGGTGTTGAAGATATACAAACAGGTTTTCCCGATGTAGAAATGGCGCTTATTGGAACGGAACACCCGACAATTTTGCTTTCACACAACCCTGATATTTATTATGATGTGCATGAAAAAGTTGAACTAATTCTTGCAGGACATCTGCACGGCGGACAAATTTATCTGCCATTTATCGGAGCTTTAAACTTACCTTCTAAATATGGAAACAAACTTGTTCGCGGCTTGATTGAAGATACACACAACAAAATGCTTGTGACAAAAGGTTTGGGTACAAGTATTCTACCCATTAGATTTGGCGCTGTGCCTGAAATCATCGTAATTAACGGAAACGATAAAGAATAGAGATTATTGTTTTACTTTAGGACCTTTAAGGCGGTTATAAAATTCCATAATATAATTATCGTATTTTTCACCTTTTACAAGTCCTTTGAATACTTCTGCTACAAATTCTAAGCCTTCATTATTTTCTACTGCACGTTTTGAAACATCGTTTTTTACTTTTTCTTTATTAATTTCTTTCCAAACAGCTTTCCTTTCTTCTTTTGTAGGAAGATTTTGGAAATGTAACCAATGTCCGACTTCATGAAACAAAGAATCAAAGCGCTCTGTAATAGGCTTTCCTAAATTATTTTTTGATATAAAAAGATATAATTGATTAAAAACTTTTACGCAAAAAGATTCCTTTAAAAACTTTGGACGAAATGCAATTTTATCAGGCAAATTATCAACTTTTTGATGTAATAAATTCAACCCCTTTTCTTGGTATTCTTGAGTTCTTTTATTATTTTTATTTAGCCAAAGTAACGAATTGTACTCAGCCTTGTAACGAAAAGCTGTTAATTGAGTACGAAGCGTCATATTAAAAATACCTTTCTTGCACTATGCTTAAGATCACTTTTAGCTTCTTTCACACAACAATCCAGATTATCGCTTAAAACTCCCGATATAAAAGGAACAACCTCATCAGTTTTTACAGGTTGACCGTTATTGGTTAACAAAATTTCGTCTTTATCTTTGTAAAAATTTTTAATTTTTTTATCAAAAAATTTTGATTCTGAATTCCCTTTAGTTGTATAATATTGACCATCTTTTTTAGAAAATTTTACGGTTTCTCCAATATGAATTGCGCTTCCGTTTTTATTGTGAGCAAAAGCCAAAGGAATAACATTTATGCTATTACGTTTTTCCAAAACTCGTTTTATAATTACAGAAACTCCGGGTTGAAATTTATATCTGAGCGGTAAAAACGGCACAATCGCCATTGCACCTTCCGGATATATAAAGAAATTTATTTTTCCTTCTGAAAGTTCATCAACAATATTCTGAATAGTTTCTCTATTTTTTTCTTTTGCATTTTTATTTTCTGCTTTAGCATTAATCGGTACAACACCCATAAATTCAAGCTCTTCAGGCATTTTAGAACGTTTTAAGAACCCTTCACCTGCAAATACTTTACTTCTTGGACAATCTCCCGCTTTGTTTTGATAAATGTATTCTCTATATAAAAGCGAATTAAAAAACATTGCTCCATTAATATCTTTTGGTTGCTTTCGTGTATGGTTCATAATAAAAATATATGGTTCATTTGAATTAACAATATCCATAATCTTTCCTGATTCTACATTGATTTCAAACGATGACATGCACATATTTCGAATTTTATTATAAACATACTTGATAAAATCAGCAGAATTTACGTCAATACTTTTATAAGCAGTATTAACGCTTTTATTTGCAAAAGAGGCAGAAGCTCTAAAGCTCTGCCCTCTCTTGTAATAATTAAAATTTGTATTTGTTTCAACTCTTGTTATCATTATTAGTTACAGCAATTATCTGATAAGTAATCACTTGGGTTGTCTTGATCTATTGAATCATTTGCTCTGATAATATCATCAGTTTCTTTTACAGGTTTTGAAAGACCTTTTACAAATGTATCAGCTGCTAATGCTGAACCTGCTGTTGCAAATGTAGCTGCAGCAGCTTTTTTTGCAACACTTGCTTTTCCTGCGAACATAGTTGCACTAATCGGATTAATTCTCATCTTTTTTCCTTTCTTTTTCCCTGCTATGAGGGTCTTTTTACACTAGATTTTATTGTTTTTATTTTCTCTATAAATACACTTGCGTCTGATATAAACTGTCTTAACATCTTCCAAGAAAAGAGTTTTTTATTTTGAAGAAAACAAGCCTTGTCACTCATTGAATAAGTTTTCATTTGAATTTTCGGCTTGGAATTTTCAAACTGTAACTTCGCATTGAAATTTGTACTGCTAATACTAATATTCATATCTTAAGTATAATATTATCATGTGTTTTCGAATTAGCAAGAAAAGTATATACGATTTTTATAAAAATTTACAAAAAATACTACGTATGAACTAGATAAAAAATTAATTGTGTAATTTTTTACACAATTAATTTTTTACAATACAAAATTTAACACAACCGCAACTACAGAAAGAATAAACGCAACTAACGTAAATTCTTTTACAATTCTTATTTCAGAATGTCCGCAAAGTTCAAAATGATGATGAATTGGTGACATTTTAAAAATTCTTTTACCTGTCAATTTATAGCTTGTTACTTGCAAAATTACTGATAAAGTTTCCATCACAAAAACTCCGCCAAATAAAACAAGTAAAAGTTCACATCTTCCAATTACAGCCAAAGTTCCCAATAAACCACCTAAAGCTAAAGAACCTGTATCCCCCATAAATACTTGCGCTTTTGGTTTATTGTATTTTAAAAATCCGATTAATGCACCAATTACAGTCGCAGCTACAATTGCAGAAGCACTATGACCGCCATAATATGCAATAATTCCGCAAGCCAAAAATGCAGGTATACCTGTAGAAGCGGCAAGTCCGTCTAAACCATCAGTTAAGTTGTAAGCGTTTGAAGCACCTGTTACTACAAACACCGTAAAAATCGGATACAAAAATCCTAAGTCAAAATCCATAGAACCAAGAGTGATAACAGTTCCATAAGTTTGCATTGCATAAACTGTCGGAATAAGAGCAATTAAAATCTGTCTGACAAGTTTTCCTCTCGGACTTAAACCTTTATTTTCATGCCCCTTAATCTTTAAATAATCATCTTGAAAACCTGCTAACGCCATAAACAAAAGAGTTATAATGATAATCCAAGCTGAATTATCCATTTGCTGCGCCATAAGAAGAGTTATAATAGACGCAATAATGATTGCGACAATAATAAAAACACCACCCGTTGTTGGAGTTCCTGCTTTTTTAGCATGAGCTTCCGGTGCAACATCAAGAATATATTGCCCAATTGTTTTCTTTTTCAAAAAATCTATATAAGGTACGCCAAACAACAAGCATAACACCATACTCATTAACAAAGCAACCGCTAACATTATCATAATTATTTCTCCTCTGGTTCGAAATCTTCAATATCACTAATTTTACACCAAACAAGAAGAAATGTTCATATAAAAATTGAGGAAACACCAAATATGTTTCCCCAATTTTCACTTTTTATCTTATCAATTTTCCACTTATGAAAGGAATGATTGATAATTTTGTTGCATTTGCGCAATCGTCGTTTCCATAGCTGAAAATTTCTTTTCCAATTGAGCTTTGTATGTAGAAATATTCGTATTTTGTTTTTTAATTTTTGTTTCCATTTTCTTGATATCAGAATCAAGAGTAGAAGTTTTTACATCAAAAAAACCTGTTGTTGCTTTTAAACTTTGTTCTACTGCGTCTTCCATCATTGTCAAAACACCACCTTCACCTGCCAAAATTGATTTAACAGATTCTGGATTTTCTTCCAATGCTTTTTTAAGCTTGTCTTCATCAAGTGTCAATGAATTTGTATCAGCATTCAAATTATTACCATCAGCAGAACTTGTTGAAATACCGATTTCTGAAAGAAGATTATAAACACCGTTGTTTGAAGTGTTTTTAGCAGTTGCATAGTTTCTGATTGTGTTTCTCAAACTTGTTAATGAAGTTTCACCGTGAAGGTCAGCACCGTTTGCAGTAACTTCATCAACATTTGAAAGCACATCGTTATAAGCACTTACGAATGATTTAACAGCTTCAACCAAACCACTTGTATCTTGAGTTACTTTTAGAGTTGAAGTTCCGCTTTCTTCCGTACTTACTTTTTTCAATGTTAACGTAATGCCATCCATTCTTGAAATATCAGATGTAACAGTATTAGATGTTGATGTCATTTTAGTTCCGTTAATTGTAAACTGAGCATTTTTTCCCAATTCTTGAGCATCAGTGTACATTTTAGATGATTTAACGGTTCCGTCATCATTCCATTCAGAAGTTGTAAAGCCCATTACATCTGTAAAATTACTTGTTCCTGCTTCAATATTAACGTATGAAGCACCTTCTTTTTTAGATGTAATTGACAATTTTCCTGCCGCATCATCCCAAAATGCGTAAGCTTGAGCATCATCATTGTTGTTAATTTCAGAAATCAAAGATGACAAAGTTGTTTTATCAGTGATTTTAAAAGTAGCACCACCAATTGTGAATGTACCTTCTTTAATTTGAGTATTAAATCCTGAATCTTCAGAAGTCAATTTTGAAGCAACAGTAGCTTTAAACAATGAATTTGTTGATTTATAGCTTCCGTCTTCTTGTTGAGTTAAGCCGATAAGTGATGTTAAATTCGTACTATCAGTTGTAGCACCGATGTGAATCGTATCACCTTCGTTTTGAGCAGAAAAACTTAAAACACCATTGTTATCAATATCTGTTTTAACACCAAAGCCTGCTAATTTAGCTTTCAAATCACCTAAAGTGTTCGTATCATTGATATTCACAGAATATTTTTGACCATTAACATAAGCTGTTAAAGTACCGTCTGAAATACCAAGATTTTTTAATTTTGTATTATCATCAGCAACTGCACTTGCAGCATTCTTAGAAGTTGCTTTTGTATAAGTTGCAAGCTGCTGAACTGTTATATCATAATTTTGTCTTGTTGCACCGGGAGTCGCAGTAGCAGTGAAAATATCAGTGTCAGAAGATGTTGCAGAATTTTTTGCAAACAAATCCATTGCACCGCCGAACTTTGCATCGGTCAATTTTTCGATAGCAGAACGAAGTGTTGTAAACTTACTTCTTGTATCGTTCAAAGTATTTTTTACTGTTTGTTTACTTTTTAAATCAGTTTGTAACGCTGTAACTTTTTGTTGCTTTACAGAAACCAGTGCTTCTACCCAAGATGAAGTATCTAAGCCTGAAGCCAAACCGCTAAACGATATTGTTGATGCCATGATAATAAAGTCCTTTTTATTTCTTAGTCAATTGGTATATAGTTATACTTAGTATATACCTATTATAAAGCATGTTTTTCAGGTTTTCAACCCTTTATATAGTGGAGATTGTTACAAATGTTAAGATTTCCTCTAAAAAACATACACTATATACTGAATTCTATACATCAAACAAATTTTGAAAATCCTCTAAACAGTTGATGTCTTGGGTGCCGAAATTTGATACGATAGCGTGGGAAAGTGGTAAGGAAAGGAAATAAGTCATTAAGACATTAGGTTCATTTAAATAAAAATCTTTATAACGAACTTAACAACTTAAAGACCTAACTTAAAGCCTTCCAAACAGGATATGTATGATAAACTCAGTATTCTTCGATGAATTATATAAGCAATTTGCATGGTTTGATTCAGTTTTCACACCTGTTGTGGAAAGCTGCAGCAGTGAATTCTTTTTTGACGGCTTTGATTACAAACTCGCATCAATCAGCACCAACATGAATGTACTTTCCCAAAATGATACATTTTTTGTAACCAAGGTTAAAATAAACTCTAAAAATGACGTTTATATAAGAATTTCGCAAGATGCAATTAACGTTATTCTTGATAAAGTTCTTGGCAAAAATAACCGCAGATTCGATTTAACAGAAGTTACAGAGCTTGAAGCAAGAATTATTACAGCGTTTAATGACTTTTTATATGAGTCACTTGCACCAAATTTCACAATTGAACCACACAGAAGATACACTGAAATTTTACATCTTACTTATTTTGTAAAAAGTGAAATTTCAGATTCGGCTGCAAAATTTATAATTTCTGTACCGAAAGATATTCTTTCACCTCAAGAAATTGAAAAAACCGAGCCTAGATTTGAAGATAGAGATTTTGCAAATAGTCTAGTTGATGTGAAATTAATATTGGGAAGCACAACTTTCCCTGTTGCAGATATAAAAAGACTTGATGTAGGTGACATTGTTGTTTTTGAAAACAGTAATTCATCTGAAATGACACTTGTGTGCAACAATATTGTTCAGAAATTTCAAGTTAAACCAAACATTAAAATAATAGAACCTTATGATGCCAGCGGAGGAGGCGGTATGGAAGATAATACAAACACTAATTTGTGGGATAGTATTCAGGTTGACATGTCGGCAGAGTTTGACAAAGTTAAAATTACTTTAGGCGAACTAAAAAGCATTGAAGAAGGCTTGATTGTTGACTTGTGTTCTGTTTATGACAATAAGATTTCTTTGAAAGTTGGCGGAAAATCAGTTGCTTCAGGCGAATTGGTTATTATTAATGACCGTTTCGGTGTAAGAATTGAAAAGGT
>CAKVND010000063.1 GCA_934777245.1 uncultured Candidatus Melainabacteria bacterium | reverse complement strand
ATTATGCCTGCATACAATGCAGAAAAGACTTTAGAAAAGACTTATAATGAGATTTATCAAAATTTCGTCGACGAGATTATTCTTGTCGACGATTTCTCTTCTGATGAAACAAAAGAAGTCGCTAAAAAGCTTAATATTACTACTATCGTTCATGAGAAAAATAAGGGATACGGCGCAAATCAAAAATCGTGTTATAGGGCTGCTTTAAAGGCTGGCGCGGATATTGTAATAATGGTGCATCCGGATTATCAATACACTCCAAAGCTTGTGCCTGCGATGGCTTCTATGATGGCTTTTGGCGAATATGATGCTGTTATTGCATCGAGAATGCTTGGACATTCTGCGCTTAAGGGCGGAATGCCTTTGTATAAATATATTTCAAATAGATTTTTAACAGAATTCGAAAACTTGGTTATCGGCGAAAAATTGTCAGAATATCATACGGGCTTTCGCGGATTCACGAGAGACATCCTCGAAAAATTACCATTGGAAGATTGTAGCGATGATTTTATTTTTGATAATCAGATGTTGGCTTTAATCTTATATCGTGGGTATAAAATAGGCGAAATTTCTTGTCCTACGAAGTATTTTCCGGAAGCTTCGTCTATTAATTTTTCACGTTCTTGCAAATATGGCTTAGAAGTTTTAAGTGTTAGCTTAAAATACAGACTTGCTAAAATGGGAATTAATATTCCGTTGTTTAATGATGTTGGCAGGGCTTTGGACAGTGAAGCAGAAATTGTTTATTATTATAAAAAAGACATGGTCTAAAGAAATAATAGCATATTGGAAAGATTGATGCAGTTATTTTGAAGAACTTTCTCCAACTTTAGTATGAGAAATTTTAGTCTTAAAATCATAATTTATACAAAAAACTAATTTTTAAAAAAATCTAGAACTCAGACGTTGTCTGGGTTCTATTTTTCTTTATCCTCCATTTGGAGGATTCTATAACTAAAGTTGTAAAGTTATTTTTTATCGTGCCGTAATTTATAGGGAAAGGCAAATTATAAATTTATTGAAAGGAATTTATTATGGGATCAACTTCTACATTAACAATTAACACGAATTTGTCATCCCTAACATGTCAAAAGTACTTAAGAAGTGCAACGAAGGGCATGAACTCAGCAATGGAGAAATTATCTACTGGCTTCAAGATAAACTCCGCGAAGGATGACGCAGCTGGTTACGCAGTGTATACCGGCATGGAAGCTAAGGTTAGTGGTTACGATATCATCGAAACTAACGCGCAAATGGGTTTGGATATGCTTACAACTCAAGAAGGCGTTTTGGATATCATTAACGACTACTTACAAAGAATTAGAGACTTGACGATGCAAGCGGCGAACGGAACTTATGGTTCAAGTTCATTAGATGCTATTAATCTTGAAGTTCAACAGAGAATGGATGAAATCAACCGTTTGTGTGAAATCACAGATTTCAATGACACATATTTGTTAGATGGCTCAAGACAAACTGATATCAATCTACAAGTAGGCTTGTATTCAGATAAAAGATGTGTTATCAAAATGGACGCATTCTTGTTTGATAGTGCAAAATCGACTGTAATTTTTGGTCTAAAAAATAAGGCTAATTCAACAGATTCAAGACCGGGTTATCTTGATTTAACATACGATACTGATGCAGATACTTATGATTATCGTGCAAGAAAACTTGATAAGGATGGTAATCCTGTAAAAGATGCACAAGGCAATATTCAATATCTTAATGGTTCGTACAAGACTGCTTTAGCAGCAGCAATGGCGGAAAATGGAACAATAAAAGACGGCAAATTAGTAAAAGGTAAAGAGTTTAGTATAAATGCCATGTGTGATGCGATTTACAGAAATGACAGCTCTGCTCGTGAATTTATTGATCAAATTGACCACGCGATTGACAATATTTCTCTAAGATGTACAAAAATTGGTGCATACATGAACAGATTAGATTCAGCAATTGATTCAACAGATGTTCAAAGAGAAAATTTGACAGAAGCAGTATCAACAATTAAGGATGCTGATGCGGCAACTGAATCATCAAACTATATTAAGTACCAAATCTTGCAACAGGCAACAGCAACGTTGTTGTCAACGGCTAACCAACAGCCTTCAATTGCTTTGAACTTAATCTAGTGATGGATTAGCTCTTGTTGGGTTAAAAAACAAATTTACATAACTCTGACAGTTGAAAGTTAGGTTAATTTTGACTTGCTCAGATTCTGTAATGTTAAATAGAAAATAATGATAGAAGATAATAAAGGTCCTTTCAATGACCCTCGTAGTGTTGCGCTACGAGGGTTTGCCTTTGTTTTAATCATAATAATAGTAATATTGTTAATCTTCTGTTTTATATATTGTAGCTTCAACGTTTTTGTGTGGCAAAATCATTTCTTCCATTGTTTTAAATAATTCAGCTCTTGTTTCAGCCTCATTAAAAATACCTCCGGTTACGTCTGCTGTACATTTTAGTTGAGCTAAGTCATCTGAATCACTGACATTAAAAGCAATGACATCAATTTTTATATCTCGTCTTTGTTTTACAAGTTCTATAGAATAATCACAAGGACTTTCGTCACAATTTTCACCTCCATCAGTTAATAAAATAATGTGTTTAATACCGTTATAGCCGTTTAAATCTTTGTTAACTGCTTGTTTGAGTGAATATGTTATTGGTGTCATTCCGCGTGGACGCAATTTTGCCATTTCAGAACTAATTATTGAGTTGTTAGAAAAACCAAGCGGTACGACAAGTTCCGAGCTTCTGCAAGCATTGTATGCAATTAAATTACACGTGTGGCCATAAACACGCAAGCCGACTTTTGTGTGAGGTGAAATTTGCGGTAAAATAAAATTCATCATTTCTCGTACTTGATTAACTTTAGTTTTGTGTTCCAAATATTCGCCCATGCTGTTTGAAAAATCAACAACAAAAAGCAGCTTGTCGCCTTCTGCAGAATATTTAAAGTCTTGCGGATTATGGATTTCATAAGCAAAAACAGGAATGATTATAAAAAGTAGAAGAAACCAAAATTTTTTCATACTTTAAATTAATTCATTTTATTAATTTTTATATTCGCTAATTAGGTAAAAAATATAATAAATACTAATTTGTTAAATGAATCTATCTACCTGTATTATTGCGAATACATCTTGTTTAATGTATTCTTGGATTAACGAGGAGAAGGCAATGACAGTTATAGAAAAAATTAATACAATTAATGACGCATTAAAAGAAATTTTTGATTTTACACAATCTAATGAAACAATTAAGTCTGATTTTGATGAATATTTAGCTACAATTGGTGCAAGAAATATTTCGCTTAATCAAATGGAAAAAATCTTTTTGCCATACGTGTTTGAGCGCAGAATTAGCGGTAAATCAATTTTAGAAATGTACAAAGATGAAAAAGGCACAAACGAAGTTATTGAAAAGCTTGCGCACGCTCAAAATTCTATTTTTGAAATCAAAAAAATTCTTAAAAACGGATTTGAATTGTATAATTTGGTCAACGAAAAAACTTATAAAGTGCTTTCGCTTACTAAAATGACTAACTTTAGGGGTATTTATGCCGGTCAATTTATTGCTGCTAGAATCTTTGAACTTGATGGCGAATATTATGTAATTGAGATTTCAAGCGTACTTTCTCACTCACAAAAAGAAGAAGCATACAGATATGCTGTAATGAAATTGGTGCATACGCCTAGATTGTTGTATTTGGATAATAAAGAGAAAGAAAATGAAGTTAAATCAACAATCGCTGAAATGTATGAAAAATTTATTAAAACATTTGATAAAGATTTGATTTTGACAACTAATAAACACGCGGATGATATTATTGGCGCGTTTAACGAAGGTGAAGAAATTGATTTGTCTGACAAAGGCTGTGATATTGCAGAATATAAATTCTTCCATGTAAAAGAATTGGACAATAATTATTCAAATTTCTTGGAAAATTCAATGGGCGGATTTGCTTCTCACAACGAAACTTATGATGTTGCAGTTATTTTTGACAAAGAAAACGGGCTTTATGCAATTCCATTCTATGAAACTTTTTGCAAGATTTTTGAAAACAAAGACAGTGTAGAAAACGCGAAAGCTTGTGTAGAATACTTTTTGTCAAATGATTCTATTCCAAACACTATTTTGGAAAGAGTTTCAACAAAGTATCCTAATTTTATGGAAGTAATCAACGAAATTTTGGGCACAAGTTATTCGTTTGAAGAATTGATTAAAAATTACAAATCAGATTATTTGAATGAAAAGATTTATTCTTCTGCAACTGTTTTATTCTGCTCAAAAGCTTTCTCAGAAATGTTTGATTATATGACGGAAGAAAAACCGCAAACGCCTGTTGCTACTGAAAAAGTAGGCAGAAACGATCCTTGCCCTTGTGGAAGCGGCAAGAAATTTAAAAATTGTTGCGGTAAATAGCAAGTATATAAAAGTTTTTTGGCAAGAGAAGGTTTAATTAACCTAATCTTGCCAAAAAACTCACAATCTTTCCGCCGTAATTCTTTTGTTTAATAAGCTCAAAACCTTCAAACGCAATCTCCTCCGAGTGTTCAGCAATAATTATATCGCCTTGAACTTTTGATAAGATTTCTTCGTAAATTCCGCTCATATAAGGCGGATCGATATAGACAACGTCAAATTTTTCGTCGATTTTATTCAAAAGCTTTAAGCTGTCGCCAATCATCAAATCAGGCTTTAAGCCAATTGTTTGATAATTCTTTTTAAGAATTTGTGCTACTTTAGGATTTTTTTCAAAAACTTTAACTCGGCTGAAACCGCGCGACAAAGCTTCTAAGCCCATAATTCCCGAACCGCCGAAAACATCCAAAAAAGTTTTACCCTCAAAATCACCGACAATCGAATACAGAGTATTAAAAACGCCCATTCGAACTTTCGAAAGAGTTGGACGTGTAATCTTTTCGTCCGGCACTTCAACTTTGCGCCCTTTGTATATTCCAGCCGTAATATTCATTAGTTGCATTCCAATTTTTCGATTTTTACATTGAAAATACTTTCAATATCAACACCGTTCAAAATACTTGTAATCAAATCTTCCGGCGCTAATTTGCCTTCTACATGCGAAATCAATCCCAAGATTTTCACATTAGTATATTCTTCAATTACTCTCGGAATAGCCGTCAAAAGTGTCTTTGGACAATCATTTTTTATGTTATTTAAAACAACTCCGCGAATTTCAATTCCTTTTTCTTGCGCAGTATAAATCGAAAGTAAAGTGTCGTTGATTGAATCTTCGCGCGGAGTTACAACAAAAAGCACCGGTAGTTGTAATCTTTTAACCATATCTGCCGTTTGAACAGAAGGAGCAAGCGGACTTAATAATCCGCAATCACCATCGAGAATAGTACAATCGGAAACCGCTGAAATTCTTTGGAATTCGCTGTTAATAAGTTCAACGTCAATCGGTTCATTCTCAAGTTCAGAAGCAATTAGCGGTTCGTGTTCTGACTTAAATAAATACGAAAAATGCGTATCAATATAAGGGTCGACAGTTTTAATGTAAGTCAAATCGGGAGACTGCATAAAACCGTTGATTTCAATTCCCGCTGTTTGAATCGGTTTGTAAACGCAAGTCGAATAACCAAGACTTTGCATTGTAGCTGCAAGCCCTGCTGTTAGAAAGGTTTTGCCTTCTTTTCTATTTGCAGATGTTATATATAGACTTAGCATAAAATTTGTACCGTTATATTTCTTGAACGTTGTTTATTATCAAAATCCAAAAGCACAACCTGCTGCCAAGTTCCCAAATTCAATAACCCGTCTTTTAATGCGATATTTACTGAACTTCCCACAAGTGCGGCTCTTACGTGCGCATAACCGTTTCCGTCATGCCAGATTTCATCGTGATGATATTCCATGCCTGTTGGTGCAATTCTCTCTAAAGCTTCTTTTAAATCTTGGACAAGTCCTTGTTCATATTCAATTGTGGTTACTGCTGATGTACTACCTTGTACAGATACACACACAAGCGCGTCCTTCAATTCGTGCTGATAAACACAGTTTTGAACATGTTTTGTAATATCAATAATATCGTTGTTGCCGACAGTATTTATAACAAAATGTTCGTTTATAATTGTCATTGTTGACCTCTATTCTATTATTTTGTACAAAGTTGATGATTCTTGAATACTCACGTTGCCATTTGGAATTACAAGAACTTCAACTTTTTCAGTTTTGGATGCATATTCTATTTCAATTATATCTCCGACTTTTAGTTGCTTTGCAGGTTTTGCGCTATTGCCGTTTACAAGAACACGCCCCATTTCTGAAACAGTGTTTGCAACAGTACGTCTTTTGATTAATCTTGAAACTTTTAAAAATTTATCTAATCTCATATTTCTCTGATAACTTCTTTTACTAGTGTTTTGAATTTGTCTTTTGCAACTCCTGCTGCGTGGATTACATCAGCGTGAGAAAGTCCGACTGTGCTAACTCCTGCCGCTGAATTACAAATACAGCTCAAACCAATAACTTTCATGCCTGCCCAAGATGCTACAATAGCTTCGGGAACAGTAGACATGCCAACGGCGTCTGCACCAATAGTTCTTGCCATTTTAACTTCAGCCGGAGTTTCATAAGAAGGGCCGGTAAGTGCCATATATACGCCTTCTTCAAGTCTGATGTTAAGCTTTTTAGCAATTTCTTTTGCCAATTCAATATATTCAGGCGTGTAAACTGCACTCATATCTGGAAAACGTTCGCCCATAGAATTATCATTTGGCCCAATAAGCGGATTTACGCCCATAAAATTGATGTGGTCGGTTATAATCATCAAGTCAGAAGGTTTAAATTCAGGATTAACTCCACCGGCAGCGTTTGTTACTACAAGAGTTTCAACCCCAAGTTTTTTCATAACTTTTACAGGAAAAACAACTTTTTGGATTGAATGACCTTCGTAGAAGTGAAATCTACCTTGCATCATAACAACTTTCTTGCCATTAATTTCTGCAAAAACCAATTGGCTTTTATGTCCTGAAACTGTTGATGATTCAAATCCAGGAATGTCAGAATAAGGAATTGCTTGCAAGCAATATTCATCTGCCAAATCACCGAGGCCTGAACCTAAGATAATTCCGATTTGTGGTTTAAAATCACCGATTTTTTCTTTTATAAACTCTACTGCACTATTTAACATCACACTAAATCTCCCATTTGTTATCTTATAACAAATACGCGGAAGCTTGCAGTCTTTGGGTTTTAAAGTTTACAAAACTTATTATTCGTTTATTAATTTAGTTTTGATATTATTGGATTATTTTTATAAAAACATCGGAGAAAACTTAAGTTTTCTCCGATGTTAAAATTGGTTTGTTAAGTTATAAAACTCAACTTATATTTATTATAGGCTGCAAGCGCAAACGCCATCTTTGCAAGAATAGTTCAAAGCTTGTTGAGCTTCTTCCATTCTAACTTTGATACGTCCGTCTACTGCAATACCTTCACCTGTTTTTTCAGAAATCAACAATGGGTTAATGTCTAATTCGTCGATGAATTTGAAATCGTGAACTAATTGAGATAATCTCAACAATGTTTCTTCGATTTGTTCCATTTGAGCAGGTTTAGTACCTCTAGCACCTTCTAACAATTTGTATGCCTTAACTGATTTAATCATTTCTTTAGCATCAACATCTGTTAGAGGAGCTATTCTGAATGTTACGTCTTTCATAACTTCGATGAATACACCGCCTAAACCGAACATCATCATTGGACCGTATTGAGGGTCTGTTGCGATACCACAAACCATTTCTCTGTTACCTTTAACCATTTCTTGGATGATAACACCTTCAAGACCTTCAAGAAGTCCTTTTTCTGTCAACTTAGCGATTAAGTCTTGGTATTCAGCTCTTAATTGTTCAGCAGATTGAATGTTAACTCTTACACCGCCAACATCAGTTTTATGAGAAGTTGTTTTAGAAGTCATTTTCATTACAACAGGATATCCGATTGAATCAGCGATTGAAACAGCTTCGTCTTCAGATTTTGCAAAACCTGATTTACATACTCTGATGCCGTAAGCATCCAATACGTCGATAGATTCACGAGTTGTAAGTTGTGCTCTGCCTTCGTTAACTGATTTAGCGATGATTTCTTGAGCGCGTTTGTAGTCAACATCAAATGTAGGAATTTTACCTTCCGGTCTTTCCATCCATTTTCTTTGTTGGTTCAATCTGTTCAAACCATCAGCAGCTTCTTCTGCGTACATAAAGAATGGCATATTAACTTCCATATCTGATAATGTTGAGAAGAATTCAGACTTAGTCATGAATACACCGATAACAGGTTTTTCAGGGTGTTCAGCCTTGATTTCCATAAGAGCCTTAGCAACATCAATATCTTTCAAGCCTAAGAATGGAAGATAAATTGTAATAATCATATCAACGTTTTCATCAGCGATAACTGTTTCTAATGTTTGCTTGTAGTGTTCGATTGGAGCAGAAGCAATCATATCGATAGGGTTTTTAACTGATGCTGCAGAAGGTAAGAAGCTTCTTAATTTTTCTTTTGTAGCGTCAGAAATCTTAGCGATTTGCATACCGTGTTCGCAGATTGCGTCTGTAGCCATGATACCAGGGCCGCCTGAGTTTGTAATAATAGCAACTCTATCACCCTTTGGAATTGGGCAGTTAGCAAAAACTTTAGCTGTTGCGAACAAATCTTGTAAAGAGTATTCTCTGATAACACCTGATTGGTTCAATAATGCGTTTGCAGCTTTATCAGCACCGGCCAATGAGCCTGTGTGAGAAGAAGCAGCGCTTGCACCAGCAGCTGAACGACCTGCTTTAAGAGCAAGAATAGGTTTCTTTTTAGAAATTCTTGAAGCTAATTTTCTGAAGTTAGCAGGGTTTTGGATTGATTCCATGTAAAGTAGAATTTGTTCTACGTCTTTTTCATCTTCCCAATATTCAAGAGCTGTTTCAGCGTTAACATCTGCTTGGTTACCAATTGAAATGAATTGTGCAAAACCAAGGTTAAGGTCTTTAAGGATGTTCAAAATACCGCCGCCTAAAGCACCTGATTGAGAAACGAAACCGATGTTACCACGTTCAGGTAATGATTCAGCGAAACATCCGTCCATTCTGATTTCTGGGTGAGTGTTTACAACACCTAAGCAGTTAGGACCAACGCATCTCATGCCGTATTCTCTAACTT
>CAKVND010000062.1 GCA_934777245.1 uncultured Candidatus Melainabacteria bacterium | reverse complement strand
TCGCCAAGTTTTTCCTTGTGTCCATTGCCTTGTTGTATATTGTAATCGCCGAAACCCATCTTACTTTATTTCCTTCCGTACATGTATATTAACGGCATATTTTTTTAAAACTTTAATAAAATCAGGTATTTTGTTACAAAAGTTTACATTGATTTAAATACAACATAATGTTTTATTCTCCATGCTATAATATCACTTGAGGAGTTTTGAACATGGCTTTAGATATGCAACAATCACAAATGGATTTAGATAGAATTTCTGCAAACAAGACTATTGAGTCAGAAATAGAGGCAATTAGCAGATTAAAAGATTCTGTGAAGGCAGAAAATCTTACTAAAGCCCTTGATTTTATGCAAAACTCTAAGGGTAGAATTATAATTACAGGTATGGGTAAATCCGGACATATAGGTCGTAAAATCGCGGCGTCCTTAGCTTCAACAGGTACTCCTTCATTTTTTGTGCATCCTGCTGAAGCAAGTCATGGCGACTTGGGTATGATAACAGAGGATGATGTTGTAATCGCGATTTCTAATAGCGGTGAATCTCGTGAACTTATTGATATTTTGAATTATTGTAAGCGTTTTGGAATAAAACTTATTGCGATTACTAAAAATTCTGAAAGTTCTTTAGGCAAAGCCGGAGACGTGGTTTTAGAATTGCCAAACAATGGTGAAGCTTGTCCTCTGGGACTTGCTCCGACCAGTTCAACTACTGCAACTCTTGTCTTAGGAGATATTTTAACCGTTGGAATGATTGAAAGAAAAGGTTTTTCAAAAGAAGATTTTAATGATAGACATCCGGGAGGAAAGCTTGGTTCAATTCTTAAGCGTGTTTCTGATTTAATGCACGTGGGTCAAGAAATGCCAATTTTGGATGAAAACGCAAATATGCAAGCTGTGCTGCTTGAAATGACATCAAAACGTCTTGGCTGCGTCGGTTTCGTTAATCAAGCTGGAGATTTAACAGGAATTTTAACAGATGGTGATTTGAGAAGATGTTTGTCTGCGAAGATTTTAGAAGAAAAAGCTGTTGATTTGATGACTCGCAATCCTAAAACAATTTCACCAAACGCAATGACAGCAGAAGCTTTAAAAATTATGCACGATAAAAAAATTACAAATCTTTTTGTTCTTGAAAACAAAAAACCGGTAGGCGTAATTCATATTCATGATTTATTGAATAATGGAGTTGCATAATGAATCTTGATTCTGAAAAAAAATTTGCAGCAGGGCTTTCTATAACGTCCAACGCGATTATAATTATTACAAAAATAATTGCAGGTATGTTGTCAGGTAGTATCAGTATTATTTCAGAAGCAATTCATTCAATGTCAGATTTTTTAGCATCTGTTCTTACTTTTTTTGCCGTAACTCGCTCAGCTGAACCTGCTGACAAAGAACATCCGTTTGGACATGGAAAATACGAAGACATGTCCGGATTCATTGAAGGTGGCTTGATTATCTTTGCAGGATGTTTTATTGTATTTGAATCAACAAAAAAAATAATTCTTGGTTACACTTTGCAAACCGAGTCTATGCTCGGGATTTATGTAATGGCATTAGCTGTAGTAGCGAATTTTGTAGTTAGCAGATATTTGTTTTACGTGGCAAAAAAATCTGATTCTGTTTCGCTTTTGGCTGATGCAGAACACTTGAGCACAGATATTTTTTCTTCACTAGGTGTTTTGGTAGGGTTAGTGTTAATTAAAATCACCGGTATTGCTGCTTTAGATCCGATTGTAGCTATTGTCGTTGCTGTAATAATTTTAAAAACCGGATTTATGATTTCTAAAGAAACATTGAATAATTTGCTTGATGGCTCTCTTCCGCAAGAAGATATAAAAAAAATTGAAACTATTTTAAAAAACAATAAAGTCATAAAAGGATTTAAAAACATAAAAGGTAGAAAATCCGGTCAATATAAAGACATAGAATTAACCTTACTATTTAATCCTGATATGAAAATTAGTTGTGCTCATAATATTTGCGACCAGATAGAAAATGAAATCAAGAAAGAACTGGGAAATGTTTCAACTATTATTCATGCAGAACCTGTTTCAGTAGCAACAAATTCTAAAAATAATCCGGAAACTTAAAAACACTCAAATTTTGCTGTTTTGTAGCTTTTTTAGGGTAGGGAAATGTTATTTAGTTAGTAAATTTTATAATTTTACAAATTATATAAATAGGCATTTTGGCTGCCAAAAGTAGGGTTATGATTTTTTTTACAATACCGTATCTTATAAATAACCAAATCAAGGAGAAAATAAGAGAGGTAATAATTATGAAACAAATACTTCCGGAAAAAAGTTCTGAAAAAGTTGCTAGATTTTTGAAAAAACATTCATTGCATAAAAGAGATTTTGCAGAAATGATAGGTGTAACATTATCATATGTTTATAACTTAATAGATGAAACGGTTCCATTTTCAACCCGCGGTACAACTATTGAGAGAATTGCCATAGTTATGGATGTCGAGCCTGAAGAGTTTTCAGAGTATCGAATCCCACAAGAGCCAATTTTGATAGATGAATCGATTGAAACTTTAAAAAATTATATTAAAGAGAATAAATTTTCTGTCGTTCAATTTTTGAAATCGTTCCCACGAAAAAAACGAATAGATGTGGTGGATATTTTGAGAGGCGCATTACCGATTCCCATTGATTATAAAGAGTTGAAAATGATTGGTAAAACTCTTAATATGCCTGAAGATGAAATTTATTCGATGTGGGAACATCGTATGAAACAAGTGCTTGAATCATCAGGAATGAATATTTATTCAAACTCGGGCTTGGTTACGACAATGTTTGATTGTGCAAGAAAATTTTTGGAAACGATAAAGTAATGAGGTAAAAGTTATTAACTTAGAGAAAGTGTAAGAGGGTATTATAAATTAAATAATACCCTCTGCACTATCATTTTTATAAAGAATTTCTATAAATTTCTTCTACGGCTTCTTTTGTTGCTTTTGTTGGTGCGATTGCAAGAAGTCCATCAAGAGATGGAGTTGTAAACGCTAAATTTACAAGATTTGGAACATCAGCATCTGTAAATCCTTCATCTTTCAATTTGTTAGGAACGCCAACTGATTTTAACCATTCATAAACGCCTTTAGAAGCTTCGTCAGCTGTTTCAACTTTACCAACTACCGGCTCTAAAATGTATTTTAAGGTTTCAGCCTTTGCTGTAAATATGTTTTTAACAACGGCTGGAAGAAGCATTGCTAAGCCTAAACCGTGTGACAAATCATGTTTAACAGCACTCAACGGATGTTCTAAAGCGTGAGTATAGTGCAATAAACCATTATCAAAACATACACCGCCCATCATAGCTGCGTAAGCCAAGAAATATCTGGCTTCTAAATCTTCCGGATTTTCAATAGCTTTTGGCAAATATTTAGAAACAAGAGTTACAACTTCTCTTGCTAAAGTGATTGCATAAGGAGATGCAACAGTTGATGTCGCAGCTTCAATTACGTGGTTAACGGCATCAATAGAAACAAATCTTGTTTGCTTTGGTGATAATTTAACCATTAAAGCAGGATCGTCAATTGCGTAAGTAGGATAGATGCAATCATACGCAATTGCAGGTTTGTAGTCTTTTTCAGGAATTGTAACAACTGCAAATCTGTTTGTTTCAGTACCTGTTCCGTGTGTTAAATTTATTGCAACGATTGGAGCTGCAACTTCCGGAGTGAAAGTAAATTCATAAATATCATTTGCAGTTTTATCAGGGTATTTTAACAAGATTGCAACAGATTTACCGGCATCCGTAGGAGAACCGCCACCGATTGCAATAACAGCTTTTGCGCCAAAATCTTTTGCAATTTTTGCAGCTTCGTTTACCGCTGTAGAAGTTGGGTTTGGAGTAACTCCATCATAGTTTACATAAGCAATACCGTTATCTTGTAATGCTTTTTCAACAACAGCCCATGCGCCTGTTGCTTTATAAGCGTTTTTACCGCTCATTACAATAACTTTATCCAAATCTTTTGATTTAAAATCTTTTGCTATGTCGTTAATTTTGTTAATTGCACCACAGCCGAAAAATACAGATGTTCTTGTTCTGATTTCACGAACTTCATGAATATTAATATCTTTTTGCCACATAAAAATTCTCCTTTCTTAACACTACAAGATAATTATAGTCTATTAAATATAAATGTAAAGATTGATTTTGGTAATTATTGTATAAGTAGATTGCTTTGTCGTATATTTCTCCCCTCTCGCCCTTTGGGGAACAGGGGTTGAGGGACTGTTCAGCACCTCTCCACGGGGGAGGTCGCAGATGTGCTTGAGGCAGTGCCGAAAGCTACAGATGCGGGAGGGGGCTGATGTTTAATAACACCCTCTCCCTAGCCCTCCCCCAAGGGAGGGGACAAGCTAAAGACATCCAAGCAAGCAAGTCCTGCTCCCCTCTCCTTTTATCAATTTTACATGGAGAGGGAAACGAGAAGGCGGGAGAGGGTATTATTAACTATGGAGAGGGAAACTCGTGGCAATCCATTTTTTAATATGTTTGTAAATTTTTGTAAAGATTTTATCAAAAAGATTAAAGTTTTTCAAAATTATGCCGATAACACTATTATCAATATGTGATAGTAAGTGTAAGGAGATTATTTTATGTCAAACAATTTTAGCGTTAATGTAGGAAACCAAAAAATTACAATCAACGTAGGAGACAAAATTGAAGATATCAAAAAGAAATTCGGTGATAATGCCGAAACAATTTTTAAAGATATTGATAAAAATAACAATGGTAAACTTGATGCTAACGAAATCAATGGTTTAAAAACCAACATTGAAAATGCAGATTTTGAAATAGAAGAAGATGAGAACGATAACACTCCCGTTCATGGTAATACATCTGCGCGAGCATACAATACTGCTATACAAAATTTAAAGAACAAATATAA
The DNA here is from genome assembly GCA_934777245.1 of uncultured Candidatus Melainabacteria bacterium. Next base: position 4,487 of record CAKVND010000062.1, on the reverse strand, counting down.
AACCGAAACATTGACCGGATTCTTTAAATCAGCTGATAGCGACTTGCACACGATCAAAAAAGGTGATACTCTTTATACCATTGCAAAAAAAGCTCTTGAAGCTGAAGGTTTGCCAACTGATTATAAATCTATCAATAATAGAATTGCAGAAATCGCCAATATTAATAATTTACCCGATATTAATAATGTAGCTATCGGCACAAAATTAAAAGTCAATTTAACAGATGCGGGAGTTGCTAAAGTAAAAGAAAATAGCAAAGACTCTGTAAAAGCTTTTACTGGTCAAGCTAGGACCGATGAAGCCGGAGAAGATTGGACAAATATTGAAAAGAGAAGAAGTACAGCCTCTCAAAAAGCTGATCAAACTGACGAGACAGCAGAAACTACAACTGTTGCAAAAGCTCCAACATCTGATAAAACATCAACAATAACTCTAACTAGAAATGGTCTGAATATGGGTGCCGGTGTACCTGTGGATAAAGACGGCAAAGAACTAACAGATAAAAATGGTAAGCCCGACTTCAAAGACGCAGAATTTAAAAACGGCGGAGGAATAATGAAGTATACTCAGGGTGATAAGGTGATGTATCAAAAGACTTATCCTGCTAAAGCCGGTAATATAACAAATGCAGTAGCACTATCAGCTCCTACTATAGAAGAATTAAATGATCTTAAAAAGAAGTTCACGGAGGCTTTTAAAAAGCTAAAACCTCTTGATGATAAAGATGATGACGCTACTAAGAAAACTAAATCAGATGCAAACTTGGCTGCATTAAAAGAATTAATTGAAATAACCGGTGGTAACACACAGGTTATCCAAAACATTGCAGAATACTTAAAAGGCGGTACGCATCAATGGGTTAATAAGGATGCTGACAACACAAAAGCATTTGTTCAAGATTTGATTTTGACAAGAAATGCAGATGTTGTTAGGGCTTTGACTACAGATAAAGACGGTAATGTAGACATGTCTATTGTAGAAAAAGATAAAAAAGGCTTTGAAACTCTTGCCGGATTGTATCAAGAAATCCGTAACAAAGAAAAAGACGGAGTAAAATTGACGGATGCAGAAGTCGATTTGAAGGAGGTATTGGCTAACACCAAATGGGAAGATGGCTTCGTTATAACAGAAGCTAATGAAGAAAAACATGTCGATGCAAAAACTTTGCGGATGAATAATGACGGTAAATTGATATTCAGAACAACAGTTTCTGTTGGTGATACTTCTTATTACTTCTGGGCAAGTGATGAAGGTGTACTTGATAGCTTCGTAAAAGATTTCAAGGCAGCTAATACTGACGATAAGAAAAAAGCATTGTTTACAAAGTATGCAAATACAGGAGATGTCGAACTTGCAAATTGCTTAATGCTACAAGTTCAAAACTTGCATGCGTCAGATGAAGATATAAAAACCGTTATCAAGAATAATGGGGTATATGTTCTGGCTGCCTTACAATTAACAGATTCTGACGGTAAAAACATCGCCTCAAAAGACGTAATCGCCGCTATGATTGCGCGTTATAAGGAAATCTATACCGGTAAAGACAAAGGTAATCTTGAAAATGCAGAATTTTTAACGAAGGCGGCAGATTGGATTAACAGATCCGAAATGTCTGATGATGAGAAAGAAGCTGCAAAAGCAGAACTTGCTGAAACGTATTTTGACAAGACAACAACAAAAGATGAAGAAGGCAAAGACAAAGTAGAATACACATTTAATCCTTCTAGACGTCCTACAAAAGAAGAAATGGAAGGATTGGCATCAATTGCGGAAGATGCTATGAAAGTAGCATTGGTAAACTATGAAAAATACGAAGATATGGGCAAAGGTCAATATAGCGAAGCAATTGGCGATAATATTGATTCAAAAGAATTAATCGCACATAGAGCAGCCATGGTTGAAAATATGTCGTCAGCGGATGATGTTATCGATTTTATCAATAATAAGGTAACTGTAGATAAAAATTGGGATATTCCGTTTGATAAGATAATAGAAAAATTTGATAATGACAAAAAGGTGTTTGATGCATTATTAAATACAATAGCTATTGAAAACCAACCAAACGTAAGTGATAACGCTATCAATAACGATAATCGTATAAAATTACTCCATAACTACATAAAAGATGGAAAGGTCGAAAAATCATTATTACCTCAAGGGTATGATGCTAAAAAATTAACAAAAATATTACCGAGAGATTGCAAACAAGAACCGGCGAAAGCAACATTTACTATACTGTTGCAAGAATTTGGACACAATGATGTTGATGCATTATCGACTTTGAGATACAAAAATCCTGATGCGGTAAAAGCTCGACTTGGTGAATTGGTAAAAACTTGTTACAACAAAGATAAAAAGACACTCATTAAACCAGCTTATGAGTTTTTAGATAAAATATGCAATCTTCCGGCAGAAATTCGTCCAAAAGCTGAATTGAAAGAGCTATTAAATTCTATTAAATTGGGACCTGATGCGAAAGCAAAAGTATTTAAGGCAGTGAATGGGTATACTTTAGATGACATACAAGAAGGTAATAAATTTATAAATGATTTTGAAAATAGAGCAAAATTCTTACGAGAAGACGGTGTTACGCCAGATAACGTAGTCGGTATAATAAAATCTTTGGATGAAGTAACTTCAGATAACAAAACTGGTGTACACAAATCTTTGAGTATAGATACGAACAATTTATTATTTCTTATTACCGGACCAAAATTAGCAGTAGGCAAACGACCTAGTATGGCACTATGTAATAGAATTCCTAAGGCTCTAATGCGAAAAGCAATTGCTATGGAATTAACTGAAACCGAGGCTTATAAAGATCTTGAAAAGTTCTATGGAGCAACATATAATGCGGACAAATTAACATTAACTTTTACAAAAAATGATGAGGCAAACAAAGTTTATACCAATGATAAAACTACACAAGAAGCCAGCAAGTTAATCAGAGCTTTGGTTGAAGAAATCATCAAGAAATCGTAAAGGTTGATAATACCCTCTCCCTAACCCTCTCCATAGGAGAGGGGATGATGTGGGATGCGTCCGAGGGAGGGGATATTGTTGGATGCGTCCGAGGGAGGAGATGCACAAAAGACATCCCAACATGTCGTCATTGCGAGAGAACCTTCGGTTCTCGTGGCAATCCGGTTTTTAAGAATTTTTTGTCTCGATATTTTTATTCTCTTATTTTTTTATGATAGAATTATTAAGTAGCTTATCAAGGAGTGTAAATGGAAAGATTTATCGGACTTATCGGGATTGTAGTAATATTTTTAATCGTTTTTCTAATGTCAAATAACAGAAAAGCTATTAATTACAAGACTATAGGAACAGGTTTTTTATTGCAAGTTTTGCTTGCTGTATTTATTTTTAAAGTTCCGATTGGGCAAAAAATGTTCTTAATGATAGGTCTATTCATTCAAAAAATTCTTGAATTTGCGACAGAAGGCGGTTTGTTCGTATTCGGTGCGTTGCTACAAAATGACAAATTAATTGAGCTTTTTGGAAAAAGTGGAACGATTTTTGCGGTTCAACTTATTTGTACAAACATTTTCATGATGGTTTTAGTGAATATTCTTTATTATTACGGAATAATGCAAAGAGTTGTTGCAATTCTTGGTAAAGCAATGAATAAACTTATGCATATTTCCGGAGCAGAAGCTCTTTCAAACGTAGCAAGCTCATTTGTTGGACAAATCACAGCGCAAATCATGATTAAACCTTATTTAGAAAAATTAACACGTTCTGAATTGTTAGCTTCTATGGCGGGAAGTATGGCTTGTATCTCCGGCGCTATTATGCCAATTTATATTGGCATGGGTATTCCTGCACATTATATTTTAGCATCATCTGTTATGGCTGCTCCGGGAGCTATGATTTTGACAAAAATTGTTTACCCTGAAACAGGCGAACCGGAAACAAGAGATAATATAAGAATTTCAAAGAGAAGAACTTTTGCAAACGTTTTTGAAGCTATTTCAAACGGAGCATCTGATGGTATGAAAGTTGCAATTAACGTTACAGCAATGATTTTAGCACTTGTAGCGCTTGTTGCATTTATCGATTGGGTATTAGGTTTAGGTGGCATGTTCTGTTATAAATTTATACCGGGCTGTTCACATTTTGCATTTTTATCACACTTATCTTTGAAATTAATATTAGGAAAGATTTTTGCAATATTTGCGATAATTCTTGGAGTTCCGCTTCATGATGCTTCAACAGTCGGAGCCTTAATGGGTACAAAATTAGTTCTTAATGAAATGGTTGCTTACGTTGGCTTAACTCACGTAGCGCAATCTATTGACCCAAAAAGCTTTATGATTGCAAGTTTTGCATTATGCAGTTTTGGTAATTTTGGTTCAATTGCTATTCAAATTGGTGGTATTGGAGAACTTGCGCCAAACCAAAAGAAAAATCTTGCAAGATTAGGTCTAAGAGCTCTTATATGCGGAACTTTGAGCTGTTATCTGTCAGCTGCAATCGTTGG
>CAKVND010000061.1 GCA_934777245.1 uncultured Candidatus Melainabacteria bacterium | reverse complement strand
AATAGGTAAGTTTTTTAAAAAAGACTTTTGAACAGGATTTAAAATCTCAGCATCATTTTTAAGAGCTTCTGCCATAACAGGTGCTTTTTCTTTTAGCTTTGCATACAATTCGTCTGAGTAATCAGCAATCATCAAATCAGTGTTGCCTTGAATCATTTTGAACATTGGATTATCTTTGCGTTCCATAAAATAATCTACGGCATAATTAGGTTCAGGCCCTGCCATAGCATAGTCGCCTAATACAAAAATTTTGTCGCATTGCTGTTTGGAAATATCTTCCATAACAGCTTCTACAGCTTCCATATTGCCGTGTATATCAGAAATTACTGCAATTTTCATAGTTTCCCCTTTAATAATCTTACATTTTATTATAATACAAAGCTTTTTCGATTGCTTTTGTAATGTTTTTCTTTTCTATAATTTCACTTTCGTTTCTATAATTATCAAGTTTAATTTCTTCGCCTTGCTCTATTTCAAACGTAACAATTTTATCGCTTGCTTCATAGAACGGCTGATTTATAAAAAGAAAATCTTCATCATCAAAAATTCTAATTGGTACAATGTTTTTGTTTGCGTTTAAGGCTATTAATGAAGCTCCTTTTTTGATTTTAGGATATTCATTTTTTCTGTGTCTTATGCCGGCCGGAAAAATAATAACGTTAAATCCTCTATCAAGCATTTTTTTAGATTGCGCCTTTAGCTCATCTAAATCAATTTCATTTGTTATAAAGATACTGTTTACAAGATTTTTAAGGATTGGATTATGCGCAAGTTCTTTTTTGGCAAAACACGTTGTGCGCGGAATTAAGCCAATCAGAATTACAATATCAATAAAACTTGGATGTGTACAAACGATAACTTTATTTTCAATTTTGTTTAACCTTTTAATGTCTAATTTAATCAAGCCTAAAACAACAAACAAGTTTGTAAAAAATCTCCACGATTTGTGGATTATGTCTGAGCAAAGCTCTTTATTTTCTTTTATAAATGGAAACAAAAGAAAATTTAAAATTATTGAACCAATTCCAAATACTGAAAAACATAATATTACAAATAATGAGCGTAAAATCTTCATTTTTTGCTCTCCAATATTTTAATTAGTTCTGTTGCCGTTTCAGGAATATTGTTTAATTCAATTTCGCCTTCTGTTTTTGAGATTAAGCATGATAGTGCAAAATCTTTTTCTGCATAAACATACAAAACATTTTTATGAGCGGATATAGAAGCTGCGATTAAACCGTTTTTAAAAGTTTTATCACCAGCGGCAAGGGCAAAATAGGGTATGTTTATTTTTTTATACAAAGTGAAAAATCCAACAGGATAATTGTGCACAGAAGCTGAAAACTGAGCAGGAGAAACTTCGTTCATTTCTTTGTATTGCGAAATTATTTTGTTAAGCCTGTCAGCTTCACCGGCTTTTGAAGCAAATACGATTTCTTCAATTTCTTTAGAATAAACACTTTCCATAGCAGAAATTGCGAATTTATCTAAACTCCCGAGTTTTCGTCTAATCAATGGTGGTAAAAAACTCGTATCAGCTTCTTTTGTGTAATAAAAATCTTTAACAAATACCGACTCTATATTCATGCTAAAATTATACTATAAAATGAAGATTACGAAATACAATGCAATATGCAATTTAGGCAATAATATAGATGAAATCTTTGAAAGAGCGCTTCTTGGCGACAATTCTAAGTTTAAAATGCTTGATGGTAAGCGTTTGGGTGTTGTTGAGTGCGATTTGCCATTAATTGATAATCCCGATTATAACTTGCGCTGTAATAGATTGGTTTTAGAGTGTATTAAGGATTTTGGAATAGAGAACTTTGATAAAGATTCATTGGCTGTAGTTTGCGCGACAACAAATTCCGGAGTTGAAGAATATGATGAAACATTATGTGAAAAACATTATGAAATCGGTAATCCTGCGGAATTTTTATATAAACATTTTAGTTTAAATAATTTCTATACTTCTGTATCTACAGCTTGTTCGTCCGGCATAAAAGCTTTTTCTATAGCTAAAAATCTTTTGGATAAAAAAGTTGCAAAGCAAGTATTAGTAGTTGGTGTGGATAGTTTGGCAAAAGTTCCTATATATGGCTTTGATTCGCTCGAAATATTATCTAAAGAGCCGACAATTCCTTTTAGTAAAAATAGAAAAGGGATTAATATAGGAGAAGGTGTGGCGGCTTTTATCGTAGAATCAGGCTCTGCAAAAGATAACGAAATCGAAATTGCGGGAATCGGTGAAACGACAGATTTTTATCATGCGACAACTCCGGACCCGGAGGGGGTTGAAGCAGAAAGAGCAATCAGACTAGCATTAGGTAATGTTAAAACGGTTGATTACATAAACCTTCATGGAACCGGTACTTTAGCGAATGATTTGATGGAAGGACGTGCTATTTATAACGTATTCGGCTCTAATGTTCCGGCTAGTTCTACAAAACCTCTTACCGGACATTGTTTGGGTGCGGCTGCAAGCCTTGAAATTGCACTTTGTTGTAAACTTTTAGAAAATGGTAAAGGGCAAGTTTTTCCACATATTTATGACAATGAATATGACATGGATATTCCGCAAATATATTTAGCAGATAAAAACACAACTCTTAAAAGTATAAAATCTTGTCTATGTACATCTTTTGGTTTTGGTGGTACAAATACTGCTATATTATTGAGTAGAACTGCAGCTGAAAGAATTTAACAACTGTAAATTCATTGCCTATTGTCGTTTTTCGCTTTTTATGATATAATTAGCTCGTGTTTATTATAAAAAAGGAGAATCGAATGGTTCAACAGTATTCAGATTGTGATTTTGAATCACTTTTAGCGAAGTATGACTACAATTTTAAACGTGGGGATATCGTAAAAGGTATTGTTTGTGATTATGAATCTAATGGCGCAATTGTTGATATAGGTTCAAAAAGCGCAGCTTTTGTTCCTAGTTATGAAGTTTCATCAGACAAAAATGCAAAAGTAGAAAATGTTTTAGAAAAAAATACAGAATATGAATTTCTAATTACTCAAGATTGTGATGAGAATGGTAAATTTTTGCTTTCATACAAAAAAGTTCATCTTGCACATACATGGGCTGAATTAGAAAAAATTAAAGAAGCAGATGAAACAATTTCTGTTGTTGTTTCTCAAATTGTTAGAGGTGGCGTTGTAGTTGATGTGTCAGGAGTTCAAGGCTTTATTCCTCAAGGTCAACTTTGTGCCAGAGAAACTATATCAAATGTTGGCGACAAGATTGATGTTAAGATTTTATCTCTAGATAAATCTCAAAACAACTTAATTTTGTCAAACAGAAAAGTTTATGAATCAAATTTGGCTGAAACTCGTAAGAGCGTATTTGAACAAGTGGAAGTCGGTCAAGTTGTTAAAGGTGAAGTTGTAAGAATTACAGATTTCGGAGCGTTTGTGAATGTTGGTGGTGTTGATTGCTTGCTTCCACTTTCACAAATTTCTTGGAAGTGGGTAGAACATCCGACTGATTTATTAAAAGTTGGTCAAGAAATTAATGTTGAAATTATTGATGTAGACTATAACAAGCAGAGAATTAGTTTGAGTCTTAAAAATACAGAACCGGATCCTTGGATTAAGGCGGAAGAAGAGTTAAAAGAAGGCGATGTTAAAGAAGGTGTTATTACAAGAATAAAAACCTTTGGTGCTTTTGTAGAAGTTTTACCGGGGGTAGAAGCTTTGCTTCCGCAATCAGCGTTAGCAGATTATCAAAATGCAAATAATTGTATTTTAAAATCCGGAGATAAAATAAATACTAAAATTGTTAAGTTTAATCCAAAGGATAAGCGAATTTCTTTAGGATTGCCTGATGCGGAATGATTTTGGAACAAAATAAATAAAATAACAATCGCGTAGTGAATTCACTGCGCGATTGTTATTTTATTATATTAATTCTTAAAACTTATATTAAGAAATTTTAATTTCTATAAAGATTTGTAAAAAAATGAGAAGAAACAGTTTACTTTTGTTATATAGTGTTGCAATAATGTTATTGTAAGAAGTATATATCACAAATCTAAAGCGTAAATACATGGAATGTATGTTTTGAGTAAGTGGTGCAAGCAAAGGATGCGGGCAAGCTTATGAAAAATATGTGGAGAATCGTTTAATTGGTCAAAGGGTAACGCTTGCTGTTTGATGGTGTATACGGAAAAGTCGATAAGTGAATAGGTGAATAGGTGAATAAGTGAATAAGTTCTTTATAGATTTATTTATAAAGACATATTCGTTCAGTATACCTAGTTACGAAAGAAAATTTAATATGAACTTATTCACATATTCACTTATTGACTCATTCACTTCAAAGTACATATCAAGAAAGAGAGTATAAACCAAAAGCCGTGAGTTTTCACAGGCTTAGTCGGGCTGAGTTGAATTCTGATTTAATTCAGTCACAGGAGAAACTGTGCTTTTTTTAGGAGTACAGGGATTAATAAAAATAAAAAACGAGTAACATAGAAGGCTGTGCAAGGAAGGCGCAGTAAAGTACGTATCGAGAGAAGAGAAAGGAGATCCAACTATGACACTCACAATCAACACAAACGTTTCGTCAATTATCGCTCAAAGAAATTTGAACAACGCGACGAACAGCTTGAACCAATCTATTGAAAGAATGTCTACAGGCTACAAGATTAACCACGCAAAAGACAACGCTGCAGGTTATTCAATTTCAAATCAATGGAATACACAGCTTGGTTCATTAGACGTTGCGGCTGATAACGCAGCTACAGGTTCTGACTTATTAACAACTGCAGAGCAAACTTATGGTTTGTTAACAGAACACTTGCAACGTATTAGAGATTTGACCGAACAAGCTGCTAACGGAACTTACGGTTCATCATCATTGAAAGCTATTCAATCAGAAGTTGTTGCAAGGTTACAAGAAATTAACCGTATTTCAGGAAACGCAGAGTTCAACGGTATTAAGCTGATGTCTTATACAAAAGATGGTGACGGTAGCGGAGTTACAGGTAATGGTATAAATCTTCAAGTCGGTTTATATTCAGATGATAATAGCGTTATTAACTTAGATGTATCTTTATTTAAAGATGCGAGCGTTAATGGATTGTTTAAAGCAATGACAGGATTAGATGATTCATTAAAAGCAGCAAATAATAAAACTGCAGCTGATTTAACAAAAAAAGAAGGTTTAGAAGTTTTTGCAGCTGCTTGCTCAGGATTAAAAAAGAAAGATGATAAGTTTATATTACAAGATGGCAAAGATAATCAAGCAAATTCAATGTTAAAATATCTTGATCAAGCGATTAATGAAATTTCAAGAAGAACAACTGCAATTGGTGCTGCTCAAAACAGAGTAGATTCAGCTATTTCTGCAATTGATGTTCAATCACAAAACTTGACATCTTCATTATCTACACTTAGAGATACTGATGTAGCTGAAGAATCATCAAGTTATATTCAGTCACAAATTTTGCAACAAGCATCTGCTACATTGCTAGCAACAGCTAACCAAACTCCAAGTATCGCATTGAACTTAATTTAAGGTCAGGTGATATATGGATAAAACTTATTATTCGTGTAAGTTTGTTGGTTAGGGTAAAGTCGAAAACCGCTTTGAGGAATTCCTCAAAGCGGTTTTATTATCTTTGTATTAGAATTATTTATATTTTATAAAAACATTGCGGCAAGTTGGTAAATGTGCTAAGATATAACTGAATTATGAAAATTAACCCGATTAACAAAATTAATAATAAATGCATATTTCGAGCAAATGCATCAATTATGCAAAATAAAAATGAAAATTACCCTGAAAATAAGTTAGTAAAGGAGCTTGATAAGATGAGTATGATTAATAATGTTGGGCTTTCAAAGAAAGATTACGAACTTAATCTTTCCCACGAAGAGCTTGAAAAAAGAACACATAAAGACTATTTAACTACTAAAAAAATGCTTGCAGTTGATGCGCCTGAGTATCTGGAATTGGCTGATGGCGATAAGGAAGCGCTAAAACATTTAGTTAAGGCAGCAGTTGTTTTAGATAAAATCAATATGCAATTGGATAACCCAAACAATTTGCCTTTCCAAGATTATTTAGAGAAAGAAATTGAAAAAGGTAATGAGGACGCTAAACTAACAAAAATTCTTTTTGATGCTCAAAAAGGTGTTTGCTCTCTGGACAGAGAAAGCAACATGATTGAACTTGCTAAAGGTGTTTCAATGCGTGCAGGTAAAGGTGTTTATCCGCAAGATTTAGATAAAGAAGAATTTCATAAAATTTTGATTGCTATGCTTAAAAACGGTAAAGTTGACGAAGTTGCAAAAATTTTGAACCAACGCTCTGTAGTAGAAAGAGTAGGCAATGAACTTGTTGCAACAGATTATGTAGATAAATTTAAAGATGATTTTGCTTATATGGCTTCTGAACTCGAAAAGGCATCTGAAACTTCTACAAATGCTGATTTTAATGAGTTTTTGCAACTTCAAGCAAAAGCGCTAAGAACAGCTGATCCTATGCTTGATGCTTATGCTGACAAAAAATGGGCAACTTTACAAGATACACCTTTGGAATTTACAATAACAAGAGAAAATTATTCGGATGAATTAACAGAAACTGTTGTTGAAAATTCTGAACTAAAAGCGCTTTTGGACGAAAACGGTATTGTTCCTGTTGCAAAGGATTTTCTTGGAGGTAGAGTTGGAATTATTAACAAAAAAGGTACTGATGCAATTCTCAATGTTAAAAAATTCTTGCCTCTAATGGCGCAAAATATGCCATTCAAGGATGATTATATTCAAAATATTTCGCCTGATAAAGAATCTAAGCAAACTATGGTTGATGCGGATTTGGTTGCTGTTACAGGTGATGTTGGCGAATTTAGAGCAGGGATTACGCTTGCTGAAAACTTGCCAAATGATGATAAACTTTCAATTCGTGAATTGGATGGCGGTAGAAGAAATGTTTATCATAGACAAATTCGTCTTATAACATCAGAAGATGCTAAAGAAAAAATGAAAAAGCGTTTGAATGCGACTTTGAATCCGGAATTGCATCAATTCTATAATGATGAAGCAGACCATTGGTTTACGGTTGGACATGAAAACGGACATTCTCTCGGGCCAAAATCAGGTACAGAAGGCTTAGGTAAGTATAAATCAATTATTGAAGAAAATAAGGCTGATATGGTTTCTTTGGCTATGCTTGATGTTTTGACTGAAGCCGGCATGTATACGCCAGAACAAAGAAATCAAATTATTGTAACTTATGCTACTGATAATATGATGATGTCAAAACCAACTTTGAGTCAAGCTCACAGAGTTCGCTCAGTTATGCAAAATTATTACTTTATAAAAGAAGGTGCAATAAAAATTTCTCCGGAAGGAGTTCTTGATGTTGATATCGAAAAAATGATTCCGACAGCAAGAAAAATGTTGGAAGAAATTATCCAAGTTCAGATGAAAGGTGATTTCTCAAAAGGTGAAAAATACGTAATGGATAATTTTGTTTGGACTCCAGAAATGGAAAAAATGGCTGAAAATATTAAAACAGTTTCCAAAACGCTTAATGGAAAAGTTGAATCACCACTTGCAGATAAGCTATTGAGTGAATAAATTTCATTTTTATATATGGGGTGGGAATCGCTAACGCTTTTCCCACCCTACTTTTTTGTTAAAAAAAGCTCCCTCTCCAAGGGGGAGGGTAGTAGTTGTGCTTGAGACTGTGTCGAAAGCTACACTACGGGTGGGGGTATTATTAACTATTTTGTTCCAATTAAAACTGGACGCTATTCGCGCCGCGAGCGTTTTTTAGCGAGCGTGAAAGTGCAAGCTCTGCTTGCTACATCCATTCAGACCACAACCGTAAGGTTGTAGGAAACTGTGAAAGTTTCTTCTTTTTGCTTACTTTTTCTTCTTGCTTTTTTAAAGAAGAAAAAGTAAGAACTATTTTAAAATAAAAAGTTTTTTTGAAAATGTCCTTTTCTTTCTCTTTTGTTGCGAAGAAAAGATTTTTCACTTCACTTCCAAACCCGTAAGTATATCTACAAGCCGAAAGTATTTACCCCAGAAAAGAACCAAAAGAAAGAGAAAACACGCCATAGTTTTCTACGCTCTTACGAGCGTTCAATAAAATGGATGATTAGCAAGCATAGCTTGCACTCTAACGCTCGCTAAAAACGCTCGCGGTGCAAATGTCGTTCATTTTTATCGGTAGGGTGGAAAAAGCGTAAGCGGTTTCCACCTTTTCAATTCGGTGAGTATGTAATGCCATATTTAAATTATATCTATCCACCTAGCGGAATTTTATTCTCTCTTACTGATTAATAAAGATGGGAACCGCTATCGCTTTTCCCATCCTACATAACTAAAAAACGCTCGCGGTGCAGTTGACATTCATAAATATAAAAAGATAATAGTTATTAAAAAGCTGGATTTCTCGGTGCTAATCGCACCTCAAAATGACGCCTAGTCGGTAGTCTCACGCCTTGTCATTGCGAAGGCGATTTTACACTTCACTTCCTTATTAGTAGTGATACCTATAAGCGGGGAAGTTTATTGTAAAATGAAGCAATCCATTTTAGCTAAATATATAAGTTATAATTTCTACCTGATTTCTGTTAAAATATGTTTCCAAACGGTTACAAATAATTTTTATAAATTAGCTTTTGTGATAAGATTTGGGTAAAGGAAATATAAATTTATGGATATAAAGAAAATATTATTTAGAACAAATTCAATAGATGTTGAAAAAGCTTTACCTGATGCGCTTGTTTTATGCGGAAAAGACGGTAAAATTCAGTGGGTGAATGATGCAGCTGCAGAGATTTTTGAAACTTCAAAAATGCATCTTCTTACATCTAATATAAGTGATTTTATAGAAAATCCGATGAACTTAATTTCAAGCTCTGTTATAATGCACAAGCCTGTTATTACAAAGTTTGCAGGTAAAGAAATATATTTTGACATGACAGTAAAAGAAATTGCGGAAGGCTATGTGCTTGATTTTCGTGATGCGGTACAAAATTCTGCAATCGCTCAAGAGGATAAAACAGAAGAAATTAATAGAGAAAAAAATAATTTCTTACTGAAACTTGCTAATGATTTGAAATCACCAATACAATCTATTGTTGGTTTTTCTCAAGCTATGGCAGATGGTTTGGGCGGTGAAATGAGTGAACAGCAAGAAAAATACATAAGAATTATTAATAAAAATTCATCTGAATTAATGTATTTTGTAGGCAAGCTTTTGGAGCTTTCTCAAACTGAATCGGCTTTGAAAGAACCGGATAAGAAGATGTTAGACGTTTTAGCTTTAGTAAATTCTGTAGTTAGATTTAATGAACAGTTGTATAAAGATAAAGATGTAAAAATTGTTATAAAATCAGAAGATGAATTTAAGAAAACTATTTCTACTGATGAAGAAATTTTGAAAAATATTTTGCAAGATATTTTAGAAATTATTTTGAAATCAGTTGACATGGGCGAAGTTGGAATTATATTATCAAATCCGGATGATGAATTTATTTCTTCAAAGAATTTAGCACCGGCTCAATATACAATGATTTCGCTTTCTACAAGTGCGTTATTACTTTCAGAAAATGATTTGGAATGCATGTTTGATCCGTATACAATTTTAGATTCTACAAATAGAAAGAATGTATTAAGGGCAATTGTTTTAGCTAGCGTAAAAAATCTTGTTCAGTCATTAAACGGTATTGTTTGGGTTGAATCTCAAATATTGAAAAATACAAGTTTTAATATTATAATTCCTTCTAACTA